>JADGRJ010000091.1 GCA_017881025.1 Rhizobacter sp. | reverse complement strand
GCCGATGCGGCGCGTCCTGCGCGTCATCCAGCAGCAACGCGACGCGCGCTACGGGCTCCTGCGCGGCTTCTTCCACGGCGCCGACGACGACACCGTCGCCGAGCTCGACCAGGCGCGCCTGCTCAGCGTCACGCTGCCGCCGGGCAGCAGCAGCGTCAACCGCACGCTCGGCGAGCAAGCGCTGCCGGCGTACGGGGTCGCCGTCGTGTCGCTGCGGCGGGCCTCGGGTGCGGTGCTGCAGCCGAGCGACTCGCTGGCCCTTGCTGCCGGCGACACGCTGGTCCTTTCGGGATTGCCCGAGCCGCTCGCGCTCGCAGAAGAGGCGCTGCTGTCGCCGGGCCGCACCGGCGCCGGCCCCGGCCTGGCCGCCGACCCTAGGTGATCGGCGCCTGCTTGGAGAGCGTCGCGCGCATCCGCGTCGCCATCACGGCGCCGGCCGCACGCAGCAGCTCGAGGGCGAGCGCGGGCGAGCGCTGGGCGAGCTCTTCCATGCGCGGGCCGCGCAAGGCCCAGACGACGCACGGCGTCATCGCCTCGACGTTGGCCATGCGCGGCGTGTCGCCGAACAGGCCCGGCTCGCCGACGACGGCGCCGGCGCGCAGGATCGCGACCTTGCTGCTCCCCGGCGGGCCGCCGGTCATGAAGATCTGCATGCTGCCCTGGGCGAGGAAGTACATCGAGCGATCGGCGTCGCCTTGCTTGATGAGAAGGTCGCCGGCCCGGATCTCGTAGCGCGCGAGGTAGGGCGCGATCGTGCGCCAGTTGTCGAGCGTCAGCCGGGCGCGGAACGCATCGTCTGCGTTGAGCGTCTGCACCGCCTTGACCAGTTCATCGATTTCCATTGCCCTGCTCCGCCTGGCCGCCGGCTCCGAAGCGGAGCGGCGACTCGATCTAGGGCGGGATTATCGACCGGGCGGCACGGGCCGGTTGTCCGTGCAGCCGACGGAGCCGTCCATTTGTCGCGTTGCGCCCGCGCTCATCGCTTCGACGGCGATGCGCGAGAGCGTGCGCCCACGGACGGGCCAACGCCGACGCGGCGAACCGGACGGCGTCAGCGCGCCGCGGCCTTCCTGCGGCGCGTGAACCAGCCCAGCGCGCCGAGGCCGGCCAGCATCAGCGCGTAGGTCTCGGGTTCGGGGACGGGGTTCTGGATGATGTCGGCGGTGACGAAGATGCCGTCTTCGGGCTGCGCCGGGAACGTGCCGATCTGCGTCACCTCGAACAGGCCGGTGCCGCTGTTGAAATGCACCTGCCAGACCTGGTGGCCGGTCTCGCTCGTGACCACGGCGTCGCCGAGGTAGGGAGCGAACTGCGACGCGTCGGCCTTCTGGATGTCGTTCGGGAACGCGGCGGCGTAGAACCCTTCGACCAGGCTGCCGCTCGCGCCCAGGTTGAGCGGCACGAAGCTCACCATCTCGGCGCCGGGCAGGCCCGTGACGGCGTTCGTGACGGTGCCTCCGGGCGTGATCGCGCGCAGGATGCCGCTGCCTTCGGAGGCGACGAAGAGGGTTCCCTTGGCGTACGTGCCGAAAGTCTGAGGCGCGAAGCTCAGGCCCTCGGCATCCTCGCCGACCGAAGCGAGCAACGTCGCTGCGCCGGTGTTGCTGACGGTGTAGATGTTGCCGGCCTGGGTCGCGACGACCATCTGGTTGCCGTACAGGCCGTAGGGGTCGAAGGCGATGCTGCGCACGCCGCCGGTCAGGCCGCTCGCGAACACGCCCTGGCTCGAGCCGTCGTGGGCGACGCGAACGACGGTGCCGCCGGCTTCCGAGCCGGCATAGACGTCGCGCGGGCCGTAGCCGCCGATGCCGAGCGATGCGCTAACGTAGATCTCGCCGCTGAAGCCGGCGATCGGCGTGCCGAACAATGCCAGGCCGGTGCCCGTCAGGTTGCTCGAGTAGAGCTGGCTGTTGTTGGGCCCAAAGTAGACCGAGCCGACGAACTTGTCGCCCGCGTAGGCGAAGCCGATCGTGTCGTTGTTGCCCGCGAGCAGCGTGCTCAGCGAAGCGCCCGAGACGAAGGGATTGAAGACCAGAGGCGGGCCCGCGTAAGCCGGCATCGCCAGCGCTGCACCCAGGGCGACGGCGGCAACGGTCTGATGAAATCGCATCGAAGTTCTCCTCGCCAAAGGCGGGAGTCTGACGCCGAGGGTTGGCCTGCCAATCCCTCGTTTCCGGGGGGTCACTTGCCGATGCAGAAGCGCCCGAAGATGGCGCCGAGCAGATCGTCCGACGTGAACGCGCCGGTGATCTCGCCGAGCGCGTCGTGGGCCAGGCGCAGCTCCTCCGCGAACAGCTCCAGGGCGGCGTTGCCGCGCCCGGCGTGCTCGGCCGCGAGGTCGAGGTGCCGGCGCGCGCGCTGCAGCGCGTCGACATGGCGCGCGCGGGCGATGAAGAGGCCTTCGGGCGCGGCCTGCCAGCCGGCGATCGCGAGCAGTCGCGCGCGCAAGGCATCGAGCCCTTCGCCGCTGAGCGCCGAGACGACGAGGCCGTCGTCGACCGACGCCGAGCGCTGCAGGTCGAGCTTGTTGAAGACATGCAGCAGGCGGCCTTCGCCGACCAGCCCGGCCGGCAGCCGCGCCGCGATCGCCGCATCGCCCGCCTCGTAGCCCGGCTCGCCGAGCCGGGTGAGGTCGTGCAGGAAGACGATCGCATCGGCGCCTTCGATCTCGGCCCAGGTGCGCGCGACGCCGATGCGCTCGACCTCGTCGACCGCGTCGCGCAGGCCGGCGGTGTCGACGACGTGCACCGGAACGCCCTCGATCTGGATCGTCTGCGCGACCTTGTCGCGGGTCGTTCCCGGCGTCGCGGTGACGATCGCCAGCTCTGCGCCCGCGAGCGCGTTGAGCAGCGAGCTCTTGCCGACGTTCGGCTGGCCGGCGAGGACGACGCGGATGCCGTCGCGCAGCAGCGCGCCCTGGCGCGCGCGCGAGAGCACCGCGTCGACGCCGGCCTCGGCACGCTGGAGCCGGCCTTGCGCATCGGCGGAGACGAGGAAGTCGATCTCCTCCTCGGGGAAGTCGAGCGTCGCCTCGACGAGCAGGCGCAGCTCGATCAAGGCATCGGCGAGGGCGTCGATCTCGCCCGAGAACGCGCCGTCGAGCGAACGCGCCGCCGAACGCGCCGCCGCTTCGGTGCTGGCGTCGATCAGGTCGGCGACGGCCTCGGCCTGGGCCAGATCGAGCTTGTCGTTGAGGAAGGCGCGCTCGGTGAATTCGCCGGGGCGGGCGATGCGCAGGTGCGCCAAGCGCGGCGCGCCCGAAGCGTCGGGCTCGGCGGCTGCCTCGAGGCAGCGTGCCAAGAGGAGCTGCAGCACGACCGGTCCGCCGTGCGCCTGCAGCTCGAGGACGTCCTCGCCGGTGTACGAGTGCGGCGCCGGGAAGAAGATCGCCAGGCCCTGGTCGATCGGCGCGCCGTTCGCGTCGAGGAAGGGGCCGTAGGTGGCTTGCCGCGGCGTCAGCGCGCGGCCGCAGATCGCGGCGACCAGCGGCGCGAGCGACGCACCCGAGACGCGGACGATTCCGACCGCGCCGCGCCCGCTCGCCGTCGCGACGGCGACGATCGGATCCTCGTGGCGCGCCAGCGGCAGCATCGGATCGTCGGGCAGCGCAGGCGGCGTCGCTACTTGCCGAGCACGCCCAGCCGCTTGTTGATCAGGTACTGCTGCGCGATCGACAGGATGTTGTTGGTCAGCCAGTACAGGACGAGGCCGGCCGGGAAGAAGAAGAACATCACCGAGAAGACGAGCGGCATGATCCACATCATCCGCGCCTGCACCGGGTCGGGCGGGGTCGGGTTGAGCCAGGTTTGCAACAGGCTCGTCCCCGTCATCAGGATCGGCAGCAACCCCACGGGCATGTGAATGAACGGAAGAATGCCGAACAAAGTGTCCGGCTGCGAGAGGTCGGTGATCCAGCCGATCCAGGGCGCGCCTCTCATCTCGACCGTCGACAGCAGCACCCAGTAGAGGGCGATGAAGAACGGCATCTGCACGACGATCGGCAGACAGCCGCCGAGCGGGTTGACCTTCTCCTCGCGGTAGATGCGCATCATCTCCTGCTGCATCTGCTGCGGCTTGTCCTTGAGGCGCTCGCGCATCTCCATGATGCGCGGATTGATCGCCTTCATCTTGGCCATCGAGCCGTAGGCCTTGGCGTTGAGCCAGTAGAAGGCGATCTTCAACAACACGACCAGGCCGACGATCGACCAGCCCCAGTTGCCGATCACCTTGTGCAGCTGCGTCAGCAGCCAGAACAGGGGCTTGGCGAGGATCGTGAACCAGCCATAGTCCTTGACCAGCTCGAGCCCGGGGGCGAGACCGGCGAGCTTGTCTTCTTCCTGCGGGCCGACGAAGAGCCGGGCGTCGAAGGTCTTGGTCGCGCCGGGCGCGATCTCGCCCATCGGCACCAGCTCGCCGACCGAATACGTGTTGGTGTCGATCTTGGCGGTGAAGAACTCGCGCGCCGGCGCGGGCGCGCCGGGCTTGTCGACGAGCCAGGCAGACAGGAAGTAGTGCTGCACCATCGCCACCCAGCCGCCCGAACCGCTCGTCTCGTGGTCGGGCTTGTCGCCCGGGCCGCGCTTCTCGATCGACTTGAAATCGATCTTCTTGTAGTGCGCGCTGTCGGTGTAGATCGCCGGCCCGGTGAACGTGAAGTACATGCTCGATCCGCCGGGCGGATCGTTGCCGTCGCGGACCAGCTGCAGGTACAGGCGCGGGCTGATCGGCGCCGGCGATGCGTTGACGATCTGGTGCCGCACGTCGATGACGTAGTCGTCGCGCCGGAAGGTGTAGGTCTTGACCAGCTTGACGCCGCCGACCGGGTCGCTCTCGAAGGCGACCTTGAACTCGTTCTGGCCCGGCGCGAGCGACCTTTCTCCCGGCAGCACGTGCATCGACGTGTGATGGTTCGGCAGACCGGCACCGCCGGCGGGCGGCACGAGGCCGGACTCGGCGAGATAGAGCCGGCTCGGCGAGCGGTCGAGCAGGACGACGCTCTTCGAATGGTCGAGCGGGTCGACCTGCTTGACGAGCTCGACGCGAGCGAGCGTCGCGCCGGTGCTGTCGATCGTCGCGCGGACGAGGTCGGTCGAAACGGTGACCTGCTGGCTGGCGACCGGCGCCGATGCGGCCGGCGCCGCGGCCACCGGCGAAGCGGCCGGAGGCGTCGTCGGCATGGCCGGCGTGGCTGTCCCCGGCAGCCCGCTGCCGGGGACCGGCGTCGGCGCGGGCGACGGCAAGGCGGGCGCGACGACGCGCGCCGGCGGCGGACCGAACATCGACGGCTGGCCGTTGTGCCGGTTCCACGACTCCCAAATGAAGAACAGCGAGGCCAGGAAGATGCCCCACAGCAAGGTTCGGCGGATGTCGGTCATGTGGTCGATTCGGAAGACGCGCGCGGCGGTTCGGCCGCGCGTGGGGCGCGCCCGAGCAGGGCGGTGAAGAGGCGGGGCGGCGTCGCCGGAACCGGATCGAAGCCGCCGGCGCACCACGGGTGGCAGCGGCCGATCCGGCCGGCCGTCAGCGCCAGGCCGGCGGCCGCGCCATGGCGGCCGAGCGCTTCGAGCGCATAGGCGGAGCAGGTCGGCTCGAAGCGGCAGGCGCTGCCGAGCCAGGGGCTCAGGAAGAAACGGTACGCGCGCACCGCGCCGATCAGCGCGGCCTGCGGCCAGGATGTCATGGCGACGGCAGCGCGACGGCCGCAGCGAGCAAGGCGTCGAGCTCGCCGCGGGCGCAGCGACGCAGCGCCGGCGACGCCGCGCTCGCGAACCGGGCCTGATCGAACGGCGAGCGCAGGCGAACAATCCACAGGCCGGGCGCCAGTCGGTCGCGGTGGCGCTCGGTCGCGGCGTAGATCTGTCGCTTGATGAGCGACCGGGTCACAGCCCTGCGCGCATGCCGCTTCGGGACGATCGCGCCGACCCACGAACGGAGCGGCGAAAGGGCGGCGTCGGACAAGTCTTCCACAGGCAATGGGCTCGCGGGTCCCTCGATTGTTGATAACTTTGCCGGCGGGGGGCGGTTCAAGGCCATTGCGCGAGGCGAAGGCTGCGCCGCGAGGTGGTGCACTGCGAAATGGGCGGTCGCCGCCCGGCTGCGCAGGCCGAGGACGCGCTCGAAGTCGGCCGAGACGACCAGGCGGGGCAGCGGACCGGCCGGACCGGGCCGACCGGGCATGCGATCGCCGCGCGCCGCGCGCTCAGACCGCGAGGCGCTTGCGCCCCTTGGCGCGCCGGGCGTTGATGACCGCGCGGCCGCCGCGCGACTTCATGCGGACGAGAAAGCCATGGGTGCGCGCGCGGCGGACCTTGGAGGCTTGGTAGGTGCGTTTCATGATGGCTTCCTGGAGCCCGCGTGCGTCGAAGGGCGCAAGGCCTGACGGCGGAATATGGCGCCCGTTCGGGCAACCGGCGATTACAGCAAGAACGGCATCGCCCGTCAACTGAAAAGGCCTTCCAGCCGCCCCGGTGAGGCATTCGCGCGCCACCGTGTTTTCCCCTGTGGATAACTAGCGTCTCGACGCCTTCCTCGCATACAATGCGGTGCTTTCCCGGGCCACTTCTCCACACATGCGATCCGACCTCTGGCAACGCGGCTGCGAACGCTTGGCGTCCGAACTGCCTGACCAGCAATTCAACACCTGGATCCGGCCCCTTCCCGACGCCGACGTCGCCGACAACGGCGAAGCCGCCGTCGTCACCGTGCGCGTCCCGAATCGCTTCAAGCTCGACTGGATCCGCAACCAGTACGCCGGCCGCATCGAAGCCGTCTTGAGCGAGCTTGCGGGCAAGCCGGTCCGCCTCGACGTCACCCTTGCCCAGCGCGACGGCGGCGGGCGCACGGGAGATGCCGCTCCGGCCGCGGCGGGTCGCCCGGTCCACTTCAACGCGGCGCTGCGCGGCTCGACGAGCGGCGCGGCGCTCGCCCCGGGCGCGAACGGGCACGCCGGCAACGCCAGGGACGACAACGAAGGCGGTGGCGTTGCCAACGGCGTCGCCTATCACGCCGGCAACTCGCCGGCGACGCTGCCGTCGCGCAGCCGGCTCAATCCGGCGCTCACCTTCGACACCCTCGTTCCCGGTCGCGCCAACCAGATGGCGCGCACCGCCGCGCTCCACGTCGCCGGCTCGCCCGGCCTGATGTACAACCCGCTCTTCATCTACGGCGGCGTCGGCCTCGGCAAGACGCACCTGATCCACGCCGTCGGCAACGCCCTCCTCGCCGACCGGCCCGACGCCCGCATCCTGTACCTGCACGCCGAGCAGTTCATCACCGACGTGGTGAAGAACTACCAGAGGAAGACCTTCGACGAGCTGAAGGCGAAGTACCACTCGCTCGACCTGCTCTTGATCGACGACGTCCAGTTCTTCGCCGGCAAGGAACGCACGCAGGAGGAGTTCTTCAATGCCTTCGAGGCGCTGCTCGCCAAGCGCGCGCACATCATCATGACGAGCGACACCTATCCGAAAGGATTGGTCGACATCGACGAGCGGCTGACCTCGCGCTTCGACGCCGGGCTCACGGTCGCGATCGAGCCGCCCGAGCTCGAGATGCGGGTCGCGATCCTGATGAAGAAGGCCGACCAGGAAGCGACGCCGATGCCGGAGGACGTCGCCTTCTTCGTCGCCAAGAACGTTCGCGCCAATGTGCGCGAGCTCGAAGGCGCGCTGCGCAAGATCCTCGCCTACTCGCGCTTCTCGCACAAGGAAATCAACATCGCGCTGGCACGCGAGGCGCTGAAGGACCTGCTCTCGATCCAGAACCGCCAGGTCGGCGTCGAGAACATCCAGAAGACGGTCGCCGACTTCTACAAGATCAAGGTCGCCGACATGTACTCCAAGAAGCGCCCGGCCTCGATCGCCCGGCCGCGCCAGATCGCGATGTACATCGCCAAGGAGATGACGCAGAAGAGCCTGCCCGAGATCGGCGAGCTGTTCGGCGGGCGCGACCACACGACGGTGCTGCATGCGGTGAGGAAGATCGCCGCCGAGCGTCAGAAGAACACCGATCTCAATCATCAGCTGCACGTGCTCGAGCAGACGCTCAAGGGCTGACGCGTGCGAGCCGACGATTTCTCGTTCTGTCAAGGCACAAGGCTGGGGACAACGACGCTGGCAACTGCGAGCTGTCCACAGCGAAACCGTTTCGCGGCGAGTTGTTCGCTTTCGTGCGCCCCGGCGCAAGGGCTCGATCGACAGGCTTTGCCGCGGCCTAAGTGACTGTCCGAAGGAAGGAAAATGGCCTTGTCCACAGTTGCGACCCACCCCTACTACAACGACCAGTTCAAGAGGTTGACATGATTGTCTTGAAAGCCGTACAAGAAAAATTCCTGGGTGCGTTGCAGGCCGTCTCCGGAATCGTCGAACGTCGGCACACGCTGCCGATCCTCGCCAACGTGCTCGTTCGCAAGACCGGCGGCATGATCGAGTTCACCACCAGCGACCTCGAGATCCAGGTGCGAACGAGTGCCGAGCTCGGCGGCGATGCGAGCAACTTCGCGACCACGGTCGGCGCGAGAAAGCTGATCGACATCCTGCGCTCGATGCCGTCGGACCAGACGGTGACGCTGTCGGCGACGCAGTCCAAGCTCACCCTCGCCGGCGGCAAGAGCCGCTTCACGCTGCAGACGATGCCGGCCGACGATTTCCCGCTGGTGCAGGAATCGGCCGACTTCGGGCCGATGTTCAGCGTGCCGCAGAAGACGCTGCGTGGCCTGATCGCGCAGGTGCACTTCGCGATGGCGGTGCACGACATCCGCTACTACCTGAACGGCATCCTCTTCGTCGCCGAAGGCAAGAGCCTGACCCTGGTCGCGACCGACGGCCACCGCCTCGCGCTGGCGCAGGCCAACCTCGAGACCGAGATCCCGAAGCAGGAGGTGATCCTGCCGCGCAAGACCGTGCTCGAGCTGCAGCGGCTGCTCAAGGACGACGACACGCCGATCGAGATGCGCTTCGCGCCCAACCAGGCCAAGTTCTCGTTCGCCGGGATGGAGTTCGTCTCCAAGCTCGTCGAGGGCAAGTTCCCCGACTACAACCGCGTCATCCCGAAGAACCACAAGAACCGCGTCACCCTCGGCCGGTCGCCCTTGCTGCAGAGCCTGCAGCGCGCCGCGATCCTGACCAGCGACAAGTTCAAGGGCGTTCGCGTCAACATCGAGCCCGGCACCCTGCGCATCGCGTCGTCGAACGCCGAGCAGGAAGAAGCGATGGAAGAGCTCGAGATCGACTACGGCGGCGACGCGATCGAGATCGGCTTCAACGTCACCTACCTGATCGACGCGCTCGCCAACATGGGCCAGGAGATGGTCACCGTCGAGCTCCAGGACACCAACTCGAGCGCGCTGATCACGGTGCCCGACCAGGCCGGCTTCAAGTACGTCGTCATGCCGATGCGGATCTAGGGTGAGAGCACAAGAACTTTCGATGACCTCCAAAGATAACCAGGAAGACGCCACCCCCGAGATCGCCGGCACGCACGGCGACATGGCGAGCAAGTCGACGAACAGCCCGCTCAACGGCTCAGTGCTGCGCGACGGTGTGGCCGACACCGACAGCGCGAGCTACGGCGAGGGCTCGATCCAGATCCTCGAAGGCCTGGAGGCGGTTCGCAAGCGCCCGGGAATGTACATCGGCGACACGTCCGACGGCACCGGCCTGCACCACCTCGTCTTCGAGGTCGTCGACAACTCGATCGACGAAGCGCTGGCGGGCTTCTGCGACGACATCGTCGTCACCATCCACACCGACAACTCGATCTCGGTGACCGACAACGGCCGCGGCATCCCGACCGGCGTCAAGATGGACGACAAGCACGAGCCGAAGCGCTCGGCGGCCGAGATCGCTCTCACCGAGTTGCACGCCGGCGGCAAGTTCAACCAGAACAGCTACAAGGTCGCGGGCGGGCTGCACGGCGTCGGCGTCTCCTGCGTCAACGGCCTGTCGAAATGGCTGCGCCTGACGGTGCGGCGCGACGGCCTGGCGCACTACATGGAGTTTCGCCAGGGCGTGCCGCAGGACCGCGAGATCGTCGCGAAGAACGGGGTCGAGACCTCGCCCATGAAGGTGACCGGCGAGACCGAGAAGCGCGGCACCGAGGTCCACTTCCTGCCCGACCTCGAGATCTTTTCCAACATCGACTTCCACTACGACATCGTCAGCAAGCGGCTGCGCGAGCTCTCGTTCCTCAACAACGGCGTTCGCATCCGCCTGATCGACGAGCGCAACAACAAATCCGACGACTTCGCGTTCGCCGGCGGCGTCAAGGGCTTCGTCGAGTTCATCAACACCGGCAAGAAGGTGCTCCACCCGAACGTCTTCTACGCGATCGGCAAGAAGGACAGCGACCAGCACTCGTCGATCGCGAGCGAGGTGGCGATGCAGTGGAACGACGGCTACAGCGAAAACGTCCTCTGCTTCACCAACAACATCCCGCAGCGCGACGGCGGCACCCACCTCACCGGCCTGCGCGCGGCGATGACGCGCGTGATCAACAAGTACATCGAGGACAACGAGCTCGCCAAGAAGGCCAAGGTCGAGGTCACCGGCGACGATATGCGCGAGGGCCTGACCTGCGTGCTCTCGGTGAAGGTGCCCGAGCCGAAGTTCTCGAGCCAGACCAAGGACAAGCTCGTTTCGAGCGAGGTGCGCGGCCCGGTCGAGGACGTCGTCAGCAAGGCGCTCAACGACTACCTGCTCGAAAACCCGAGCGACGCCAAGATCATCTGCGGCAAGATCGTCGACGCTGCGCGAGCGCGCGAAGCCGCGCGCAAGGCGCGCGAGATGACGCGGAGGAAGGGCGTCCTCGACGGCATGGGCCTGCCCGGCAAGCTCGCCGATTGCCAGGAGAAGGACCCGGCGCTGTGCGAGATCTACATCGTCGAGGGCGATTCGGCCGGGGGCTCGGCGAAGCAGGGCCGTGACCGCAAGTTCCAGGCGATCCTGCCGCTGCGCGGCAAGATCCTCAACGTCGAGAAGGCGCGCTACGAGAAGCTGATCACGAGCAACGAGATCCTGACCCTCATCACCGCTCTCGGCACCGGCATCGGCAAGGGCACCGGCGGCGACGACTTCGACGTCGCCAAGCTGCGCTACCACCGCATCATCATCATGACCGACGCCGACGTCGACGGCGCGCACATCCGCACGCTGCTGCTGACGTTCCTGTTCCGGCAGATGCCCGAGCTGGTCGAGCGCGGCCACATCTACATCGCCCAGCCGCCGCTCTACAAGGTCAAGTTCGGCAAGGACGAGCAGTACCTGAAGGACGGCCATGAGCTCGACGCCTACCTGATGAAGGTCGCTCTCAAGGACGCCCGCCTCGAGACCGGCCGCCACGCCGACGGAAGGGCGACGCCGGTGCTGCAGGGCGAGACGCTCGAGGCGCTGGCGCAGAAATACGTGATCGCCAAGAACGTCGTCGAGCGGCTCTCGAACTGGATGGACGTCGACGCCCTGCGCGCGCTCGCCAACGGCCTCGAGCTCGACCTCGACTCGCTCGAGGCGGCCGAGAAGTCGGCGGCGGCGCTGCAGGCGGCGCTCGAGAACGGCGACAACGCGGCCGAGGTCGCGGCCGAGTTCGACGCGCGCACCGACAAGCACGTGCTGCGCATCAGCCGGCTCCACCACGGCAACGTCAAGTCGAGCGTGATCAGCGCCGATTTCGTCCACGGCGCCGACTACGAGGCGCTCAGCACCGCCGGCCGCACTTTCCGCGGCCTGGTCGGTGAAGACGCGGTCGTCAAGCGCGGCGAAGGCGAGCGCCAGAAGGAAGCCAAGGTCGGCGACTTTCGCGAAGCGATGGCCTGGCTGATCCAGCAGGCCGAGGCGGCCGTCGCGCGCCAGCGCTACAAGGGCCTGGGCGAGATGAACCCGGCGCAACTTTGGGAGACGACGATGGATCCGTCGGTGCGCCGGCTCCTGCGCGTCCAGCTCGACGACGCGATCGAGGCCGATCGCGTCTTCACGATGCTGATGGGCGACGAGGTCGAGCCGCGCCGCGCCTTCATCGAAGGCAACGCGCTGCGCGTCGCCAACATCGACGTCTAGGTCGCGCTTTCGTCGCGCCCGGCGCCTGGCCGCCTTTGCGGCTTTCCCCTCGCAGGAGAACCTGCCGTGCTCGAAAAGCTTCCCGACGCTGTCGGCCATGCCCTGCGCGGCCAGCGCGCCGGCCTCGACAAGACGGCCTTCCAGGCGGTAGACCTGCGCGCCGGCATGGCCGCGCTCACCGTCTCCAGCCTCGCCTTCGTCGACCACGCGCCGATTCCGGAGCGCTACACGGCCGATGGCCCCGGACTCTCGCCGCCGCTGCAATGGATCGGCGTGCCGCCCGACGCTGCCTCGCTCGCCCTGATCGTCGAGGACGCCGACGCGCCGACGCCGCAGCCGCTCGTGCACGCGATCGTCGTCGACCTCGAAGGGGCCGATGGCGCCTTGGCGGAGGGCGCCCTGCCGAGCGACGACAACGACGGCAGCGGCCTCCACGTCGGCCGCAACTCGTACCTGCAGGCGGCGTGGCTGCCACCCGATCCGCCGCCCGGCCACGGCGTGCATCGCTACGCGTTCCAGCTGTTCGCGCTCACCGCGGGCGCCGCCTTCGACGGTACGCCGGGGCGCGACGCGGTGCTCGCGGCGATCAAGGAGCATGGCTTGGCGAGCGGCTGCCTGATCGGCACCTATGAACGACCCGACGCGTCGATCAAGGCGCCGGTCGAGGACGGCGCGTCGGCGTCAGCGCCGGGCCCGCGCCTCGCGACCTGACGCGCCGTCGTCGTCGGCGGGATCGCGCGGCGGCGCGTCGAAGAGGCCCGGCGGCCCGGCCGGGCGCGCGTCCTCGATCGCCAGCAGGCGCCGCTTGGTCGCCGTGCCGCCCGGCGCCGAGAAGCCGCCGAGACCGCCGCCGGTCGCGACGACGCGGTGGCACGGCACGACGATCGGCATCGCGTTGCGGCCGAGCGACTGGCCGACCGCGCGCGCCGAGGCGTCGGCGCCGACGCGTGCCGCGACCTCGCCGTAGGTGAGCACGCTACCGGCGGCGATGGCGCGCGTGACGGCGTAGACGCGACGATCGAAGTCGTCGATGTCGGCGCTGTCGAGCGCGACGGCGCTCAAGTCGACGTGCTCGCCGGCGAGGAGGCGAGTGATCGCTTGGACGACGTCCGCGCTCGCCCCCGTGGGCACGGCTTCGCTCGCCCCGGCGCAGCGCCGTACCACCTTTCGCCGCAAGGCATCGGCGCTTGCTTCCGGCAGCCAGACGCTGGTCAGGCCGACGTCGTTCCAGGCGATCGCGCATGTGCCGAGCGCGGTCGCGAAGCAGGCGAAGGAGCGCGGTGATGCCATCCGGACATCGTACGGCGGCTCGGCTCGCGCCTGCCCGCGCCGACACCGGCGGCGCTGCCGTCAACGAGTTGGCGGCCATGCCGGAAAGCTGCACCACCGGCGACGACGGCACGCGGGGGCCGACGCGACAATGGGCGATGCTCGACCTGCTGCCCTCACGCCAGAGCCGCCTCAGCTGCGGCATCGTCGTGCTGCTCGAGTCGCGCGAGCTCCTGCTCTGCCACGTCACCGGCCAGCGCCACTGGGACCTGCCCAAGGGCGGCATCCACGACGGCGAGACGCCGATCGAAGCGGCGCTGCGCGAGACGCACGAGGAAACCGGCCTTTGTCTCGGCGCCGAGGCGCTGCTCGACATCGGCCGCCACGTCTACACGGCCAAGAAGACCCTGCACCTTTTCGCCTGTCTCGCGCAGCGCATCGATCCGCGCGAGCTCCACTGCGCGAGCTGCTTCGTCGAGCGAATCTCGGGCCGATCGCGGCCGGAGATGGACGGCTTCGGCTGGTTCGCCTTCGACCGGATCGAGGCCCTGTGCACGCCCAAGCTGGCGGCGCTGCTCACTCGCCAGCTCGACCTCGAAGCCACCCTCGAGCAGCTCGACGCCGCGCGCCGCCAGCCGCTCGCTGCCTGACG
>JADGRJ010000012.1 GCA_017881025.1 Rhizobacter sp. | reverse complement strand
GCGGCGAAGGCCTCAACGAGTGGTATCGCGTCGTCATCACCGAAGGGCGCAACCGCGAGGTGCGCCGCCTCTTCGACGCGGTCGGCCTGACGGTGAGCCGGCTGATCCGGATCCGCTACGGCACCGTCGTCCTGCCGCATGGGTTGAAGCGCGGCGTCTGGGTCGACCTCGACGAGAACGACGTGCGCGCGATCCGGCGCCTGGCCAGCGGCAACAACAACGCGCCGGAGAGAACCGAAGAGCGCGCCGACGGCGGCGCCAAGCAACGCGACGATCGCGGCCCGCGCAACGGCCGGCCGCAGAACGATCGGCCGCAGAACGATCGGCCGCAGAACGATCGGCCGCAGAACGACCGCGGGCCGAACGACCGGCAGCGGCCGCAGGCGCGGCGTCCCGACGAGGCGCGTTTCGACGCGCCGCCGGCGCAGGAGCGCACGCCGAACGGCGGCGAAGATCGCGACGACGAGGACGATTTCGATCCGAGCCGGATCCCGAACCCGCTGCAGCAGACCTTCGACCACCGCTTCGTCCAGGGCCGGCGCATCGGCCCGAACAGCGGCTTCGGCGCCGGCGGCAGCGCGCCGCGGGCGCCGAGCGGGCCTAAGGGCGATCCGAAGCAACCCGATCCGCTGCAGACCTCGGTCGGCTACATCGGCGCAGACGCCTTCCATCGCAAGAATCGCGGCCGCGGCGGCGGCGGCTATGGCGGGGGTGGTGGCGGCGGCGGCGGAGGCGGCGGCTATGGCGGCGGCGGTGGTGGCTACGGCGGCGGCCGCCGCGGCCGCTGACGGTCCTACGGATCCCGGCCCTCTACAATCGAAGGCTTTGCCCAAGGATCCCGGAGTACAGGCTATGGCGCTGGAACGCACCCTTTCGATCATCAAGCCCGACGCTGTCGCGAAGAACGTGATCGGCCAGATCTACGCGCGCTTCGAAGCGGCGGGGCTGAAGGTCATCGCCGCGAAGATGGCGCAGCTCTCGCGCGCCGAGGCCGAGGCCTTCTACGCCGTCCACCGCGCGCGCGCGTTCTTCGGTGACCTGGTGTCGTTCATGATCTCCGGCCCGGTGATGATCCAGGTGCTCGAAGGCGAGGGTGCGATCGCCAAGAACCGCGAGCTGATGGGCGCGACCGATCCGAAGAAGGCCGACCGCGGCACCATCCGCGCCGACTTCGCCGCGAGCATCGACGCCAACGCCGTGCACGGGTCCGATGCGGCCGAGACCGCGGCCATCGAGATCGCGTTCTTCTTCGCCGGCATGAATCTCCACAGTCGCTGAGCCCGCGAGCTTCGGGATGGTCAACCTCCTCCAGTTCGACCGCAGCGCGCTCGGCGACTGGTGCGAGCAGCAGGGCGAGAAGGCGTTTCGCGCGACCCAGCTCTTTCGCTGGATCCACCAGCGCGGCGAGCGCGACTTCGCGGCGATGTCGGATCTGGCCAGGCCGTTTCGCGACAAGCTGATCGCGTCGGCCGAGGTCGTCGGCCTGGCCGTCGCGAGCGAGCAGGTGGCGCAGGACGGCACGGTCAAGTGGCTGTTCGACGTCGGCGCCGGCGATGCCGTCGAGACCGTCTTCATTCCCGAAACCGGACGCGGCACGCTGTGCATCTCGTCGCAGGCCGGCTGCGCCGTCAACTGCCGCTTCTGCGCCACCGGCCACCAGGGCTTCAGCCGCAACCTCACGACGGCCGAGATCGTCGCCCAGCTCTGGCACGCCGAGTTCGAGCTGCGCAAGCGCCTCGGCCTGGCCGCAGGTGAACGCGCGATCACGAACGTCGTCATGATGGGAATGGGCGAGCCGCTGCAGAACTACGGCGCGCTGCTGCCGGCGCTGCGGACGATGCTCGACGACCACGGCTACGGCTTGTCGCGCCGTCGCGTCACCGTCTCGACGTCGGGCGTCGTGCCGATGATCGATCGCCTGCGCGACGACTGCCCGGTCGCGCTCGCGGTCTCGCTGCACGCCCCCGACGATGCGCTGCGCGACGAGCTCGTTCCGCTCAACCGCAAGTACCCGATCGCGGAGCTGCTCGCCTCGGCGCGGCGCTACCTCGAGCGCGCGCCGCGCGACTTCATCACGATTGAGTACTGCATGCTCGACGGCGTCAACGATTCGCCGGCGCAGGCCGAGGCCTTGCTCGCGCTGCTTCGCGGCGACGGCAGCGCCGAGCGTTCCGGCCTGCCGTGCAAGGTCAACCTCATTCCCTTCAACCCCTTCGCCGCGTCGGGCCTGAAGCGTTCGCCGGCGGCCCGCGTCGCCGCCTTCGCAGCGGTGCTCCAGGAGGGCGGCATCGTCACCACCGTTCGCAAGACGCGTGGCGACGACATCGCCGCGGCGTGCGGCCAGCTCGCCGGCGAAGTGCAGGACAGGACGCGCGTCGCCGAGCGGCGTGCGCGCGCAGTCCCGGTGCGCATCGCCGCGCCGGCGTCGCGCCGTCGCGCCGTCGAAGGCGTCGCCCCGGGACGTCGCCCATGAAGACGAATCTGCGCCTGCGCATCGTCATGCTCACCGCCGGGCTGGTCGTGCTCCTCGCGGCCTGCCAACAGGTGTCGACGAGAGTCGTCCCCGCCAACGAAACGCGCGACCGGATCACGGCCTCCGACGAGCCCGAGCCGCAGAAGCGGGCGCGGGCGCGAATGGAGCTCGCATCGGCCTATTTCAGCCGCGGCCAGATGACGACCGCGCTCGACCAGGTCAAGCTCGCGATCGCCGCCGATCCGCTCTACGGCGATGCCTTCAACCTGCGCGGGCTGATCTACGCGAATCTCGGCGATACCGCGTTGGCCGAAGAAAGCTTCAAGCGGGCGCTGCAGCTCAACGCGCGCGACGCCGACTCGATGCACAACTACGGCTGGTACCTGTGCCAGCAGCAGCGCTACGGCGAGGCGAACGCGATGTTCAACCAGGCGCTCGGGATCACGCAGTACCGCGGCATCGCCCGGACGCTGCTGGCCCAGGGCGTGTGCCAGGCGCACGCCGGCCAGCTCGCCGAGGCCGAGGCGTCGCTCGCGCGCGCCTACGAGCTCGACCCGTCGAGCCCGTTCACCGCGACCAATCTCTCGGAGGTGCTGTATCGGCGCGGCGAATTCGAGCGCGCGCGCTTCTACGTGCGCCGCGTCAATGCGCTGCCCGACGTCGCCAACGCGCAGACGCTGTGGCTCGCCGCGCGCATCGAGAACAAGCTCGGCAACCGCCAGGGCGCCTCAGAGTTCGGCGCCCAGCTGCGCAATCGCTTCCCCGATTCGCGCGAGGCCGGTGCCTTCGCGCGGAGCGCCTTCGATGAGTGAGGCGGCGGGCGCGGCGGCCGGCCCGGTCGCGGCGCCGAGCGCGGGGCGCCTGTTGCGCGAGGCGCGCGAGCGCCAGGGCCTGCACATCGCCGCCCTCGCGGCGTCGATCAAGGTCACGCAGAAGAAGCTCGAGCTGCTCGAGGCCGATCGCTTCGACGCGCTCCCCGACGCGACCTTCGCGCGGGCGCTGGCGCTGACCGTCTGCCGCGCCCTCAAGATCGACTCGGACGCGGTGCTGCGCCTGCTGCCGCCGCCCGCCGGCCATCGCCTCGAGCAGGTCGGCGAGGGCCTGAACGCGCCGTTTCGCGAGCGCCCGGGCGCGCTCGTCCAGCGCGACGGCTCGTCGTTCGCCTTCGGCTGGGTCTTCTGGCTGACCATGCTCATCCTCATCGCCGCCGCGGTCATGTACTTCCTGCCGGCCGGCTGGCTCGGCATGATCGGCTGGCGCAGCCAGGCCGCGGCGCCGGCCGGTGCGAGCCGCGGCGCGGCCAGCGCGGCGACGACGCAGGTCGCGCCGCCGTTGTCGCCGTCGCCGTCGCTCGTCGCGCCGCCGCTCCAGGACGCGACGTCGCTGCCGGTGCCGCCGGCACCTTCGACGGCGAGCGCCGCCGTCGGCGATGCGAACGTCCCCGCCGGCGACGGCACCGCGTCGCCCGACGGCGCGATCCAGCTGCGTACGTCGGCGCCGTCGTGGATAGAGGTCACCGATGGGCGCGGCCGCGCCTTGCTCGCGCGCCTGGTCCAGCCGGGCGAGGCGCTCGGCATCGACGGCGCGGCGCCGTTTCGCGTGCGCATCGGCAACGCCTCGGGAACCCAGCTCAGCTTTCGCGGTCAGCCGGTCGAGCTCGTCGCGACGCGCGATAACGTCGCCAGCGTCGAGCTGAAGTAGCCATGAGCGCCGTCAGCGAGATCCGATCGATGCGCAACGACATGTCTTCGGCCGCCGACGCGTTCATCGCACCGGCGCAACCGGCGCCGCGCCGATCGCGCCAGGCGAGCGTCCGCTGGGGTGCGCGCGTCGTCACGATCGGCGGCGACGCGCCGGTGCGCGTCCAGGCGATGACCAACACCGACACCGTCGATGCGGTCGGCACCGCGATCCAGGTCAAGGAGCTGGCGATCGCCGGCTCGGAGCTCGTTCGCATCACGGTCAACACGCCGGAAGCGGCGGCCGCGGTGCCCTACATCCGCGAGCAGCTCGACCGCATGGGCATCGACGTGCCGCTGATCGGCGACTTCCACTACAACGGCCATCGCCTGCTCAACGACTTTCCGGCGTGCGCCGAAGCGCTCTCGAAGTACCGCATCAACCCGGGCAACGTCGGCAAGGGCGACAAGCACGACCGCCAGTTCGCGCAGATGGTCGAGATCGCAGCCCGACACGACAAGGCGGTGCGGATCGGCGTCAACTGGGGCAGCCTCGACCAGGAGCTCCTCACCGAGCTGATGGACGAGAACGCTCGCCAGCCCGACCCGCACGAGCCGCAGCAGATCATGTACCGGGCGATCATCCTGTCGGCGCTCGGGTCGGCGCGGCGCGCCGAGGAGATCGGCCTGGCGCCCGAGCAGATCATCCTGTCGTGCAAGATGTCGGGCGTCCAGGATCTGATCAGCGTCTACCGCGCCCTCGCGCGGCGCTGCGACTACCCGCTCCACCTCGGCCTGACCGAGGCCGGAATGGGCACCAAGGGGACGGTCGCGTCGACCGCGGCGCTAGCGGTGCTGCTCCAGGAAGGAATCGGCGACACGATCCGCGTCTCGCTGACGCCGCAGCCGGGCGAAGCGCGCACGCAGGAAGTCGTCGTCGCCCTCGAAATTCTGCAGTCGCTCGGCCTGCGCTCGTTCAACCCGAGCGTCACCGCGTGCCCGGGCTGCGGCCGGACGACGAGCATGACCTTCCAGGAGCTCGCCAAGCAGATCGACGACTACCTGCGCGCCCAGATGCCGGTCTGGAAGACGCGCTATCCCGGCGTCGAGAGGATGAAGGTCGCGGTTATGGGCTGCATCGTCAACGGCCCGGGCGAGAGCAAGCACGCCGACATCGGCATCAGCCTTCCGGGAACCGGGGAGGCGCCGGCGGCGCCGGTCTTCATCGACGGGGTCAAGGCGCTGACGCTGCGCGGCGACAACATCGCCAACGAGTTCCACGCGCTGGTCGAGAACTACATCGAGAAGCGATTCGGCTCGACCACCGTCGCATGACGGCGGGCACGAGCGGAACAGCGCGAAGCCGCATATGAGCGAGAGCCTGCGCGCCGTCAAGGGAATGAACGACATCCTGCCGCCGGAATCGGCGCGCTGGGAGTGGTTCGAGGACAAGGTGCGCGCGCTGATGCGCCGCTACGCCTACGTCAACGTGCGCACGCCGGTCGTCGAGCCGACGACGCTGTTCGTGCGCGGCCTCGGCGAGGTGACCGACATCGTCGAGAAGGAGATGTATTCCTTCGAGGACGCGATGAACGGCGATCGCCTGACGCTGCGCCCGGAGGCGACCGCCGGCATCGTGCGCGCCATGATCGAGCACAACGCGCTCTACAACGGCCCGCTGCGCCTGTGGAGCGAGGTCGTCTTGTTCCGCCATGAGCGGCCGCAGAAGGGCCGCTACCGGCAGTTCCACCAGATCGACATCGAAGCCCTCGGCCACCCCGGGCCCGACGTGGACGCCGAGCAGATCCTGATGTGCCGCGCGCTGCTCCAGGACCTGGGCCTGTCGATCGGACGCGACGTTCGCCTCGAGCTCAACAGCCTCGGCCAGGCGAACGAGCGCAGCGCCCACCGCGCCGCGCTGGTCGCCTACCTCGAGCAGCACGCCGACGCCCTCGACGAAGACTCGCGGCGGCGCCTGCACAGCAATCCGCTGCGCGTCCTCGACAGCAAGAACCCGGCGATGCAGGCGATCGGCGAAGGCGCGCCCCGGCTGATGGAGTTCCTCGGCGCCGATTCGCTCGCCCACTTCGCCGCCGTGCGTGGCCTGCTCGATGCGGCCGGGCTCGACTACCGCGTTAATCCGCGCCTGGTCCGAGGCCTGGACTACTACAACCTCACCGTCTTCGAGTGGGTCACCGATCGCCTCGGCGCGCAGGGAACGGTCTGCGGCGGCGGCCGCTACGATGGCCTCTTCGAGCAGCTCGGCGGCAAGCGGACGCCGGCGGTCGGCTGGGGCATGGGCATCGAGCGCATGCTGCTGCTGCTCGAGGCGGTCGGCGTGCCCATGCCGGATGCGGCCGTCGACGTCTATGCAATCGTTCCCGGCCCCGCGGCGCTGGCGGTGGCGACGGTGACTTGCGAGGCGCTGCGGGCAGCGGGCGTGTCGGTCCAGATGCACGCCGCTGCGGGCGAAGGGCAGGGCAGCATGAAGGCGCAGTTCAAGAAGGCTGACGCGAGCGGCGCTCGCCACGCGATCATCTTCGGTCCCGACGAGCTGGCGCGCGGCGAAGCCGGCCTGAAGGATCTGCGAAACCCTGCGACGCCGCAAGTCGCCGTCGCGCTCGAGCCGATCCACGGGCTCGTCTCCCGCCTCCGGAGCGCGCCGACTCGCGCTTCATAATCTCGGGTTCTCCTGAGAAGACCAATGGCCACTCACCTCGATCTCGAAGAGCAGGAACAGCTCGATCAGCTGAAAGCGTTCTGGAAGCAGTACGGCAACCTCGTCACGTGGGTGCTCATCCTGGTTCTCGGCGGCTACGCGGCCTGGAACGGCTGGAACCTCTACCAGCGCGACCAGGGCGCCAAGGCTGGCTCGCTCTACGACGAGCTCGACCGCGCCGCGCAGGAGGGCGACAGCGAGCGGGCGACGCGGATCTTCGCCGACATGAAGGAGCGCTATCCGCGCGCAACCTTCACGCAGCAGGCCGGCCTGGTCGCGGCGCGCGTGGCCGCCGAGAAGGGCCAGTACGACGCCTCGATCGCGAGCCTGGCCTGGGTCGCCGACAAGGCGGGCGAGAACGAGTACCGCTCGATCGCGCGCCTGCGCCTCGCCGGCCTCCTGCTCGACACCAAGAAGTACGAAGAGGCGCTGAAGCAGCTCGACGGCGTCGACGGCGGGCCGGAGTTTGCGGCCCTCGCCGCCGACCGGCGTGGCGACGTCCTGCTGACGGAGGGCAAGAGCGCCGAAGCGCAGGCCGCATACCTGAAGGCGTGGACGGCGATGGATCCGAAGCTCGACTACCGCCGCATCGTCGAGGCCAAGCTGAACCTGCTCGGCGTGCAGCCGGCGGCGGGCGCGGCGAGCGGCGTCGAGGCGGCGAAGTGATGGCGTCGCGGCAAGGGCGGGGGGCGCGCGCGCGCCTGGCGTTGGCGCTGGCCGCGGCGATCGCGGCCGGCCTGCTCGCCGGCTGTTCGGTGTTCGATTCGATGTTCGGCCCGGACAAGCCGAAGCCCAAGGAGCTCGAGCCGATCGTCGCGCCGATCACGGTCCGGCCGATCTGGAACCAGAGCATCGGCGCGGTCACGTTTCCGCTCACCGTCGCCGTCAACGGCAACATGCTGACGATGGCGGCTGGCGACGGCAGCGTCCTCGCTGTCGAGGCCGACAGCGGCCGCGCGCTCTGGCGCGCCAACGTCGGCGCCAAGATCTCGGCCGGCGTCGGCAGCGACGGCAGCATCGCCGCCGTCGTCACGCGCGACGGCGACCTGGTCGCCCTCGAAGGCGGCCTGGTCAAGTGGAAGAAGGGCGTCGGCGTTCGCGTCGCGACCGCGCCGCTGGTCGCCGGCGGCCGCATCTTCGTCCTCGGCGTCGACCGCACCGTCCAGGCTTTCGACGCCAGCGACGGCATCAAGCTCTGGCAGGTGCAGCGCCCCGGCGACGCGCTGACGCTGGCGCAGACCGGAGTCATCGCCGCCTTCAAGAACACGCTCGTCGTTGGCCAGGGGCCGCGCGTGGCCGGCATCGACCCGGTCGCGTCGACGCTGCGCTGGGAGGTGCCGCTCGGCTCGCCGCGCGGCGCCAACGAGGTCGAGCGCCTCGCCGACCTGATCGGTCCGGCCGTCCGCAGCGGCGATCTGCTCTGCGCGCGCTCGTTCCAGGCAGCGGTCGGCTGCGTCGACGCGCAGCTCGGCAACGTCGCCTGGACCAAGACCGTCGGCGGCACCGACGCGATCGCCGGCGACGGCGAGCTGCTCTTCGGCGCCGATGCGTCGGACCGCTTGAGCGCGTGGCGCACCGCCACCGGAGACGTCGCCTGGACCTCGGAGGCGCTGATGTTCCGCGGCGTTGGCGCGCCGGCGGCGGTGGCCCAGTCGGTCGTCTTCGGCGATTCGAACGGAACGCTGCACTGGTTCTCGCGCGCCAAGGGCGAGTCGCAGGCGCGTGTGCCGACCGACGGCAGCGCGATCGCGACGCCGCCCGTGAGCGTCGGCGGCGTCCTCGTCGTCGTCACCCGCAGCGGCGGCGTCTTCGCGTTCCGCCCGGCCTGACCGCTTTGCCAGTGGCGCTGCACCGGCCACGCCGATGAAACCCGTGATCGCCCTCGTCGGCCGGCCCAACGTCGGCAAGTCGACGCTCTTCAATCGCCTGACGAAGACGCGCGACGCGATCGTCGCCGACTTCGCCGGCCTGACGCGCGACCGCCACTACGGCGATGCCAGCGTCGGCGGCCACGAGTTCATCGTCATCGACACCGGCGGCTTCGAGCCCGAGAACCCGACCGGCATCGTCAAGGAGATGGCGCGCCAGGCCGAGCAGGCTGTCGCCGAGGCCGACGCCGTCGTCTTCGTCGTCGACGTCCGTGCCGGCGCGTCGGCGCACGACCACGACATCGCGCGCTACCTGCGCACGGCAGGCAAGCGCGTCGTCCTCGCTGCCAACAAGGCCGAAGGCATGCCCGAGTCGCCGCTGCTCGGCGAGTTCTACGAGCTCGGCCTGGGGGCGCCGCATCCGGTCTCGGCGGCGCACGGCCAGGGCGTCGTCTCGCTCGCCGAGGCGGCGCTCGAGGCCGCGCTCGGCCAGCCGCTCCCGGCCGAGCCGGACGACGAGGGCGAGAGATCGAGCGAGCAGGCCGACGCCGATGCGCCGATCCGGCTAGCCGTCGCCGGCCGGCCGAACGTCGGCAAGTCGACGTTGATCAATGCCTGGCTCGGCGAGGAGCGCCTGGTTGCCTTCGACCAGCCGGGGACGACGCGCGACGCGATCGTCGTGCCGTTCGAGCGCGGCGGGCGCCGCTTCGACCTGATCGACACCGCCGGGCTGCGCCGGCGCGGCAAGGTGTTCGAAGCGGTCGAGAAGTTCTCGGTCGTCAAGACGCTGCAGGCGATCGCCGAGGCCGACGTCGTCCTCCTCCTCCTCGACGCGACCCAGGGCGTCACTGACCAGGACGCGCACATCGCCGGGTACATCCTGGAGAGCGGCCGGGCCGTCGTCGTCGCCGTCAACAAGTGGGACGCCGTCGATACCTACGCAAAGGAGACGCTGCAGCGCTCGATCGAGCAACGCCTGCCGTTCCTGAAGTTTGCGCCGGTGCTCAACATCTCGGCGAAGAAGCGCCAGGGCTTCGGGCCGGTCTGGACGGCGATCGCCGACGCCCACGCGTCGGCGACGCGCAAGATGCCGACGCCGGTGCTGACGCGCCTGCTCCAGGAAGCGGTGCTGCACCAGACGCCCAAGCGTGCCGGCGCGTTCCGCCCCAAGCTGCGCTACGCGCACCAGGGCGGCATGAAGCCGCCGGTGATCGTCATCCACGGCAACTCGCTCGAGCACGTGACGGATGCTTACAAGCGCTTCCTGGAAGGGCGCTTTCGCGCCCATTTCAAGCTCACCGGCACGCCGCTCCGGATCGAGATGCGCTCGTCGAAGAATCCGTTCGTGGAGAACGGCCGCGAGAAGGGCCGCTGATGCATGGCCTTACGTCCCAATGCTGGTAATCCCTGTGTTAAGGTTTCCTGCTCCAAAACACATCACGGAGCATGAACGTGAGCAACAAAGGGCAGCTACTACAAGACCCCTTCCTGAACCTGCTGCGCAAGGAGCATGTTCCGGTTTCGATCTACCTCGTCAACGGGATCAAGCTGCAGGGGCACATCGAGTCGTTCGACCAGTACGTCGTTCTCCTGCGCAACACCGTCACGCAGATGGTCTACAAGCACGCGATCTCGACCGTCGTTCCCGGCCGGGCCGTGAATTTCCAGACCCAACCCGAGTCGACGTCGTCCGAGCAGCCTTGACGCGCGGTTCCAGCCTCAGGCCCAGCCGGTGAGCGCGGTCCGCCCGCACGACGGCGACGCGCCCGCCCGGGCAATCCTCGTCGGCGTCGATTTCGGCCGCGGCAGCAGCTTCGACGCGTCGCTCGACGAGCTGGCCTTGCTGGCCGAGTCGGCCGGCGACGTCGCCGTCGCGCGAGTCGTCGCGCGCCGCAAGGCGCCCGACGCGGCGTTCTTCGTCGGCTCCGGCAAGGCCGACGAGCTGAAGGAGATGGTGCAGCTGTACCAGGCCGAGGCCGTCATCTTCGACCAGGCGCTGTCGCCGGCGCAGCAGAGGAACCTCGAGCGCCACCTCGGCGTTGCCGTCGCCGACCGGACCATGCTGATCCTCGAGATCTTCGGCGAGCGCGCGCAGAGCCACGAGGGCAAGCTCCAGGTCGAGCTGGCGCGGCTGCAGTACCTGTCGACGCGGCTGGTCCGGCGCTGGAGCCACCTCGAGCGCCAGCGCGGCGGCATCGGCAACCGCGGCGGCCCGGGCGAGGCGCAGATCGAGCTCGACCGGCGCATGATCGGCGAGCGCATCAAGAGCATCAAGAAGCAGCTCGAGCGCGTCAAGCGCCAGCGCAGCACGCAACGCCGCGCGCGCGAGAGGAACGCCGCGTTCCGCGTCTCGCTCGTCGGCTACACCAACGCCGGCAAGTCGACGCTCTTCAACGCCCTCGTCAACGCCGAGGCGTACGCCGCCGACCAGCTGTTCGCGACGCTCGACACGACGACGCGCCAGCTGCATCTCGATGGTCTCGGCCGCTCGGTCGCGCTCTCGGACACGGTCGGCTTCATCCGCGACCTGCCGACGACGCTGATCGAGGCGTTCCAGGCGACGCTGAAGGAAGCCGCCGACGCCGACCTGCTGCTGCACGTCGTCGACGGCGCCAGCCCGGAGCTCGACGCGCAGATGCAGGAAGTGCAGCGCGTCCTCGCCGAGATCGGCGCCGCCGACGTCGCGCAGATCCTGGTCTACAACAAGCTCGACCGCATGGAAGAGACCGAGCGGCCGCGCATCCTTGCCGACATGGCCGAGCTGCCCGGCGGAGCGCGTGTGCCGCGCGTCTTCGTCAGCGCGCTGACCGGCGAAGGGCTCGATCTGCTGCGTGCGCGCATCGCCGAACTCGCCGCGCCCGAGGCGGGATTGAATCCGGCGGCCACGGCCGCATCTGCCGATGTCGACGCCGCGGCGATGGAAGCTGAAGCCGGCGACGGCGACGAGGCCGCCCGCACGGGCACCTATCATTCGCACGCCTGAATTCCTCGCCTCGCCCCTGACTTTCCCTCGAGCCGACTCGCCCATGACCTTGCCCTCCCTGCCCGACGAATCGAGCCGCGCCGCGCGCCTGCACGACGTCGGCGCCGCCGGCTGCGCTTGGCTCGCCGCCGCCTGGCGCCGTGCCACCGGCCGCGCCGCCGGGACGGGCCCGGCCGGCGTGACGCTGCTCGAGAACGGCGGCCGCAACGATGGGCCGCCCGACCTCGACGAGCTCTGGCGCGATTTCAATCGCAAGCTGAGCGGCCTGTTCAGCGGCCGCGGCGGCGCCAAGCGCGGCAACGGCGGTGGCGGCGACTCCGGCGGCGGACCCAACTTCCAGCCGAACCTGAAGAGCGCCGGCGTCGGCGCGGCCCTCATCGGCGGCGTCGTCGTCCTGATCTGGCTCGGCAGCGGAGTCTTCATCGTCCAGGAAGGGCAGCAGGCGGTCATCACCTCGTTCGGCCGCTACAGCCACACGGTCGACGCCGGCTTCCAGTGGCGCTTCCCGTATCCGTTCCAGGCGCACGAGACCGTCAACGTCACCCAGCTGCGCTCGACCGAGGTCGGCCGCAATTCGGTGTCGCAGGCGACCGGCCTGCGCGACTCGTCGATGCTGACGCAGGACGAGAACATCGTCGACATCCGCTTCACCGTGCAGTACCGGCTGAAGGACTCGCGCGCCTTCCTGTTCGAGAACCGCGATCCCGAGACCGCGGTGACGCTCGCCGCGGAATCGGCGGTGCGCGAGATCGTCGGCAAGAGCAAGATCGACTCCGTCCTCTACGAGCAGCGCGACGCGATCGCCAATGACCTCGTCCGCTCGATCCAGACCCAGCTCGATCGCTTGAAGACCGGCGTCCTGATCGTCAACGTCAACGTGCAGAGCGTGCAGCCGCCCGAGCAGGTGCAGGCGGCGTTCGAGGACACGCTCAAGGCCGGCCAGGACGGCGACCGCCTGAAGAAGGAGGGACAGGCCTACGCCAGCTCGGAAATCCCGAAGGCGCAGGGCACGGCGGCGCGCCTGCGCCAGGAGGCCGAGGGCTACAAGTCGCGCGTGATCTCGCAGGCCGAAGGCGACGCCGACCGCTTCGGCCGCCAGCTCACCGAGTACCAGAAGGCGCCCCAGGTCACGCGCGAGCGCCTCTACATCGACACCATGCGCGAGGTCTACTCGAACATCACCAAGGTCATGATCGACGCCCACAACAACAGCAGCCTGCTCAACCTGCCGCTCGACAGGCTGCTGCAGCAGGCCGCGGCGGCTCCGGCCACGCCCGCGACCGGTGCGGCGGCGACGCCGCCTACCGCCTCCGAGACGGCGCCGGCGAGCAACAGCGTCGACGTCCGCTCGCGCGAAAACCAGCGCGGCCGCGACCGCGACAGCCGGTGACCAGGAGCGCACGATGAACCGTCTCGGCTTCTTCGTCGGTGGCCTGCTGCTGCTCTTGATGCTCGCGTCGTCGACGCTGTTCATCGTCGACCAGCGCCAGGTCGCGGTCGTCTACGAGTTCGGCCAGATCAAGGAAGTGATCCAGGAGCCGGGGCTGAAGTGGAAGCTGCCGCCGCCGTTCCAGAACGTCGCCTTCCTCGATCGCCGCATCCAGACGCTCGACAGCCCCGAGACGCGGCCGATCTTCACCGCCGAGAAGAAGAGCCTGGTCATCGACTGGCTGGTCAAGTGGCGCGTCACCGACCCGCGTCAGTTCATCCGCAACAACGGCGCCGACATGCGAAACCTCGAGGCGCGCCTGTCGCCGATCGTCCATGCGGCGTTCAACGAGGAGGTGACCAAGCGCACGGTCGGCGAGGTGCTTTCGAGCGCGCGCGACAGGGTGATGCAGGACGTGCGCAGCCGCCTCAGCGAGGACGCCAAGTCGTTCGGCATCGAGATCCTCGACGTGCGCATCAAGCGCGTCGACTTCGTGAGCAACATCACCGACTCGATCTACAGCCGGATGCGCTCCGAACGCCAGCAGGTCGCCAACCAGCTGCGCTCGACCGGTGCCGCCGAGGGCGAGAAGATCCGCGCCGACGCCGACCGGCAGCGCGAGGTGATCGTCGCCGAGGCCTACCGCGATGCGCAGAAGGTCAAGGGCGACGGCGACGCCAAGGCGTCGGCGATCTTCGCCGACTCGTTCGGCCGCGACCCGCAGTTCGCCCAGTTCTATCGCAGCCTCGAGGCGTACCGGGCGAGCTTTCGCAACAAGTCCGACCTGATGATCGTCGACCCGAGCAGCGATTTCTTCAAGTCGATGCGCGGCGCGGGCGCTCCGCCGGTCGCGCCCGCGCGGACGGCGCCGCCACCCCGGAAATAGAGGAATTGGGGTCGATCGCGTTCTGGGACGTCGCGCTCAGTGCCGTCGCCTTGATGCTGGTCGCCGAAGGACTGCTGCCATTCGTCAGCCCGGTCTCGTGGCGGCGCATCTTCGAGCGCGCCCTGCAGATGAGCGACGGCCAGATCCGCTTCCTCGGTCTCGTCAGCGTCCTCGCGGGGCTGGCGATGCTGCTGGCGTTCTGGTCCTGAGCGGGCCCTGCGCCGGCCGGACAGCCCCGTACAATTTGATTTTTAACAAGCGGCGTTTTCGCATGTCCTCTGCCTGGCTCTTGCCGGAGCACATCGCCGATGTCCTTCCGGCGCGGGCCCGCCACATCGAAGCCTTGCGCCGCGGTTTGCTCGACGCTGCCGCCGGCTTCGGCTTCGAGCTGGTGATCCCGCCGATGCTCGAGCACATCGAATCGCTGCTCTCGGGCACCGGCCACGCGCTCGACCTGCAGACCTTCAAGCTCGTCGACCAGCTGAGCGGCCGGACTCTCGGCCTGCGCGCCGACAGCACGCCGCAAGCCGCGCGAATCGACGCCCACATGCTGAACCGCACCGGCGTCGCCCGCCTCTGTTATTGCGGCCCGGTGCTGCACGCGCGCGCTTCCGGGGCCGGCTCGACGCGCGAGCCCTTGCAGTTCGGCGCCGAGATCTACGGCCACGAAGGGCTCGCCGCCGACCTCGAGATCCTCGACCTGATGCTCGAGTGCCTGCACGTCGCCGCGATCGAGGACGTCGTCGTCGACCTCGCCGACGCGCGAATCGTCCGTGCCGTCCTCGCCGGCGTGCCGGTCGACGCGGCCCGGCTCGACGCGGTCTATGCTGCGCTGGCGGCCAAGGACGCGGCCGAGATCCGTTCCCTCAGCGCCGGGTTCCCGGCGCCCGCACGGCAGGGGCTCGAGGCGCTGATCGGCCTGTACGGCGACGACGCCGTCCTCGACGAAGCCGTTCGCGCGCTGCCCGACCGCGCCGGCATCGTCGCCGCGCTCGCCGACCTGCGCCAGCTCGCCGCCCACGCGCGCCGCGGCCATCCACGCACCAGCGTCGGCTTCGACCTCGCCGATTCGAGCGGCTATGCGTACTACAGCGGCGCCCGCTTCGCCGCCTACGCGCGCGGCGCGAGCGATGCGATCGCGCGCGGCGGCCGGTACGACGAGGTCGGCGCGATCTTCGGTCGCAACCGGCCCGCCGTCGGCTTCGGCCTCGACGTCAAGGACCTGGCGATGCTGTCGCGGCCGCCGGCGCCGCGCGAGCCGATCCGCGCCCCGGCCGGCGACGACGCCGGCTTGCGCAGCGCGGTGCGCGAGCTGCGCGCGGGCGGCGAGGTCGTCGTCGCCGAGCTCGGCGACAGCACCGGCGCCGTGGCGTCGGCCGGCCGCAGGCTGGTCGAAGCGGGCGGCCGCTGGACCGTCGCGCAGCGCTGAAGCGTCCGCTTCCGCGCTCCTTTCGATCCATTCCATACATCAGGACCCGGGCATGAACGCGAGCATGAAGACGACTTCGAAGGCGGACGGCCCGGGCCGCAACGTCGTCGTGGTCGGCACGCAGTGGGGCGACGAGGGCAAGGGCAAGGTCGTCGACTGGCTCACCGACCACGCCCAGGCGGTGGTGCGCTTCCAGGGCGGCCACAACGCCGGCCACACGCTCGTGATCAACGGCGTCAAGACGGCGCTGCAGCTCATTCCGTCGGGGATCATGCGCGCCGGGGTTCGCTGCTACATCGGCAACGGCGTCGTCGTCGATCCGCAACACCTGCTCGGCGAGATCGGCCGGCTCGAGGCGATGGGAATCGAGGTGCGCTCGCGCCTGCTGGTGAGCGAATCGTGCCCGCTGATCCTGCCGTTCCACGTCGAGGTCGACAAGGCGCGCGAGCTGCTGCGCGAGTCGAGTGGCGCCGGCAAGATCGGCACCACCGGCAAGGGTATCGGCCCGGCTTATGAGGACAAGGTCGCGCGGCGCGCATTGCGCGTCCAGGACCTGAAACATCCGGAGCGATTCGCGAGCAAGCTGCGCGAGCTGCTCGCCCTGCACAACTTCGCGCTCGAAGGCTTCTTCCACGTCAAGCCGCTCACGTTCGAGCCGATCTTCGAGATGGCGATGAAGGCGGGCGAAGAGCTGCGACCGATGATCGGCGACGTCGGCTACACGATCTACAACGCCAATCGCGACGGCGCCAACATCCTCTTCGAGGGCGCGCAGGGGACGCTGCTCGACATCGACCACGGCACCTATCCGTTCGTCACCTCGAGCAACTGCGTCGCCGGCAACGCCGCCGCCGGTTCGGGCGTCGGCCCGGACCTGCTGCACTACATCCTCGGCATCACCAAGGCCTACACGACGCGGGTCGGCGGCGGGCCGTTCCCGAGCGAGCTGCCGATCGACGTGCCGGGATCGATCGGCCATCACCTCTCGACGGTCGGCCAGGAGCGCGGCACGGTGACGGGCCGGGCGCGCCGCTGCGGCTGGCTCGACGCGGCGCTTCTCAAGCGATCGATCATCATCAACGGCATCTCGGGCTTGTGCATCACCAAGCTCGACGTCCTCGACGGGCTGGCGGAGATCAAGGTCTGCGTCGGCTACGAGCTTCGCGGCGAGCGCATCGACATCCTGCCGCTCGACGCCGACGACATCGTCGCCTGCGTGCCGATCTACGAGACGTTCCCCGGATGGGAGGAAAGCACCTTCGGCGCCACGCGCTGGGACGCGCTGCCGCAGAACGCGCGCCGCTACCTCGAGCGCGTCGAGAGCTTCATCGGCGCACCGATCGACATGGTCTCGACCGGCCCGGACCGCGAGCACACGATCCTGTTGCGCCATCCCTATCTGCCGGATGCCGAGCCGCGCTCGGCGCGCCGGCAGATGGCCCTCTCGCTCTAGCCTTCAGCACCCGCCGAGAACGACATGCTCACCGACGACGGCAAACACCTCTACGTCTCCTGGGACGAGTACCACATGCTGATCGAGCGCCTCGCGCTCAAGATCGACGCGACGGGCTGGCAATTCGACCAGATCCTCTGCCTCGCCCGCGGCGGCATGCGGCCGGGCGACGTGCTCTCGCGCGTGTTCGACAAGCCGCTCGCGATCATGGCGACGAGCTCGTACCGGGCCGAGGCGGGTACCATCCAGGGCCGGCTCGACCTGGCCAAGTACATCACCCTGCCGCGCGGCGAGCTCGCCGGCCGGGTCCTCCTCGTCGACGACCTCGCGGATTCCGGGATCACCTTGCGCGCCGTCGTCGACCGGCTGCGCGGCATGCCGCAGATCAGCGAGCTCAAGTCGGCGGTCATCTGGACCAAGGGCGTTTCGTCGTACACGCCCGACTACTACGTCGAAATGCTGCCCACGAGCCCGTGGATCCATCAGCCCTTCGAAGAGTACGACGACCTGCGGCCGGCCGGGCTGGCCAAGAAATTCCAGATCTGAAAAGCAAAACAAAAGGGCCGGCGAAGCCGGCCCGCTTTCCCTCTCACGTTCTGGTGCCCAGGAAGGGACTCGAACCCCCACGGAGTTACCCGCTAGTACCTGAAACTAGTGCGTCTACCAATTCCGCCACCTGGGCATCTCAGGCAACTACGGACTCTATCATCAAAGCAACAACATCCAAGACCACCGCACCTGTCGGCAACGAGCTTCTCGCCGAGGTGGAGGGCACGGTCCAGGGCCATCGCGATGGCCACGGCTTCGTCGTCCGCGACGACCACCAGGCCGACATCTATATCGCGCCGCAGGAAATGAAGAACGTCCTGCACCGCGACCGCGTCAAGACGCGAATCGTCCGCTACGACAAGAAGGGCCGGCCCGAGGGCCGCGTCATCGAGATCCTCGATCGCAAGAAGGCGCCGATCATCGGCCGCCTGCTCCACGAGAGCGGCATCTGGCTGCTCGCCCCCGAGGACAAGCGCTACGGCCAGGACATCATCGTGCCGCGCAACGGCATCGCCGACGCCAAGGCCGGGCAGGTCGTCGCGATCGAGCTGATGGAGCCGCCGTCGATGCACTCGCAGCCGGTCGGTCGCGTCACCGAGGTGCTCGGCGAGATCGACGATCCCGGCATGGAGATCGAGATCGCGGTGCGCAAGTACGAGGTGCCGCACATCTTCTCGGACCAGGCGCTGGCGCAGGCCGCGGCGCTGCCGTCGACCGTCGGCGCCGCCGACCGCAAGGGCCGCGTCGACCTCACCGACGTCGCCCTCGTCACGATCGACGGCGAGGACGCGCGCGACTTCGATGACGCCGTCTACTGCGAGCCGGTGAAGATCGGCAGGTCGAAGGTCGACAACGGCTGGCGCCTGATCGTCGCGATCGCCGACGTCAGCCACTACGTCCGCCCCGGCGAGCCGATCGACCTCGACGCCTACGAGCGCGCGACCTCGGTCTACTTCCCGCGCCGCGTCATCCCGATGCTGCCGGAGAAGCTCTCGAACGGCCTGTGCTCGCTCAACCCCGAGGTCGAGCGGCTGGCGATGGTCTGCGACATGCTCGTCGACAGCAGCGGCGAGGTGCAGGCGTACCAGTTCTTCCCTGCCGTCATCCGCTCGGCAGCGCGCTTCAGCTACACCGAGGTCGCGGCGATCCTCGCCAACACGCGCGGCCCCGAGGCAGCGCGCCGCACCGCGCTCGTTCCGCACCTGCTCGACCTGCACGATGTCTACCGCGCGCTCCTGCGGGCGCGAATCAAGCGCGGCGCGATCGACTTCGAGACCACCGAGACGCAAATCGTCTGCGACGAGAACGGCCGGATCGAGAAGATCGTTCCGCGCACGAGGAACGAAGCGCACCGGCTGATCGAGGAATCGATGCTCGCCGCCAACGTCTGCTCGGCCGACTTCATCGCACGCGCCAAGCACCCCGCGCTCTACCGAGTCCACGAAGGGCCGACGCCCGAGAAGAAGACGCTGCTGCAGAACTACCTGAAGGCGCTCGGCCTGGGCCTGTCGATCGGTGACGACCCGACGCCGGCCGAGTACCAGGCGATCGCCGCGGCGACGAAAGAGCGCCCCGACGCCGCGCAGATCCACCAGATGCTGCTGCGATCGATGCAGCAGGCGATCTACACGAGCAAGAACATCGGCCACTTCGGCCTCGCCTACGAGGCCTACACGCACTTCACGAGCCCGATCCGGCGCTACCCGGATCTGCTCGTGCACCGTGTCATCAAGGCGCTGCTCGACAGCCGCCGCTACGCGATCGGTGCGCGTGCCGAAGGCGAGCCGGCGAAGAAGGCACGCCTGGCCAAGGCGGTGAAGACGGCGAAGAACGCCAAGGTGGGCACGCCCGCATTGCCGCCGCTCGTCCCGGGCGGCGAGCTCGAGGCGTGGGAGATCGCCGGTGCGCACTGCAGCGCCAACGAGCGCCGCGCCGACGAAGCGTCGCGCGACGTCGAGGCCTGGCTCAAGTGCCGCTACATGCGCGAGCACCTCGGCGAGGAGTTCGGCGGCGCGGTCAGCGCGGTGACGAGCTTCGGCCTGTTCGTCCAGCTCGACGGCCTCTACGTCGAAGGGCTGGTCCACGTCACCGAGCTCGGCGGCGAGTTCTTCCGCTTCGACGAGGTGCGGCAGGAGCTGCGCGGCGAACGGTCGGGCCTGCGCTATGTCGTCGGCACGCGGGTCCGCGTCCAGGTCAGCCGCGTCGACCTCGACGGGCGCAAGATCGATTTCCGCATGGTCCGCGAGGGTGAGGAGGCGACGACGACCTCGCTGCGCACGCGCCGCGACAAAGCGGCCGAGCGGACCGAGGCGGCGACGAGCGAGATCGTCGCCCTGAAGGACGCCGACCGCGTCGTCAAGGCGGTCGCCAAGGCGAAGGCGCGTGCCCGCTCGGGCGCGTCGTCGCGGCCGGTGCGCGCCGGCAAGACAGCGGTTCGCAAGACCGCCACCGGCCGACCCGGCGCGCGCGGAACGTCGCGGCGCTGACCGCGCGGCGTCAAGCAACTCACATCAACGAAAGGGACAGCGGAGCATGGCGATTCGATTCGACGGAAGAGTGGCGATCGTGACCGGCGCAGGCGGCGGCCTCGGCCGGCAGCATGCGCTGGCGCTGGCGGCGCGCGGCGCCGCCGTCGTCGTCAACGACCTCGGCGGCACCATCGACGGCAGCGGCGGCGCACCGACCGCCGCCCACGCTGTCGCCGACGAGATCCGCGCCGCCGGCGGCAAGGCGATCGCCAACGGCGCGTCGGTCACCGACTACGGCGCGGTACAGGCGATGGTCGCAGCGGCGCTCAGCGAATGGGGGCGCGTCGACATCCTCGTCAACAACGCCGGCATCCTGCGCGACAAGAGCTTCGGCAAGATGGAGCTCGCCGACTTCCGGCTCGTCGTCGAGGTCCACCTGATGGGCGCAGTCCATTGCACCAAGGCCGTCTGGGAGACGATGCGGGCGCAGAACTACGGCCGCATCGTCATGACGACGTCGTCGTCGGGCCTCTACGGCAACTTCGGCCAGGCCAACTACGGCGCCGCGAAGATGGCGCTCGTCGGCCTGATGCAGACGCTCTCGATCGAGGGCGCCAAGCACGACATCCGCGTCAACTGCCTGGCGCCGACGGCGGCGACGCGAATGACGGAAAAGCTGATGCCCGAGGCGGTCCTGCGCCTGCTCGAGGCGGGCGCGGTGACGCCGGGGGTGCTCGCGCTCGTCGCTGAGGACGCGCCGACGCGCGCGATCCTCTGCGCCGGCGCCGGCTCGTTCGAGCGCGCCTACGTGACGATGACGCAAGGCATCCACGTCGGCCACGAAGGCGATGCCGCCGAGCAGATCGCGCTCCGGTTCGAGGCGATCTCGGACCGCACCCACGAGACGGTACCCGAGAGCGGCGCGGCGCAGGGAACGATCGAGATCGCCAAGGCGATGCAGGCGAACGGCTGACGATCGGCGCGGCCGCCGCGCCGGCGGCGCTCAGTCGCCGCGGGCGCGGTGATGCAGGATCTCGACGAGATCGGCGGCACGCAGTGCACCGGGACGCTCGGGCTCGGCGCCGGCGCCGTGCTCGATCACTGACCGCGTCGCGACGTCGAACGCGCTCGCCGCGAGCGATGCCCAGCGGCCGCCGATCCAGCCCGCGAGCACGTCGCCGGTGCCGGCGCTCGCGAGCGCCGCGTTGCCGGTAGCGTTGATGCGCGCAGTGCCATCGGGGGCGGCGATGACGGTTCCGGAGCCTTTGAGCACGACCACCGACCGGTAGCGCGCCGCGAGCTCGCGCGCCGCGCGAAGGCGATCGGCCTGCACGGTCGCGGCCGTCCTGCCGAGCAGACGTGCGGCCTCGAGCGGATGCGGCGTCATGATCGTCGCATGGCCGCGGCGCTCGCGCGCCGCCGTCAGGGCCAGGAGCGAAGGATCGGCGGCGACGGCATTGAGGGCGTCGGCATCGAGGACGAGGCGAGCGGCGATCGACAGCAGTCGCGGCAGCGTCGCCCGCACCGCATCGCCGCCGCCGCAACCGCAGACGACGGTGGTCGCGGCGACGATGGCGGCATCGCTCGCGGCCCAGCCGCGACGGAACATCAGCTCGGGGCGGAGCGGATCGATCTCGCCGCCGGCTTCGCCGTTGCCATCGCCGACGAGATCGACGAACACCCGGCCCGCGCCCGCTGCGTGCGCGGCACAGGCCGCGAGCCACGCCGCGCCCGCCATGCCGGGCGCGCCGCCGACGACGGCGACGTCGCCGAAGCTTCCCTTGTGTGACGCATGACGCCGCGGCGCGGCGGCGCAGGAGGGATCGCGAGTGCCGACGAGCCAGGCATCGGCGACGGCGTCTCTCGCGTCGACGTCGAGTCGCGCGCACCACGCCCGCCCGGCGTGATCGCGGCCGCTGCCGGTGAACAGGCCGGGCTTCGGTGCGATCAGCGTCAGCGTGTCGTCGGCGACGACGCAGGCGGCGCCGAGCGGCTGGCCGCGGTCGACGTCGAGCCCCGACGGCACGTCGACGGCGAGGACCCGCGCGCCGAGCGCGGCGAGCTCGGCGATGCGAGCGATCGCGGCGGCGATCTCGCCTTCGGGCGGGCGCGACGCGCCGATGCCGAGAAGGGCGTCGATGACCAGATCGGGGCGATCGCCCGTCGCCGCTTCACTCGGATCGAAGGCGCGAATCTCGACCCCGGCATCGCTGGCACGGGCGAGCGCCTGCGCCGCGTCGGCGGGCAGCGTGGACGCGCCGCCGACGCGGAGCACCGACGTCGGCTTGCCCCAATCGCACAGGCGAGTCGCCGCCTCGATGCCGTCGCCGCCGTTGTTGCCGGGGCCGGCGAAGACGACGATGCGCTCGGCATGCGGTGCCACGGCGAGGGCCAGGCGCGCCACCGCCGCGCCGGCGCGCGCCATGAGCGTGAAGGCCGGCAACGCCGCGAGCGCTTCGCCCTCGACCTTTCGCGTCGCCGCGACGCCGAGCAGCGCGACCCGAGCGGCCGTGCCGTCGATGCGCTCGATGCCGCTCACTGGTGCACCCTCGCGCTGCGCGCGGTCCCGCCGAGCGGGACGGAGCGGCCCCTTCGGAGCGGCCGTGCGTGGCCGCTCATGCCCTGAGCCTCTCGATGCCGAGGCCATCGATCTCGATCGGCGTCTTGCGTCCGGCGATCGCGTCGGCGACGAGCCGCGCCGAGCCGGCGGCGAGCGCCCAGCCGCTGCCGCCGTGGCCGACGTTGAGCCAGACGCCTTCGGCTCCGCTCGGCCCGAGCACCGGCGGCCCGTCGGGCAGCATCGGCCGCGCGCCTTTCCAGCGCTGCGCGGCGCTGCGCCGCGTCACGCCGGGGAACCAGTCGTCGAGGACCTTGTCGAGCGTCGCCTGCGCCTGCTCGTTCTGGCGCTCGGCGTCGCCGCCGATCTCGGCGCTGCCGGCGACGCGGACGCGCTGGCCGAGGCGGCTGATCGCGACCTTGTAGCGCTCGTCCATCAGCGCGGCGCGGGGCTCGAGGTGGAGGTGCGCGTCGTCGTGGCGCAGCGGCGCGGTGACCGAGTAGCCGTGCACCGCCAGGAGCGGCAGGCGAACGCCGAGCGGCTTCAGCAGCGGCCGCGATTCGAGCGCGGCGCAGACGACGATCGCATCGAAGCTCGGCTCGGTCGTCTCGCCGGCCTGCGGCTGCGTCGTCGGCCACTCGCCCGGGTCGAGCGAGCGCAGCGCCTCGTCGCGCGCGTCGTGCGGTGCCTGCATCACGCGCAGCGATGGTCGCGCGCCGGCACTGATTTGCTCGACGTGGGCGTTGAAGCGGAAGACCGCGCCGGCGCGCTCGGCTTCCTTGCGCAGCAGGTGCGTGAACTCGCGGCAGTTGCCGACCTCGTCGTCTTTCGAGTAGATGCCGGCATGGAGCGGCGTCGCCGGGTTGAGGCCGGGCTCGATCGCGCGGCAGCCGGCGGCGTCGAGGACGACCGGGGCCGCGCCGAGCTCGGCGAGGGCACGCACGCCCGCCTCGGCGACCGCCAGCTCGCCGGCGCTGCGAAGAAGGACGAGGAAGCCCTGCGCGCGCTCGAAATCGAGGTGCAGCCGCGCCGTCAGCTGGAGCAGCCGCTCGCGGCTGAAGTGGGCGAGGCGGTGCATGCGCGCGCGGTTCGCGCGGTACACCTGGGGCCGGCACGAGCGCCACCAGCGCCAGGCCCAGCCGAGCGTCGCGGCATCGAGCCGGCCGGCGATCCGCACTGGCGCATGCGCCGCGAAGAGATGGCGCGCGACCTTGGCCGGCATTCCCGGCGCGGCCCAGGGCGCGACGTAGCCGGGCGCGACCAGGCCGGCGTTGGCGAAGCTGCAGCCGGAAGCGACGGTGCCGCGGCGCTCGAACACCGTCACCTCGTGGCCGTCGACGGCGAGCTCGTAGGCCGTCGTCACGCCGATCACGCCGGCCCCGATGACGGCGACGCGCATCGGGCCCTAGCCGCGCCGCCTGTCGGTCGCGGTGCCGGCGAGCGCCGCCTCGATCGCGAGGCCGGCGGCGAGGACGGCGTCGTCGTGGCCGGCGCAGTGCCAGACCATCAGGCCGACGGGAAGCTCGTCGGCCTGATGGCACGGCAGGCTGAGGGCGCAGCCGTCGAGGAAGTTGACGCTGCTCGGATTGCGCAGCAGGAGGTTGTTGGCGGCGAAGAACGCGTCGTCGTCATCGACCAGCCGCGCGAGCGGCGGCGCCACCATCGGCACGGTCGGCGAGAGCAGGGCGTCGAAGTCCTGCAGGGTGTTTTCCATTCGCGCGATCCAGTCGCGCCGCGCGACGAGGAGCTCGATGTAGTCGGCGGCGCTCATTGCCTCGCCGCGACGGATGCGGCGCGCGACGCGCGGATCGTAGTCGGCCTCGCGCTCGGCCAGCCAGCGGCGATGGAAGGTCCAGCTTTCGGCCGCGGCGAGGCCGCCGCTCGCGTTGATCGCGGCGAGCTCGGCGAGCGCTGCCAGCTCGATCTTCTCGATCCGCGCGCCGGCGGCGGAGAGCGTCGCGAGGCTGCGCTGGAAGGCGCGCGCGACGGTTTCGTCGAGGCCGTCGAGCATCACCCGGCTCGGCACCGCGAAGCGCCGCTGGTCGAGCGGTCGCCGCTGCAGCGACACGGATCGGCTCGCGAGCACTTCGTGCACGACGACGGCGTCGCGAACCGATCGCGTCATCGCTGAGACGGTGTCGAGCGTCGGCGCCAGGGGCACGGCGCCATCGATCGGTACGAGCCGGGCCGTGCTCTTGAAGCCGACCAGGCCTTGCAGCGCGGCCGGGATGCGGATCGAGCCGCCGGTGTCGGAGCCGAGCGCAGCCCAGGCGGCGCCGGTCGCGACCGAGGCGGCGCCGCCCGAAGTCGACCCGCCGGGGGCGCGCGGCGTCGCGTCGAGTTCGAGCGTCGCCGGATTGGCGAGGACGGGGTGGTGAGGATTGATGCCGACGCCCGAGAAGGCGAACTCCGACATGTGGGTGCGGCCGATCAGCGCCGCGCCGGCCCGGCGCAAGCGAGCCACGGCGGGCGCGTCCTCGGTCGCGGGCGGGGCGTCGCGAAGGATCGTCGAGCCGGCGGCGGTCGTCTCGCCGGCGACGTCGAAAAGATCCTTGATGGACACCGCCAGCCCGGCGAGGGGGCCCGGGTCGCGGCCGGCGTCCCGCGCCCGGTCGGCGGCTGCGGCGGCGGCGCGGGCGGCGGCGAAGGAAGTCGCGACGAAGGCGGGCGCCGCGTGCGGCGTTTGCGCCGCGGCGATCGAGCGCTCGACGAAGGCGCCGGCGGAGATGCGGCGCGCAATGAGTTGCCGGCGCGCTTCGGTGAGGTCGTCGGCCATCGCAAATGCTATAATTTAACGCTTTGCCTCGAGCGGACGATCTGCTCGGTTGCCGGTTTCCATGGGGGAAACGAGTGCGACCGGCCGTGGGAGCCGCTCCATCCGCGAACCGGCTACATCAATGGTGTCGTGGCGTCGATCGGCAGACCGATCCTTCGCCGCGATTCGAGCCGGATTCTAGAACCAACCTTTGGAAACTCGATGACGATCACGATGCGTGAAATGCTGGAAGCCGGCGTCCATTTCGGACACCAGACGCGCTTCTGGAACCCGAAGATGGCCCCGTATATCTACGGCCATCGCAACAAGATCCACATCATCAACCTCGAGAAGACGCAGCCGCTCTTCGAGGAAGCGATGAAGTTCATCCGCCAGCTGGCATCGCGCCGCGGCACCATCCTGATGATCGGCACCAAGCGCCAGGCGCGCGACGTGATCGCCCAGGAAGCCAAACGCTGCGGCATGCCGTACGTCGACCAGCGCTGGCTCGGCGGCATGATGACCAACTTCAAGACCGTCAAGGGCTCGCTCAAGCGCCTGAAGGACATGAAGGCGCAGATCGAGGCCGGCACCGAGATCCGGATCAAGAAGGAAGCGCTGATGTTCCAGCGCGAGCTCGCCAAGCTCGAGAAGGACATCGGCGGCATCCAGGACATGAACGCCCTGCCGGACGCGATGTTCGTGATCGACGTCGGCTTCCACAAGATCGCCGTCGCCGAGGCGAAGAAGCTCGGCATCCCGATCATCGCGATCGTCGACTCGAACCACTCGCCGATCGGCATCGACTACGTGATTCCCGGCAACGACGACTCGTCGAAGGCGGTCGCGCTGTACGCCAAGGCCGTCGCCGACGCCGTTCTCGAAGGCAAGGCCAACGCCGCCAACGAAGTGGTGCAGGGCGCCGCCGTCGGCGACGAATTCGTCGAAGTCGACGAAGCCTCGGCCTGATCGGCGCTCCGGCTCGCCTCCAGCGAGCGGACCCAGGGGCTGATTCAGCCCCTTTTTCACAACTGAACATCGAACCCGGCGCCCCGTCCTCGACGGCGCGTCCGGTCTGAAGGAGCAAGACGATGGCGGCAATCACCGCAAGCATGGTCGGCGCGTTGCGCGCCAAGACCGACGCACCGATGATGGAGTGCAAGAAGGCCCTGACCGAGGCCGACGGCGACATGGACAAGGCCGAGGAGCTGCTGCGCGTCAAGCTCGGCAGCAAGGCCGGCAAGGCGGCGTCGCGGATCGCCGCCGAAGGCGTCGTCGCCGCGTCGGTCGAAGGCACGACCGGTGCCCTCATCGAGGTGAACTGCGAGACCGACTTCGTCACCAAGAACGACTCGTTCCTCGCCTTCGCCAAGGCGCTCGCCGGGCTGGTCGCGGCGAAGAACCCGGCCGACGTCGCGGCGCTGGCGGCGCTGCCGCTCGGCCAGGACGGCTTCGGGCCGACCGTCGAGGACGTCCGCAAGGGGCTGATCGGCAAGATCGGCGAGAACATGTCGATCCGTCGCTTCCAGCGCTACGCCGGCGGTGGCAAGCTCGCCAGCTACCTGCACGGAACGCGGATCGGCGTGCTGGTCGAGTTCGAGGGCGACGAGACCGCGGCCAAGGACGTCGCGATGCACGTCGCGGCGATGAAGCCGAAGGCGCTCACCACGGCCGACGTCTCCGAATCGCTGATCGCCGCCGAGCGCTCGGTCGCGACCCTGCGCGCCGCCGAGGACGCCGAGAAGGCGAAGGCCGAGGGCAAGGCGGTGCAGTCGCCCGAGATCGTCGCCCGGCGCATCGAGGGATCGGTCGCGAAGTTCCTGAAGGAAGTCAGCCTGCACAACCAGGCCTTCGTCAAGAACGACAAGCAGACGGTCGAGCAGATGCTCAAGGAGAAGTCGACCCGAGTCCATGCGTTCACGCTGTACGTCGTGGGCGAAGGGATCGAGAAGAAGACCGGCGACTTCGCGGCCGAGGTCGCGGCGCAGGTCGCGGCGGCCAAGGGCTGAGCCGGCGCCGGATCTTCACCGTCGGCGGCTAGACTTCAGCCCGGCTCGAAGACCATCACGAAGGAGTCGACTGCATGGCCGCGTACAAGCGCATCCTGCTCAAGCTTTCCGGCGAAGCCTTGATGGGGGAGGATGCGTACGGCATCAATCGCGCGACGATCGTTCGCATCGTGCGCGAGGTGCAGGAAGTGACGCAGCTCGGTTGCGAGGTCGCGGTCGTGATCGGCGGCGGCAACATCTTCCGCGGCGTCGCCGGCGGCTCGGTCGGCATGGACCGGGCCACCGCAGACTACATGGGCATGCTGGCGACGGTGATGAACGCGCTCGCGCTCGCCGACACGATGCGCCAGGAGGGCATCACGGCGCGGGTGATGTCGGCGATCGCGATCGAGCAGGTCGTCGAGCCCTACGTGCGGCCGAAGGCGCTGCAGTACCTCGAGGAAGGCAAGGTCGTGATCTTCGCCGCCGGCACCGGCAACCCGTTCTTCACCACCGACACCGCGGCGGCGCTGCGCGGCGCCGAGATCGGCGCGCAGATCGTGCTGAAGGCCACCAAGGTCGACGGCATCTACAGCTCCGACCCGAACAAGGACCCGGGCGCGACGCGCTACGCCCGGATCAGCTTCGACGAGGCGATCATCAAGAACCTGCAGGTGCTCGACGCGACCGCTTTCGCGCTCTGTCGCGACCAGAAGCTGCCGATCCGCGTCTTCAGCATCTTCAAGTCGGGCGCGCTCAAGCGCGTCGTTCAGGGAGAGGACGAGGGCACGCTCGTCCACGTCTAAGGACTGCTTCACATGACGATTGCAGAGATCAAGAAGACCGCCGAGCAGAAGATGGGCCGGTCGATCGAGTCGCTCAAGAACGACTTGCAGAAGATCCGCACCGGCCGCGCCCACACCGGGATCCTCGACCAGGTGCACGTCGACTACTACGGCTCGCCGGTGCCGATCAGCCAAGTCGCCAACGTGACCCTGCTCGACGCGCGAACGATCAGCGTCCAGCCCTGGGAAAAGGGAATGGGCGCGAAGATCGAGAAGGCCATCCGCGAGTCGGATCTCGGCTTGAATCCTTCGGCGCAGGGCGACCTGCTGCGCGTGCCGATGCCGGCCTTGACCGAGGAGCGCCGCAAGGAGCTCACCAAGGTCGCCCGCCACGAGGGTGAGGACGCCAAGATCGCCGTCCGCAACCTGCGCCGCGACGCCAACGATCACGCCCGGCGCCTCGCCAAGGACAAGACGATCTCCGAGGACGAGGAGCGCCGTTCGCTCGACGAGCTGCAGAAGCTCACCGACCGGACCATCGCCGAGATCGATCGGCTCATCTCGGCCAAGGAAGCCGAGATCATGGCGGTCTGATGGCGGAGCGTCCCGCCTCGGCGCCGGCGGTGCCCCGCCACGTCGCCATCGTCATGGACGGCAACGGCCGCTGGGCCAAGAAGCGGCACATGCCGCGCTTCTTCGGCCACAAGCAGGGCGTCGACGCGCTCGTGCGCACCGTCCATGCGTGCGCCGACCGCGGCATCGAATACCTGACGGTGTTCGCGTTCTCCTCCGAGAACTGGAAGCGGCCGAGCGAGGAAGTCTCGAGCCTGATGGGGCTGGTCCTCGTCGCCGTCTCGAAGTACCTCGCCAAGCTCGCCGGCGACGGCGTTCGCGTGCGCATCGTCGGCGACCGCGCCCAGGTCTCGGACAAGCTGCGCCAGGCCTGGCAGCACGCCGAGGACAGCACGCGCCACAACACCAAGATCCACCTCTCGGTCGCGTTCAACTACGGCGGCCGCTGGGACATCGTCCAGGCGTGCCGGCAGGCGATGGTCGCGGGCGTCAAGCCCGAGGACCTCGACGAGGCGACCCTCAACAGCTACATGGCGCTCAGCTACGCCCCGGATCCCGACCTCTTCATCCGCACCGGCGGCGAAGTGCGGATCAGCAACTTCCTGCTCTGGCAGGCCGCGTACTCGGAGCTCGTCTTCACCGAGTGCCTCTGGCCCGAGTTCGGTACCGAAGAGCTCGACTCCGCACTGGCGCAGTACGCGCGGCGAGAACGACGATTCGGCGCCGTCCCCGCCGCCGCCGAGCTCGTCGCGAGCGGAAGCTAGGGCCCGCTCGTGCTCAAGCAGCGCATTCTGACCGCGATGGTGCTGCTGGCCCTGTTGCTCCCGGCGCTGATCGTGAAGCAAGCGTGGCCGTTCGCGGTCCTGACGATGGCGGCGATGGCGCTCGCCGGCTGGGAGTGGGCGCGGCTCAACGACGCCGGCGCGCTGGCGGCGCCGCTCGGCATCGCCCTCGGCGCCGCCTGCGCGCTCGCGCTCTACGCCGGCTGGACGACGACGGCGCCTCGCCTCGCCTGGTGGCTCGCCTTCCTCGCCTGGGTGCTCGGCGGCACGTGGGTGCTTCGCGCCGGCGTCGCCGGCTGGCCGCGCCTGCCGCGCGCGTTGCGCTGGGCGATCGGCCTGGTCGCTCTCTGGACCGCGTGGCTCGCGCTCGCCAACGCCAAGGCGATCGGCCTCAACTTCATCCTCTCGGTGTTCTTCCTTGTCTGGAGCGCCGACGTGTTCGCCTATTTCGGCGGCCGCGCGCTCGGCAAGCGCAAGCTCGCGCCGGCGATCAGCCCGGGCAAGAGCTGGGAGGGCGTTTGGAGCGGCATGGCCGGCGCCCTGCTCGTCGCCGCGGCGTGGCTCGTGATCGACGCCGCCGGCTCGATCGGCACCGAGAGCTTCTTCTCGATCGCGGCCAACCGCTTCGGCTACGTCGGAATGGCGCTGATCGTCGTCTTCCTCGTCGCGATGAGCGTCGTCGGCGACCTGTTCGAGTCGCTCGTCAAGCGCAGTGCCGGCGCCAAGGACAGCAGCGCGCTCCTGCCCGGCCACGGCGGCATCCTCGATCGCGTCGACGGCCTGCTCCCGGTCTTTCCGATCGTCCTCGCGCTGGTGATGCTGTGACGACGCCATTCACCCCTAGGCGAGGCGAGGTGCAGCGCGTCTGCGTCCTCGGCGCGACCGGATCGGTCGGCGCCGCGACGCTCGACGTCGTCGCCGCCCATCCCGATCGCTTCGAGGTCTTCGCGCTCACGGCGAACCGCCGGCTCGACGAGCTGTTCGCGCAGTGCCTGCGCTTTCGGCCCCGCTACGCGGCGGTCGCCAGCGCGGCCGAAGCGCGCGCGCTCGCCGATCGCCTGGGCAACGCCGACGTCGCGACCGAGGTCATGAGCGGCGCCGGTGCCTTGTGCGAGCTCGCCGCGCACCCCGAAGCCGACACGGTGATGGCGGCGATCGTCGGCGCCGCCGGCCTGGCGCCCTGCCTGGCCGCCGCGGCCGCCGGCAAGCGCCTGCTCTTGGCCAACAAGGAAGCGCTCGTCGTCGGCGGCGCGCTCTTCATGCGAACCGTCGCCGACGGCGGCGCGACGCTGCTGCCGATCGACAGCGAGCACTCGGCGATCCACCAGTGCCTGCCGATCGACCGCGCGAGCTGGAAGGACCGGGTCGAGCGGATCGTCCTCACCGCCTCGGGCGGACCGTTCCGCGGCCGCGATCCGGCGACGCTCGCCGCGGTGACGCCCGACGAGGCCTGCGCGCACCCGAACTGGGTCATGGGGCGCAAGATCTCGGTCGACTCGGCGACGATGATGAACAAGGCGCTCGAGGTGATCGAGGCGCACTACCTGTTCGCGCTCGCGCCCGAGCAGATCGAGGTCGTCATCCACCCGCAGAGCATCATCCATTCGATGGTCGTCTGCCGCGACCAGTCGGTGCTCGCGCAGCTCGGCACGCCCGACATGCGGGTGCCGATCGCCTACGGGCTCGGCTATCCCGACCGCATCGCCTCCGGCGCCGAGCCGCTCGACTGGGGCGCCCTCGCGGCGCTCACCTTCGAGCCCGCCGACCTGCGCCTCTACCCCGGCCTCGGCCTGGCGTGGGACGCGCTGCGCGCGGCACCGGGAGCGACGACGGTGCTCAACGCCGCCAACGAAGAAGCGGTCGCGGCGTTCCTCGCCGGAACTGTTTCGTTCGATCGGATTCACACCCTCAATTGCCGCATCATCGAATCGCTTCTGCCCGCTCCGGGCGCTGCCGACTCGCTCGAGTCGCTGCTCGCGCTCGACCACGAGGCGCGTCGGCGCGCCGGCGAGCTCCTGAAAGGCTTCGCGCGATGAAAATCTTTACGATGCGCTGCCTCTCGATCCTGCGTCGCGGCTCGACCTCACGGGCCGCGGTCGCGGCAGGATGGCGCTGATGGTCACCGTCCTCGCCTTCTTCCTGACGCTCGGCGTCCTCATCGTTGTCCACGAGTACGGCCACTACCGCGTCGCCGTCGCCTGCGGCGTCAAGGTCTTGCGTTTCTCGGTCGGCTTCGGCCGCGTCCTCTGGCGCCGCCAGCCGACCCCGGAGAGCACCGAGTTCGTGATCTGCGCCTTGCCGCTCGGCGGCTATGTGCGAATGCTCGACGAGCGCGAAGGCGACGTCGCCCCGGCCGAGCTCGACCGCGCTTTCAACCGCAAGCCGCTCTGGCAGCGCGCGGCGATCGTCGCCGCTGGCCCGGCCGCCAACCTCGTGCTCGCGGTCGCCCTGTACGCGACGGCGCACTGGATCGGCGTCGACGAGCCGAAGGCGCTGCTCGGCCCGCCGGCGGCGGCGAGCGTCGCCGAGAAGGCCGGCATGCGCGCCGGCGACTGGGTCCGCGCCTGGTCGCAGGACGGCAGCGAATGGCACGACATCCGCTCGCTCACCGACCTGCGCTGGCAGGTGACGCAGGCGATGCTGCACGGCGAGGACATCGACCTGCTCGTCAGCAGCCGCGACGGCCGCGGCCAGCGGCGCGCGCACCTCACGCTCTCGACGCTGTCGGGTGCAGACGTCGATGCGAAGACGATGCAGCGCATCGGCCTCGGCAGCCCGTGGAGCGAGCCGGTGCTCGGAGAGGTCAAGGCGGGCGGCGCCGGCGCGGCCGCGGGTCTGAAGCCCGGCGACCGGATCGTCTCGATCGACGACGTCGCGATCGGCGATGCGGCGCAGGCGCGCGAAGCGATCCGCGCCAGCGGCAAGACCGGCGTCGCCGTGCCGATGCGCTGGCTCATCGAGCGCGCCGGTGTGCGCATCGATCTCGTCGTCACGCCGGCGGTCGTCATCGACGCAGGCAACCGGGTCGGCCGGCTCGAGGTCTTTCCGGGGCAGCCGCCCGAGATGACCGCGGTCCGCTACGGCGCCATCGAAGGCCTGACGAGCGCCGTGACGCAGACCTGGCAGATGTCGGCACTGACCGTGAAGATGCTCGGCAAGATGATCATCGGCCAGGCGTCGCTCAAGAACCTGAGCGGTCCGGTGACGATCGCCGACTATGCCGGTCAGTCGGTTCGCCTCGGCCTGGCCTACTACCTCGGCTTTCTCGCCATCGTCAGCGTCAGCCTCGGCGTGCTCAACCTGCTGCCGCTGCCGGTCCTCGATGGCGGACACCTGATGTATTATCTTTTCGAGGCCGTGACGGGACGTCAGGTCTCCGAGTTGTGGCTCGACAGGCTGCAGCGTGGCGGGGTTGCCATCATGCTCATGATGATGTCCCTGGCGCTCTACAACGACATGGCCCGCCTGCTGGGTCTCCAATGACCCTGGGTCTCCAATGACCGACCGCATGCATCTCCACGATCGTTCGCCCGCTCGCCCGCTCCGTCGTTCGCGCCTCGCCCGCCTCGCCCCCTCGGCCGTCGCTCTCGCCGTCGCGTTGCAGGTCGGCTCGGCGCTCGCGGTCGAGCCCTTCGTGCTCAAGGACATCCGCGTCGAGGGCCTGCAGCGCTCCGACGCCGGCACCGTGTTCGCGGCGCTGCCGTTCCGGATTGGCGATACGTACACCGACGAGAAGGGCGCCGCTGCCCTGCGCGCGCTGTTCGCGACCGGCCTCTTCAAGGACGTGCGTATCGACATCGACAACGGCGTCGCCGTCGTCATCGTCGACGAGCGCGCGGTCATCGCCAACATCGATTTCGTCGGCATGAAGGAGTTCGAGAAGGACGCCCTGATCAAGTCGCTGAAGGACTTCGGCATCGGCGAGGGCCTGCCGTTCGACAAGGCGCTCGCCGATCGCGCCGAGCAGGAGCTGAAGCGCCAGTACCTGACGCGAAGCCTCTACGGTGCCGAGGTCGTGACGACGGTGACGCCGCAGGAGCGCAATCGCGTCAACGTCACCTTCACCGTCACCGAAGGCGGCGCGGCGAAGATCAGCGAGATCCGCATCGCCGGCAACAGGGCGTTCTCCGAGCGCACGCTGAAGGGTTTGTTCGAGCTCAACGACGGCGGCTGGCTGAACTTCTACCTGAAGGGCGATCGCTACTCGCGCGCCAAGCTCAACGCCGACCTGGAGACGCTGCGCGCCTACTACCAGAACCGCGGCTACCTCGAGATGGAGGTCGAGTCGACGCAGGTGACGATCTCGCCCGACAAGCAGGACATCACGATCACGATCAACGTCAAGGAAGGCCAGCCCTACACGGTGACCGGCGTGAAGCTGGAGGGCGACTTCCTCGGCAAGGAAGACGACTTCAAGACGCTGGTCACGATCAAGCCCGGCGACGCGTATCGCGCCGAGGCGGTGGCGGCGACGACTCGCGCCTTCGTCGATCGCTTCGGCACCTTCGGCTACGCCTTCGCCAAGGTCGAGTCGCGGCCGGAGATCGATCGCGCCAACGGCCGCGTCGTCGTCACCCTTGTCGCGGAGCCGCAGCGCCGCGTCTACGTGCGCCGCGTCAACATCGCCGGCAATACGCGTACGCGCGACGAGGTCGTTCGACGCGAGTTCCGTCAGTTCGAGTCGTCGTGGTACGACGGTCGCAAGATCAAGCTCTCGCGCGACCGCGTCGACCGCCTCGGCTACTTCAGCGACGTCAGCGTCGACACCGCCGAGGTCCCGGGGTCGTCCGACCAGGTCGACCTGACGATCACGATCAAGGAAAAGCCCACCGGCAATCTCTCGCTCGGCGCCGGCTTCTCGTCGGCCGACAAGCTCTCGCTCACCGCCGCGATCAAGCAGGAGAACATCTTCGGCTCGGGCAACTACCTGGGCTTCGAGGTCAATACGAGCAAGTACAACCGGACGCTGGTGCTGAGCACGGTCGACCCGTACTTCACGATCGACGGCATCTCGCGCGCGGTCGATGTCTACTACCGGACCAGCCGGCCGATCAACAGCCAGGGCGAGCAATACAAGCTCGTCACCCCCGGCATCGCCATCCGCTTCGGCGTTCCGTTCAGCGAGTACGACACGGTCTTCTTCGGCATCGGCGCAGAGCGCACCGAGATCAAGGGGACGACCCAGCTGCCGAACAGCTACTTCCTTTATCGCGAGCAGTTCGGCGAGACCAGCAGCTCGGTCCCGCTGACGATCGGCTGGACGCGCGACAACCGCGACAGCGCGCTGGTGCCGACGGCCGGCCGCTACATGCGCGTCAACCTCGACTACGCGGCGCTCGGCGACGCGAAGTACATGCGCGCCAATCTGCAGGGCCAGCAGTACTTCCAGATCACCCGCGCGTTCACCTACGGCGTCAACGCCGAAATCGGCTACGGCAAAGGGATCGGCGGCCGGCCGTACCCGATCTTCAAGAACTTCTACGGCGGCGGCCTCGGCACCGTGCGCGGCTTCGACCAGGGCTCGCTCGGGCCGGTCGACGTGACCGGCGCCTTCATCGGCGGCAACCGCCGTTTCAACCTGAACAACGAGCTCTACCTGCCGGTGCCGGGCGCCGGCGCCGACCGGACGCTGCGGATCTTCGTCTACGCCGACGGCGGAAACGTCTGGGGCGAGAACGAGAAGCTCACCCTGGGAAGCCTGCGCGCCTCGGCCGGCCTGGGGGTCAGCTGGATCTCCCCGGTGGGCCCGCTGAAGCTCAGTTACGGAACGCCGATCCGCAAGAAGCCGGAAGATAGAATCCAGCGGCTTCAGTTTCAGATCGGGACAGCCTTTTGATGAACAGCCTCACCCTGAAATCGCTGCTCGCGGCGACGCTTCTCGCGGGTGCGGCGTCGGCCGCGCCGGCGCAGGAGCTGAAGATCGGCTACGTCAACAGCGACCGCGTCCTGCGCGACGCCGTGCCCGCCAAGGCGGCCCAGGCCAAGCTCGAGGCCGAGTTCTCCAAGCGCGAGAAAGACCTCAACGACCTCGCCAACCGGCTCAAGACCGCCAGCGACAAGCTCGACAAGGACGCGCCGACGCTGGCCGAGGCCGAGCGCACGCGGCGCCAGCGCGAGCTCGTCGACCAGGACCGCGAGCTGCAGCGGCGTCGGCGCGAGTTCCAGGAAGACCTGAGCCAGCGCAAGAAC
>JADGRJ010000325.1 GCA_017881025.1 Rhizobacter sp. | reverse complement strand
TGTCGCACACCATCTCGATCGTGAAGTGGGCGAAGTCGGGCTGGCCCGTGAGCGGGCAGTTGCAGGTGAACTCTGGAACGACGAACTGGATCAGGTAGTCGCGCTCGGGATTCGGATTGGCGAAGACGTCGAGATGCGGCTGCGGCGCACTCGGCGCCACGGCCGGCTTCGGGCGCGTCGAGCCGAGGTCGCTGCGACGGGGTGGGCGGGCCATGAAGAGGTCTCTCGCTCGCTGGGAAGGAAGGGTCGCGATGCTATCATCCGGCCGCTCCGCGCGCCCCCGAAGGCAGCGTTTTATCCAATTAGATCAATAACTTAGGCCGGCTCCGCGGCCGCCTCCATGCGCCTCCACTCGATCAAGCTGTCGGGCTTCAAGTCGTTCATCGAACCGACCCACTTCCAGCTCCCCGGCCAGCTCGTCGGCGTCGTCGGCCCGAACGGCTGCGGCAAGTCGAACATCATCGACGCGGTGCGCTGGGTGCTCGGCGAAAGCAAGGCGAGCGAGCTGCGCGGCGAGTCGATGCAGGACGTGATCTTCAACGGCACGAACCTGAGGAAGCCCGCCGGTCGCGCCAGCGTCGAGCTCGTCTTCGACAACAGCGAGGCGCGCGCCGGCGGCCCGTGGAACCGCTTCGCCGAGATCGCCGTCAAGCGCGTGCTGACGCGCGACGGCACGAGCAGCTATCACATCAACGGCCAGCCGGTGCGCCGCCGCGACATCCAGGACGTCTTCCTCGGCACCGGCCTCGGCCCGCGCGCCTACGCGATCATCGGCCAGGGGACGATCTCGCGGATCATCGAGAGCAAGCCCGAGGAGCTCCGCCTCTTCCTCGAGGAAGCCGCGGGCGTCTCGAAGTACAAGGAGCGCCGGCGCGAGACCGAGACGCGCCTCAAGGACACGCGCGAGAACCTGACTCGCGTCGACGACATCCTGCGCGAGCTGAACGGCAACCTCGAGAAGCTCGAGTCGCAGGCCGAGGTCGCCGGCCGCTATCGCGCCATGCAGCAGGAAGCGCAGCTGAAGCTGCACCAGCTCTGGTTCCTGCGCCACCGCGACGCAGCGCGCGAGGAAGAGCGCGTCGGCCAGGCTGTCGTCGCCGCGGTCGCGGCGCTCGAGTCGAAGAGCGCCGACCTGCGTCGCACTGAAGCCGAGCTCGAAGCGATCCGGCAGAACCACTACGAGGCGAACGACGCCTTGCACGCCGCGCAGGGAGCGCTCGGCCAGGCCGCGCTCGAGGTGAGCCGGCTCGAGGAGCGGATCCGCTACGTCGCCGCCGGCCGCGAGCGCCTGCTGCGCCAGCGCGCCGATCTCGAGACGCAGAGCGCGGCGTGGCGCTCGCGCGAGAGCGACGCCGTCGCCGAGCACGCTCGCCTCGGCGGCGAGATCGAGGCGGCCGAGCGTGCCGCCGAGGGGCTCGCCGGCGAGCTCGAGGCGCACGCGCTGCAAGTCGGCGAGCGCGAAGCGACGCTTCGCGACGCGCAGTCGCGCGGCAGCGCGCAACGCGGCGCGGTCGCCGCCGTGCAGCAGCAGATCCAGGTCTCGGCAGCCGAGGCGCGCGGCGTCGACGAGCGCCTGACCCAGGCCGAGACGCGGCGCGAGCGGCTCGTCGGCGAAGAGAAGGGGCTCGTCGCGACCCCCCCCGGCGAGCTCGAGGCGGCCGAGCGCACGGCCGCCGACGCCGAGGCGAAGCACCGCGCCTCGCTCACGACGGTGACCGACTGGCAGGCGCGCGTTCCCGCGCTCGACGAAGAGCGCAAGTCGCTGCAGGACCACGTCAACGAGGAAGGTCGCCGCCACGCCGAGCTGAGCGCGCGCCTCGCCGCGTTGCAAGCCTTGCAGGAGAAGGTCCAGGTCGAGAACAAGCTCAAGCCCTGGCTGTCGCGCCACGGCCTCGAATCGCTCGCCGGCTTGTGGACGCGGATCCGCATCGAGCCCGGCTGGGAAGCGGCGCTCGAGGCGGCGCTGCGCGAGCGCCTCGGCGCGCTCGAGATCGGCCGCCTCGACACGGTGCGCGCGTTCGCCGCCGACGCGCCGCCGTCGCGGCTCGCCTTCTTCACCGCGCCGGCCACGGCGCACCCGACGTCGCACCGGACCTTGCCGCGCCTGGCCGACCTGCTCCATCTCGGCGACGCGGGCCTCTCGGCCTTGCTCGGCGACTGGCTCGAAGGCGTCTATACCGCGAGCGACTTCGACGCGGCGCTCGCCGCGCGGTCGAGCCTGACCCACGGCGAGGTCATCATGACGCGCGAAGGGCACGCGGTCAGCCAGTTCGCGGTCAGCTTCTACGCGCCCGATTCCGAGCAGGCCGGGCTGCTCGCGCGCGCGCAGGAGATCGAGAACCTGCACCGGCAGACGCGCGCGCAGGCGCTCGTCAGCGAGGAATCGCGCAGCCGCCTCGTCCGCGCCGAAGCGGCGAGCACCGACGCCGCGGCGCACCTCGCCGCGAGCCAGCGCGACGCGGCGCAGCTCCAGTCGTTCGCGCATCGCGAGCACGTCGAGCTGGTTCGCCTCACCCAGCTCGCCGAGCAGACGCAGCAGCGGCGCGAGCAGCTCGCCGGCGAGCGCGCCGCCCTCGAGGCCGAGCTCGCCGAGCTGGCGGCGCGCCGCAAGGACAGCGAGGCGCGCTTCGACGCGCTCGACGTCGAGCTCGGCGTCGCCCAGGAACGCCAGGCCGAGCTCGACGAAGCGACGCTCGCCGCCAGCGCCGCGCTCGACGCCGCGCGCGACGAGCAGCGCGCGCTCGAGCGCAAGACACAGGAAGCGCAGTTCGAGCTGCGCTCGCTCGCGGCGCGGCGGCAGGAGCTGGAGCGCTCGATCGAGACCGCGCGCCAGCAGCTGCACGACAACCTGGCCGCCGACGCCGCGCTTGCCGAGGAGCACGCCCAGCTCACCGACGAGCCGGCGCAGGCCGAGCTGCAGACCGCCCTGGCGACGCGGCTCGAGCACGAGCGACGTCTCGGCGAGAAGCGCAGCCTCTACGACGACCTCTCGCAGAACCTGCGCGGCGCCGACGAGGCGCGGCTCGGCCACGAGCAGGCGCTGCAGCCGCTGCGCGACAAGGTCGGCGCGCTCCAGCTCGAGGCGCAGGCCGCGCAGCTCGGTGGCGCCCAGTACGCCGAGCAGCTCGACGCCGCCCACGCCGATCGTGATGCGATCGCGCGCGGGGTCGAGGAAGGCGGTGTCAAGCTCGGCGGGCTGCAAGGCCGCATCGACGCCCTCAACCGCGACATCGAAGCGCTCGGCGCCGTCAACCTCGCCGCGCTCGAGGAGCTCGGCCAGGCGCGCGAGAGGAAGGGCTTCCTCGACGCGCAGAGCGCCGACCTCACCGAGGCGATGACGACGCTCGAGGACGCGATCCGGAAGATCGATCTCGAGACGCGCGAGCTCCTCGGCACGACCTTCGACCAGGTCAACGAGCACTTCGGCCGCATGTTCCCGATCCTCTTCGGCGGCGGCACCGCGCGCCTGATCATGACCGGCGACGAGATCCTCGACGCCGGCGTGCAGGTGATGGCGCAGCCGCCGGGCAAGAAGAACAGCTCGATCCACCTGCTCTCGGGCGGCGAGAAGGCGCTCGCCGCGATCGCCCTCGTGTTCGCCATCTTCCAGCTCAACCCGGCGCCGTTCTGCCTGCTCGATGAGGTCGACGCGCCGCTCGACGACGCCAACACCGAGCGCTACGCCAAGCTCGTCACAGAGATGTCGAAGGCGACCCAGTTCCTGTTCATCAGCCACAACCGCATCGCCATGGAAATGGCCGAGCAGCTGATCGGCGTGACGATGCAGGAGCAGGGCGTCTCGCGCATCGTCACGGTCGACATGCCCGGCGCGATGCGCCTGGCAGAGGCCGCATAGATGGAGCCCCCGGCCCGACGGCTACATCGGTCCGCCCCCCGGGGGGGCCCGCGCCGGCTTGGGAGCGGCCCGGCGCTCGGCCCAGCGCGCCTGCGATGAACAGTCTCACCGTTGCCCTGGCGTCGCTCGGCGGCATCGTCCTCGCCGGCGTCGTCGCGCACGGCGCGTGGCAGGCGCGGCGCGCCGGCCCGAAGCGCGCGTCGCCGAGCACGCGCGAGGAACCGAGCGCGTCGGCGCCGCGCGACAGCGACGGCTCGGCGCTCGCCGACGACGACGACGGCGCCGCGGGTGACGGCGCCGCGGCGCCGGCGCGGCGAGTGTCGAAGCGCCTGCCGCT
>JADGRJ010000011.1 GCA_017881025.1 Rhizobacter sp. | reverse complement strand
CGTCGCTCATCGAGAAGGCCGCAAGGGCGCTCTCCAGGTAAGTCGAGGCCGACGGCCCTCTACCGACGGTAGGGGGCCGAACGTCGACACCGCGGCCGAGCAGGCGGAAGCGGTGGCGAACGCGGTCTGATGTACTCGTTCCGTGGTGTCGCGGTACCGCAGAATGCGACTCCCCGGAACACTCGTCGAATGGCCACCATGCCTGTCCATTTCCTGCGATCGCTGCTGGTCGTCTTCACGCTTGCAACGCTCGGCGCCTGCGCAGCGAAGCCGGTCTCGACCGAGAAGCCGATCCTGCGCAAGATCGCCCTGATCCCGGCGACCGAGCCGCAGACGCTGACCTTGAAGAACGAGAACGGGGTGATGAACGTTCTGGTGCCCATCTCGAGTGTCGCGTTCATGCTCGACAGCAAGGAGAAGGCGAAGCGGTTCAACGACGCGCTGGCGCCACGCCGCCTGACGCTGGCGCAAAGGCTGACGACGCAGGTGGTCGACGCGCTCACCGCTCGCGGCTACAAGGTCGACGTGCTGACGGACATCGCCCGGCCGGTCGACGATCCCGACGACGTCGACTACCAGAAGCTCAAGACCGACGCCGAGATGATCCTGCAGCTGCGCGTCGACGAGGTGGGCGTGTACTCGTCGAAGCTGTCGCCCGACTACCTGCCTCGCGTCAACGTCCAGGCCAAGCTCTACGTCAAGAGCATCGACGACAGCCTCTACGACGAGAACCTCTACTTCGGCGCCGACGCGAAGCCGGGCAAGGAGTTCATGATCGTCGCCGATCCGAAGTTCATCTACCCGAGCTTCGACGCGGTGATGGCCCGGACCGACGAGATCGGCGGCGTCTTCGAGAGCGGCCTGGACGCGCTGGCCAAGATGCTCACGGCCCAACTGCTCGATACCCTGACGACAAAGACGCGGCCGGCGCCTTGAACAGCAGCGCACGGCGATCGCCCGCGCGCTCGCCAACGGCCCGCGCATCCTGCTCATGGACGAGCCCTTCGGCGCGCTCGACCACCAGACGCGCGAGCTGATGCAGGAGCTCCTGCTCGGCATCTGGGAAGCGGAGCGGAAGACCGTGCTCTTCGTGACGCACGACATCGACGAGGCCGTCTTCATGGGCTCGCGCGTCGTCGTGATGAGCGCGCGGCCGGGAAGGATCAAGCTCGACCGGGCGGTGCCGATCGCGCATCCTCGGCATTACTCGGTGAAGACGACGCCGGCGTTCAGCGAGCTGAAGGCGGAGCTGACGGAGCAGGTGAGGGTGGAGGTGAGGGCGGCGCAGGGGGAAATGGCTGCGAACACAGGCTGATCTCATCGCCGGGCTGACGAGCTCATCTTGACGATGCCTTTTGAACTAGAGTCGACCATGGATCGACGAAGATTCACGAGCATGGCCGCAGGGGGCTTGCTCGGCCTGCCGCTTGGCGCGAGAGCCCAGCAGACCGGGAAGGTGTGGCGCGTCGGGTTCCTGAGCAAGGCTGCGCGGCCGCCGGACGGCAAGGCGCCTGAATCACTGCGCAATGCGCTGGAAGCTCTCGGCTATGTCGAGGGCAAAGACATCGTCTACGAAAACCGCTGGGCTGAGCTGCGGAGCGAACGGCTCGTGCCGTTGGCCACTGAGCTGGTCGCGCTCAGGGTCGATCTGCTCCTCGCGATGGGAGGAGGGCCCGCGAGGGCCGCGCAGCAAGCCTCTTCTACCCTTCCGATCGTCGTCGTCAACGCTGGGGACATGGTCGAAGTCGGGCTCGTTGGCAGTCTTGCGCGGCCCGGCGGCAACCTGACCGGGATCAACGATCAATCCGCCGCGCTGAGCGCGAAGCGGCTCGAGCTGTTGAAGGAAGTCGTGCCGACTGCAACTCGGGTCGCCGTCCTCTGGAATGCAGACGACCGGGGTATGACGCTGCGTTACCAGGAGATCGAAAGGGCGGCCCGGGTGCTGCACATCGGCATCGATCCTCTCGGCGTGCGCGAGCCGGACGACTTCGACGTCGCACTGACGGCGATGGATCGCGTCCGGCCCGATGCACTGATGATGGTGACGGACGCACTGACCAATTTGAACCGGCGACGGGTCATCGACTACGTGGCGACACACCGGATTCCCGCCATCTACGAATTCGGCGGTCTGGTTCGGGGCGGCGGCCTGATGTCGTACGGCGGCGACATTGGCGAGAACCACAAGCTCGCGGCTACCTACATCGCCAGGATCTTCAAGGGCGCGAAGCCGGGCGATCTGCCGATCGAGCAGCCGAACCGGTACTTTCTCTTTATCAATCTGAAGGTCGCCCAGTCGCTCGGCCTGCGGATTCCGCAGTCGCTCCTTCTGCGAGCCGACGAAGTGATCGAATGAGTGTTGAAGGTCGGGCTCGGGCGCGCCGGTCCACCGCCTCCGGCCCGGGCTACGTCACTCAGTTCGTCGGCGCCGACGCAGCGGGCCGGACCACCACAACGGTCGTGCCATCGCCCGATCTGCCCGTATCGCCCTTGTTGCCTTTGCTGCCGTCCATGCCCTGGCTACCCGTCGCACCCGTATTGCCATCGTTGCCTTGCATGCCGGTTGCGCCTTGCGGACCAGCGGGGCCTGGCACTGCGACTGCGGGTCCCGGCACCTCGACTACGGGTCCCGGCACTGCGACTGCAGGTCCCGGCACCGCGACTACCGTGGGAGGAGCGTTTACGACCGTGGGTCTGTCACAAGCCGCCAAACTCAACGGGACAAGCAGTGCGGCAATCCATATTGAACGGTTCATTGGAAATCCTTTCGTGTCGACGGGTAGCGCTTGGAATGGCTTCGAGTCGGTCGCGAGCAACCTGTCGCGAATCAGTGTGTTGCCATCGGGGCCTTGGCAACATAGGCGCGCATCGAAAAAATCCCGGTGCACTACTGCAAGCACGGCGCCGGGACGGCATCTGCGCACATTCGGCCGCTATACGAGGCGCTCTGCCCAACCGATGACCGAGTGTCGGAAGCCCGGCTCGATGCTGGGCGTCCTCGCTCTCATTGCTACGGTAGGCCGTGCCGCTGCCCAGCCGCGTAGGACATCCTCGGCCCCCGGCGTGGGCCATGCCGCCGAGGAGTGCCCCTCAGCTCGAGTGCGGCAGCGAATCCTCGCCTCAGGAGTTGCCGAACCCATGCACTTCGCATCCGGCTGAAGGAATGGACTTGGTCTACTTGACCGGGAAACCCCAGCGGCGATTCGGCGATCGCGCTGGGCGCGGACTGGGCGAGAGATCCGAGCAGCCCTCAGTTGTGCGCATGGGCCGGAATGCTCGTGCCGGCGGGCACGTTCGCTACCGGGCGAAGTCGATTTTCAGCCGCCGTTCCAGCCACTGGCTGTAGCGCGACATCGCGAAGCTGGCCCCGAAGTAGATCGAGGCGATGAACAGATAGCCTTCGATGAAGAAATCGCGCCACCGGGGGTCGCCGAGCGCCAGGCGCAGCGAGCCGGTCAGGTCGTACATCGAGACGACCGTCACCAGCGAGGTGTCCATGAACGTCGACAGCAGGTTGTTGACGAAGGCGGGGATCACGGCGACGAGCGCCTGCGGCATGACCACCGCGCGCTGCAGCTGCCAATAGCGCAGGCCGAGCGAGGTCCCGGCGTCGAGCTGGCCGCGCGGCAGGGTCTGCAGGCCGCCGCGGACCGTCTCGGCCATGTAGGCGGCCTGGAACAGCACGAGGCCGATCGCGACGCGCCAGAAGGGATCGATTCGCCAGCCGGGCGGCAGCACCAGCGGAAAGACGAAGGTCGCGACGAACAGCACCGTGAGGAGCGGCACGCCGCGCACCAGCTCGATGTAGGCGGTGGCGAGCGAGCGCAGCAACGGCAGCTGCGAGCGCCGCGCCAGCGCCAGCAGCACGCCGATCGGCGCCGACGCGCCGATGCCGATCAGGGTCAGGATGACCGTCAGCGGCAGGCCGCCCCAGCGCTCGGTGCCGACGACGCCGAGGCCGAGCGCGCCGCCGAACATCAGGAAGAAGAAGAGGGCAAGGGCCGCGATCCAGCCGACGGCGAGCCCCCTTGCGCCGCGCCGCGTCCACAAGGCGGGCAGCGCCGAGACGACCAGCATCGTGACGACCGCCGCAGTGGCCAGCGCGGGGCGCCACTGCGCTTCGTAGGGGTAGCGCCCGAAGACGATCAGCCGCCACTTCTCGGCGACGAAGCCCCAGCACGCGCCGCGGCCCGGCAGCTTGCAGGCCGCGTAGTCGGGCTGCGCGACGGCGCGGATCACGGCCCAGTCGAGCGCCAGCCAGCCGAGCCACGCGAGCAGCGTCGCGGCCGCGATCGTGACGATGCTGGCGCCGGGACCGTAGAAGAAGCGCCGGCGCGCGGTGTCCAGGAGGCTCGGCGCCGGCGCGGCGAGAGCGATCGTGCCGTTCATCGCGGCGCGCGCGTCACGCGCGCGTTGACCGCGCCCATGGCGACCGCGACCACCAGGTTGAGCGACAGGTAGACCGCCATGATGATGACGATGACTTCCAGCGCCTGGCCGTTCTGGTTGATCGACGTGTTGCCGATCGAGACCAGGTCCGGATAGCCGATCACCACCGCCAGCGACGAGTTCTTGATCAGGTTCATGTACTGGCTCGCCAGCGGCGGGATCGCCAGGCGCAGCGCTTGCGGAAAGATCACTCCGGCGATGGCCTTGCCTCGCGTCAGCCCGAGTGCCAGCGCGGCGTTCCACTGGCCGACCGGAACGGCCAGGGCACCGGCGCGCACCAGCTCGGCGATCGACGCCGACGTGAACAGCGACAGGCCCAGCCAGAGGGCGAGGAATTCCGGCGTCAGCGAAGCGCCGCCGCTGATCAGAAAGCCGTCGACCTCCGGGCGCGACCAGCCGCCGATCGCGCCGAAGGCCAGCCAGGCCAGCAGTGCGCTCGCCAGCCCGGCAACCCATCCGACCGGCCCGGCGCCGACCATCAGCCAGCGCCTGGCCGCCACGAACGCCGCGGCGCCCGCCAGCAGGCCGATCACGACCGCGGCCAGCAGTGCGAGCGTGCCCGAGGCCGGCACCGCGATCTGCAGCCCCTGCTTGGACAGCAACGCGACCCCCTCTATCGAGAGCGCTGCCGAGGAATCGGGCAGCAACTCGGTCGCCAGGAGATAGATCGTGAGCAGCTGGATCAGCAGCGGCGTGTTCCGGAAGACCTCCACGTAGGCGCTGCCCAGCCAGGCCACGAGCCCGTGGTGCGACAGACGCATCAGGCCGACGATCACTCCCAGCACGCTCGCGAGCACGATCCCCGCCACCGACACGCGCAGCGTGTTGGCCATGCCGACGGCAAAGGCGCGCAGATAGCTGTCGCGGGCGCTGTACTCGAACAGCAGCTCGCCGATGTTGAAGCCCGCCGGATCGCGCAGGAAGCCGAAGCCCGACTTGATCTGGCGCGCTTCGAGGTTCGCGGCCACGTTCTGCGCGAGGCCGGCGAGCAGGGCGAGGACGACGAGCGCAAGCGCGCCCTGCAACAACCACTCGCGCCGCAGGCGCGCGCGCTGCCGTGTCCGCCAGGCCTCGTCACCGATGGCGGCGACAGACACCGGATCGCCTTCCCGCGATGCGGCGCCCCGCTTCAGCGAATCGGCGGCGCGTACATCAGGCCGCCCTTGGTCCACAGGTTGTTGGCACCGCGTGGCAGGTTGAGCGGCGACTTGGCGCCGAGGTTGCGCTCGAAGCTCTCACCGTAGTTGCCCACCTGCTTGACGATGCGATAGGCCCACTCCGCATCGAGGCCGAGCAGCTTGCCCATGTCTTCGGAAACGCCGAGGAAGCGCTGCACGCCGGGGTCCTTGTTGGTCGACTTCTGCTGGTCGACGTTGGCTTGCGTCAGGCCGTTCTCTTCGGCCTCGAGCAGCGCGAACTGGGTCCAGCGAACGATCTCGAACCACTCGTCGTCGCCGCGGCGAACCGATGCGCCGAGCGGCTCCTTGGAGATCACCTGCGGCAGGATGACGTAGTCGTCGGCCTTCGGCGCCTTCGTGCGAGCGCCGGCGAGATCGCTCATGTCGGTGGTGTAGACCTGGCACCGGCCGGCGAAGAATGCGCTCGTGATCGCCTCGGCGGTATCGAACACGACCGACTTGTACTTCATGCTGTGAGCGCCGAAATAATCGGCCACGTTCTTCTCGCTGGTGGTGCCGGCTTGCACGCACAGGGTCGCGCCATTGAGCTTGTTGATGTTGTCGATCTTCAGCTTCTTCGGCACCATGAAACCCTGGCCGTCGAAGTAGTTGATGCCGGTAAAGACCACGCCGAGGGACGCATCGCGCGACAGCGTCCAGGTGCTGTTGCGCGACAGCACGTCGATCTCGCCGGCCTGAAGCGAGGCGAAACGCTGTTGCGAATTGAGCGGCACGTACTTGACCTTGTCGGCGTCCTTGAGCACGGCCGCGGCGACGGCACGGCAGAAGTCGACGTCGAGGCCGGACCACTTGCCCTGGCTGTCCGCCGACGAAAAGCCCGGGCCCGAGGTGTTGACGCCGCAGACGACCTGGCCGCGTGCCTTCACCGCGTCCAGCGTCTTGCCTGCCTGAGCGGTCGTCGCGAGCCCGAGGCTGGCCATCGTGAGCGCCGCCGTGGTCAAGTGCTTGAGTGACATCGAAGTCTCCGCGTCTGTTTATAGGGCCGTCAGTTTAGCCACCCTCACGCTGCGGGGTTCGTCTCAGCGCGGGGCGCTCGTCCAGCGCGACAATCGCTGGCCCTCGATCACTGACCCGTCGATGCTGCCGGATGCGCGTACGCAGCGGTGCAGCAGCCCGGACACTGAATGATTGCTGCCCAGCGCCGCGTCGGTCTCTACCTCGCGGTCGTCCAGTTCTTCTTTGCGCTGACGTGGACGGTCTACGTGATCTTCCTGCCGCAGCTCGCAGCGCAGGCCGGCATCGCCAAAGCGGCGGTGATCTGGATCCTGATGCTCGACCAGCTGATCTTCGTTTTCTCGGACTACGCGATGGGCGTCGCCGCCGATCGCAGCGCGCGAATTGTCGGCCGCGTCGGCAACATGGTGCTGCTTGTCACGCTGCTGTCGTGCGCGGCGTTCGTCGCGTTGCCGCTGGTCGCGCCGCAACACTCGGCCGGCGCGTTCATCGTGCTCGTCGCGCTGTGGGCGGCGAGCTCGTCGGCGCTGCGGGCGCCGCCGCTCGCCCTTGTCGGGCGGCACGCGTCGCTGCCGTCGCAGCCATGGCTGGTCGCGCTGTCGTTGTTCGGCATCGGCCTCGCGAACGCGCTCGCGCCTTACCTCGGCGTTACGTTGCGCGGTGTCGACCCGCGGCTGCCGTTCATCGTCTCGAGCGTCGCGCTCGCCGCGGTGACGCTTGGTATCGTCGCCGCCGAGCGCGCACTCGCGCGATCGAGCGCGTCGCCGGCTGCGCCGGGGCCGGCGGCGCCGGCCGTTTCTGCGTCGACCGCCAGGCTTGCCACGGCCCCGGCGCTCGCGATCTTCATCGTCGCGGCGGTCCTCGTCAGCGTCGCTTTCCAGGGCCATGTGTTCCTGAACACGTCGCCGCTCTACCTCAAATTCGCGCAACCGGCCGACCTGCAGTACCTGGTGCCGGTGTTCTGGGTCGGCTTCAACCTGCTGTTGATGCCGGCGGGCGCGCTGACCCGGCGCGCCGGAGGCTGGCGGGTGATGGCCATCGGCGCGCTGGTCGCTGCCGCAGCGGCGGTGATGACGGTCGAAGCAACGAGCTTGCGGATCCTCGTGACGATGCAGTTCGTCGCCGGCGGCGCATGGGCCTGCGTGCTGATGAGCGCCTTCTCGACCGCGCTGGCGATCGGCCGTACCGGCCGCGAAGGGACGACGAGCGGCGCGCTGTCGTCGGTGCTCGCGCTCGGCGCGCTGGTCCGCATGGCTGCGATCGCTGCCGCGTTGCGCAACGACGCGGCGTGGCAACCGGTCCTCACGTGGCTGCCGGCCATCGCCTGGATCGGCGGCGGCGCGTTGCTGCTGGCGACTTGGCGAGCGAGAAAGGGCCGGCGGCCGACATCGAGCGATTGAGTGGTGCACGTAGCGGTCGCGCGATGCCGGGCTTCTAGGCCAGGGCGATGTCGGGCTGCTCTTGAAGCAGGCGAACCTCGTTCTGAACCGTAAGAACACGCGCGCAGAACTATGTCTGTGCAGACGAAGTTGCGCAGTTGTCACGAGGGCCCCGGTGTGCGTGCCGCCGGCCGCTTCGTCCTGCTCTGAGCTTCGGCGACGCTCAGGCCCGCAGGAAGCGGCCGGTTCGCATCAGCACGTCGGCGTCGCGCATGTCGACAGATGGCGTTGGCTGCCGCGGCGAGAACTCGTAGGCGCGGCCGGTCACGGGGCCGCGCACGAGGATCCGCGACCGGTCGCGGTATCGCAGCGTCACGCCGCGGCCGCCGGCCGTCGCCTCCGCGAGGCGATGGCCCACGGCGTCAGGCGCCGGGCGCGGCGCCGCCGCCAGTGCGGCCGGCAGCGGGCTCCGCCTGAGTCCGCAACATCCCATCGTCTTCTCCCAGGTTCGTTTCGGGCAACGGTTGCACGACCACCTCCGGCTGGCCGATGCGCTCGCACAGACATGCCGCCCCCGAGAGCGCCAGCCAGACCATCCAGGCGTCGAGCGGCCGCGTTGCCACCCACAGCGAGAGCGGCGCCGCCACCCACAGGCTCATGCAGTAGAAGCAGGCGAACATCCCGCTCCATGCGCCCGGCCCCAGCGTCGCGCGGAGGCGGGCGAGCGTCGCGGCCGGCCCGTCCTCGCGCACGAGCAGGTGGGTGACGCGCCAGGTCACGAGGATCGCCAGGACCAGGCGCGGCCAGAAGTCGACGTCGGCGCTCATCTCGCCATCGACTCCGTTTTGTCACCGCTCATCTCAGTCGATCTCGAGCGCGAACGCCGCCGTCTCTTGGTCGTACCAGGAGTAGCCCAGGTTGGAGCCATTGGTGGTCTTGGCGTATGTCGTCAGCGTGACCGCGAACGAGCAGCGCTGCAGCACCTCGGGCGGGACGAGATCGGGCCGGGCCAGCATGAGCGAGAACGCGTTGCTGCCGCTGTTGACCGGCGGCGACGGCGGCTTGCCGACGTTGGCCGGGCTGAGCGGCGTCGCCAGCACGCCCTCGCCGCCGTTGCTGGCCGAGTGGTTCAGGCCGCGGATCCAGCTGATACCGTGGCCGTACTGGAAGCGCTCCTCGGCCACGTAGGCGCGGTACTCGATGGCGAAGGTCGAGTCGCCCGGACCTTGCAGGAACTGGCATTCCTCGTTCGACGCCGTGCTGTTCATCACCAGCCGCTCGATGTCGGCGACCGGGGCGCGGTTGTCCCAGCAGAACAAGTGTGTCAGCGCGGCGAACGGCACTTCGACGGTGTCGTCGCCAGGGCTGCCGGCGGGCTGGAACCAGCGCCGGTACTTGAAAGCCTTGGCGTGCTCGATTCCCGACTGGCCGGATGCCGGCGTGCCGAGCGGCCGCAGGCGCGCGCCGGCTGCATCGAACACCTCGAGCGTGATCAGATGGTTGATGGCCGGCAGCGCCAGATTCGCCGGCGTGTCGGCGGGCACGTTGAGCGCGGCGATCATCGTGTTGACCAGCGCGTGGTGGCGCACCGAGCCCACCCACGGTTCGTCGCTGTACGGGATGCGGTAGAGATTGGCCTCGCTGCCCACCGTCACCGGACCGAGCGACTCCGGCACGATGTCGGCGCCGACGATCTTCTCCCAGGCCAGGCCGTCGCCGTAGTAGTAGCGGGAGCCGGTCGGGTTGCCGTTCGCATCGGCCTCGCAGACGCTGACGCGGTAGTAGTGCGCCCCGACCGCCGGATCGCGCATGCCGAGCGTGAAGACGAACTTCAGCTCGATGCCCCCGCCCAGGTTGCGCAGGTGACTGTTGTTCGGGCCGATGTTGGGGAACAGCAGGCCGGAGGTCGCGTTGGGCGTGGCGACGCGGTCCCAGCCGGTCGACGCGGGCGTCGTCAGCTCGTGGCTCTCGGTATCGCCGATCAGGTCGAGGAAGACTTCGGCGTTGCCGTCGCCGCTGCCGGTCTCGTTGCAGGTGAAGGCGAGCCCGTTGTACGAGGTGAGCGTCGGGTGGTCGCCGGCTCCGTACCACGCGCCCGCGGCGAGGCCGTCGTAGATCGTCGTCGTGCTCCCGCCGATCGTCTGCTTGACGACGTAGGCGTACTGCTCGTAGCAGTTGGGCAGGAGGAGGTGCAGCGGCTCATGCCAGCAGATGTTGAAGCTTCCGTCGGGCTGGATCGTTCCGCTCCCGACCTTGCTCGCCGAGCTGCAGCTGCACAGCCGATGGAACAGGTAGGCGCGCGAATTGATGTACTGCGCCGCCTGCTCCCGGGGCATGGCGTGCAGCGCGTGCAGGTCCTGGGTCGCGTTGAGTGCCAGCTCGTTGAGCGCGCCGCCTTTGAAGAACGGCGTCTGCAGCGGATCGCCCGGAGGCGGCGGCGGCGGCGGGAAGACGCGCTTCGGCGGCGGCAGCTTCGGCAGCCGTTCGACGTAGTTCTCGAGGTCGCGGATCAGGTCGTCGATGCGCGGGTCCGCGTAGACGATCGGCCAGCAGCAGCAGGTGCGGCGATAGACCTCGACGCTGCCGAGGCAAACCGTCGCGCAGCGGAACGGCCAGACGAGCAGGTCGTTCAGCGACGGCGTGTTGCGCTCCTGCAGCGACGCCAGCGCAGCGCTGGAAGCGGCGGACAGGCCGCGTGCCTGCGTGCTCGCCCGCCCCTTGACCGTCGTCGCCGCGGTGATGATGCTGTCGTACCACCAAGGGCGCCGCCAGCACGCCTGCACCTTGCCGCTGACGCAGACCCACTGGAACTTGAAGCGCGACCAAGTGCCTTCGGCTAGGGCGAGCGTCCCGTCCTTGAGCTGTGCCGCGAACTCGCTCGCGCGGTAGCTGACCGAGGCGTCGGCCTGGACGCCGCCCTTTTCGTCGGCGGTGCCGATCGTCACGCGGTTGGCGCGCTTGAGAACGGCAGGTGGAATCTTGAAGCTGCCGTCGGCCTGGACCGGCTGCGTGTGCAGCACGGCGTTGGCGGCATCGAGTACTTGCACCGCCAGGTTCGGCCGGTCGCTCGCAGCGGTGAGGCCGACCAGCTCCAGCTTGTACGAGTTGCGGTCATTGCCCTCGGGCTTCGAGTCAGAAATTCGTTCAGCCATGTTGGACCTCCTGAGAAGTCGCGAGTGAACTCGCTCGCAGGCATGCGAACAATCCCCAAAACTGGGTAGAACGGCCATGGGCGCGATGCTGCTTCCTCAATGCAGATGAAAGGCGCGCAGCGACGTCGGCGGCCTCTCGCAAGAGCGTCGGCAGAGGCGTTCGACCAGCTCATCGCCTCGATCGAAGCCGGCGCCCGCGCGGTTGACGATGACCCGGTGCAGGCAGAGACTCCGCGTCCGACATCCCGAGCGGCAACACGCCGCAGATCCGGAGACTTGGATGAGCACTTCGACTCTTGAATCCAGCATCACCGCCGACGAAATCATCGCCCCCGGCACGGTCATCGAGCTCGCCTTCGGCGCGCCGGTCGATCCGCAATCGGCGCAGGCGGCGATCCGCGTGATGCGCGGCTGCGAGCAGCTGCGCGCCGGTATCGAGCTCGCCAAGCGCGGCCGCGGCGTCACCGTTCGCCTCGACGAGGCGACCGTCGGCGCCTGCCATCTCGTCGTCTCCGAGCTTCTCGGCACCAAGGGCGAACGGCTGGTCGAGCGTCATCGCATCGCCTTCTCGGTGTTGCCGATCTCGGGCAAGGTCCCCGACAACCTGCGTGTCGAGCACGCGGTGCGCCTGTTCATCGACGATCTGCAGGTCGTTCGCCTCGCGCCCGGCGAGAAGCGGAGCGAGGGCCACGTCGACGTCGTCAAGGCGGTCCATCGCACCAGGGGCACGGCGGTCGAGCTGGCGTTCGACGAGCGCGGTGCCAAGGTCGACATCGGCAAGCGGCTCGGCGAGCTGGAAGCGCGCCGCGCCGCCCGCTTCGGTCGCCTGCACGAAACGCTGTTCCAGCGAATCGAGAAAGCTAAGGACAGCGACCGGATCGACATCGTCGTCTGGCCGCGGATCGTGCTCGCCGCCGCGCCTTACGAGAAGCCCGCCGACCGTCGCTCGATCGAGCCGCCCGACGGTGAGAAGAAGGTGGCGGTGGCGTTGCGCAAGTCGTCGGCCGCGCTGCGCGCCGCCCTGAAGCGCGCGAAGATCGGCTTGGCCAGGGAAGCGCGCAGCGACGAAGGCGTGCCCTGCGTGCGCGCGACCGCGACGGTCGCGCAGATCCGCCGCTTGGCCGGGAACAAGGCCATCGGCGCGATCCACTTCGACGACCCGACCGCGATCAACGACCTCGGCGATTCGATCGCCGTCGCGCGCTCGGACCGTGCCCACCTGGCAGGGTTCACCGGCGCCGGCATCCGCGTCGCAGTCTGGGAGGACGGGCCGAGCGTCACGACCAACCTCTCCTTCGCCGGCCGCTTCACGACCTCGCCGCCGGCCAGCACCCACGCCCGGCTGACCTCGGCGATCGTCAAGAACACCGAGTCCGGCAAGCCGCACGGGCACGCGCCGGGCTGCGACCTGTTTTCGGCAAACAGCGCCGGCACCGACGCCCTGCGCTGGGCGGTGCGCGATCAGCATTGCACCGTGGTGAGCCAGAGCTTTCACCGCAGCACCGAGCCCGGCGGATCGGGCCTGCAGTCCGACGACCTGCTGAAGGACTGGCTGGCATTGCGCTGGCCCTATCCGACGATCTCTCAGGCGGCCGGCAACTTCTGGCTCGGCGACGACGACGCCATCAGCCCGCCCGAAGACGAGTTCGTGAACCACAAGGGCTTCAACTCGCTCGCGCTCGGCAATCACGACGACACGGCGGCGGCGATGTCGGGCGACTCGGTCTTCCGCAACCCGACCTCGACCCATGGCGATCGCGAGCTGCCCGAGCTCGCCGCCAACGGCACCGGTGTCTCGGCCAACGGCCAGACGAAGTCGGGCACCAGTTTCGCGGCCCCGGCTGCCGCCGGAGTCATCGCGCTGCTGCAGGACGTCGACAGCGTCCTCTGCTCGTGGCCGGAAGGCTGTCGGGCGATCCTGATGGCCTCGGCCGGCCGCAACGTTCGCGGCGGCACCTGGTGGCAGGACGTCGTCAACCGCGTCGACGGCCGCGACGGCGTCGGCGCGGTCGATGCCCAGGCCGGCGTCGCGATCGCCCAGCAGCGCCGCTTTCGCGACGCGCCGGCGACGCGGCGCGGCTGGGACGTCGGCACGATCTCGTCGAGCGTCATCGGCAGCGACGGGCTGGCGACGTTCCGCTATCACGTGACGGTGCCGAACCTGATCTTCTTCCCGACGGTGAAGGTCGCGCTGGCGTGGGACAGCGCCGTGACCTCGTCGGGCGACACGGCGACGGCGTCGACGCTCACCGTCGACCTCGACCTGCTCGTGCGCGACAGCCACGGCACGCAGGTGGCCGCGGCCGCGTCGTGGGACAACAGCTACGAGGTGGTCGAGTTCGCGGCGCATGCCGGCGAGAGCTACGACATCGTCATCCGCCGCTGGTCCGGCACCGACAGCGTCTGGTACGGCGTCGCCTGGACCGTCACCGGCGTGTCGATCTTTTCGCAGTTCGACCGCTCGGCGGTGCTCTCGCTGGCCAGCGACTGAGCGCGCAAGAGCGGACGAACCGTATTGCCGGCACGGCGGCAGCGTCGATCGCCCTAAGGACGCCGGTGCCCGGCCTCGGCCAGGGGCTGGGCTCGATGCCATGTTCGGCGACGGCTCGAACCGACATACCCGGTGACTTGCGTCTCCCCACGGACCGAAGGCAGGTCTTGTTCACAGACGCGCACGAGGCATCACTGCTGGGCGCCACCATGTATGCCAGGCTGTATGAGCGAGCCTTTCGCGCGCCTACGAGATTGAGTCTTCGAAACTCGGCGGTTGATTGGTCCTTGATGAAGCAAGGCTTTCGGGACTCGGAGTCGAGGCGGATCGGGCTGCCGGCCACTTGGAAGAACTACGCCGCTTTCGCTTGTCAGATGCGCGACAAGGAAGAGGCGCGCCGCTTGTACGCCGTTTACGATCGCTTGCGCACGGCGCCGGAAGCGGACGATGCGGACCCATGTCGATTGTTCACAACGTCTTCTTGATCGCCCCTGCTCTTGGCACGGAGTTCCTCGGGTCGGGCGTGCCTGCGGGAAAGGCGTCGCCCGCCTAGACTGCGCCATGCAGCACATCAAGCTCGGCCGCACCGGCCTCGACGTCTCGCGCCTCTGTCTCGGCTGCATGAGCTACGGCGAGCCGGACCGCGGCGCCCACACCTGGACCCTCGGCGAGGCGGCGAGCCGGCCGTTCCTGAAGAAGGCGCTCGACCTCGGCATCAACTTCTTCGACACCGCCAACGTGTATTCCGCCGGCTCGAGCGAGGAGATCGTCGGCCGGGCGCTGCTCGAGTACGCGCGGCGCGGCGAGGTCGTGCTCGCGACCAAGGTCAACGGCCGGATGCACAAGGGACCGAACGGCGCGGGCCTGTCGCGGAAGGCGATCTTCGCGGCGATCGACGCCAGCCTGAAACGCCTCGGCACCGACTTCGTCGACCTGTACCAGATCCATCGCTGGGACCCGGCCGTGCCGATCGAGGAGACGCTCGAAGCGCTGAACGACGTCGTTCGCGCCGGCAAGGCCCTGCACATCGGCGCGTCGTCGATGTTCGCGTGGCAGTTCGCGAAGGCGCTGCACGTGTCGGACACGCACGGCTGGGCGCGTTTCGCGACGATGCAGAACTACGTCAACCTGCTCTACCGCGAGGAAGAGCGCGAGATGCTGCCGCTCTGCAGGGCCGAGGGCATCGGCGTGATTCCGTGGAGCCCGCTCGCCCGCGGCCGGCTCACGCGCGACTGGGACGCGGCGAGCGCGCGCTCCGAGACCGACGGCTTCGGCCGCACGCTCTACGCGCAGACGGCCGACGCCGATCGCAAGGTGGCCGAGGCGCTCGCCGCGGTCGCGACACGGCTCGGCCGGCCGCGCGCGCAGGTCGCGCTCGCCTGGGTGCTCGCCAAGGGCGAGGTGACGGCGCCGATCGTCGGCGCGACTCGTCTCGAGCAGCTCGACGACGCGGTCGCCGCGCTCACGCTCGCGCTCGCGCCGGAAGACATCGCCGAGCTCGAGGCGCCGTACGTGCCGCATCCGGTGATCGGCCACGAGTGAACGCAGGAAGAGGGCACGATTCCCCCATGAACGTCGAGTCGCTCGCCGACCTCCGCCAGCTGTACGCAGCCCCGCAACCGCGCGCGATCAAGAAGCAGATCGCCGGCCTCGACGTTCACTGCCGCAGATTCATCGCGCTTTCGCCGTTCGTGATCCTGGCAACGTCGGGCAAGGCGCACGACATGGATGCCTCGCCGCGCGGCGGACCGCCTGGCTTCGTGAAAGTGACGGAATCGGGCGACCTCCTGCTCCCGGACGCGCCGGGGAACAATCGCCTCGACTCGTTCGAGAACATCCTGGCCACCGGCAAGGTCGGGCTGCTCTTCCTCATCCCCGGCTTCGACGAGACGCTTCGCGTCAACGGCTCGGCGGTCCTTTCGCTGAACGCGGACGACATCGCCGTCTTCGCGTCGCAAGGTCGTTTGCCGAAGCTCGTGGTCCGGGTGTCCGTCGAAGCCGCCTACCTCCACTGCGCCAAGGCGTTCCTGCGCTCGCGCTTGTGGGAGCCCGAGGCCAAGGTGGACCGGACCGTCCTGCCGACGGCGGGCAAGATGATCAGCGACCAGACCGGGATCCGCGTCGCGCCGGAAACGCGCGAGGAGATGGTCAGGCGCTACGCGCCGGCTCTCTGAGCGGCCATGAACGCACCCCTGCCCACCCTCGAAGTCGCCCCGCGCGACCTCTCGCGCTACCGCGCCGGCAACACCGGCATCGACTTCGTCCATCGCTTCGAGTCGGGCCGGCCCGGCCCGCACGTGATGGTCAACGCGCTCACCCACGGCAACGAGTTCTGCGGCATGGTCGCGGTGTGCCACCTGCTCGACAGCGGCGTTCGCCCGAAGATCGGCACGCTGACGCTGAGCTTCGCCAATGTCGCGGCCTACGAGACCTTCGATCCGGCCAAGCCGTTCGACAGCCGCCAGATCACGCACAACTTCAACCGCATCTGGTCGGCGGCCTGGCTCGACGGCAAGGAAGACAGCGTCGAGCTGCGCCGCGCGCGCGAGATGCGGTCTGCCGTGGCGGCGGCCGACCACATCCTCGACATCCATTCGACGAGCCAGGACGTGGTGCCGTTCTGGGTCTATCCGTCGTTCGAGCGCAATGCCGCCGTGGCGCGCTCGCTGGCGCGGCCGGAGGTCCACCTGGTCATGCCGGCGGGGCTCGGGTCGGGAACGCCGCTCGTCCGGTACGACGGGCACGGGCGGGCCGACGGCACGGGCGCCGCCCTCGTCGTCGAATGCGGCCAGCATTTCAGGCAGGCGACCGCCGAGGTCGCCACCGAGGTCGCGACGAACTTCCTCGCCCACTTCGGCCTCGTCGACAAGCCCGCGCCGCGGCCGGCCGCGCCGGCGCGCCGCTTCGAGCTGCTGCGCACGCACGTGATCCAGCACGAGAGCTTCGCCTTCGTGCGACCGGTGGTCGGCTTCGAGACCTTCGCCGAAGGCGAGCTCATCGCCACCGACGGTTCGCTGGAGATTCGCGCGCCGTGCGACGACTGCACGATCTTCATGCCGGCGCGCATCGTCATCGTCGGACGCGAAGGCGTCTACCTGACGAAGCCGATGCAGTGATCGCCGGTGCTCACGCCGCGGGGGGTTCGTCTCAGCGGCTGGCCTGCGGCGCGGCCGACGCCACCCGGCGGGCGACGAACTCGACCGGCACGTGGGCCGAGCTGCCCCCTTCGGTCTGCATGACGAATCGAATCTCGGCGCCGGACAGGCGGCCGCGGTAGCGGTGCACGACCGCCGGGTCGCTGCCGCCGGCCCCCGCCAGTTCGCTCGTCCGGGTGACGAAGCTCACACCCTCGGCGTCGATGCGGCTCTCGAGCACGCCGCGCGCGACGCCGAGGAACGAGGCGCTTCCGTTCAGCTCGTCGCCCTCGCCCGAGAAGACGAATCGTTCGACGTAGTGCGCGTTGGGCCAGTCGTAGTCGACTTCCGCGCGCCATTCGCCGTTGACTTGCGGGCGCGCCGCCGGGCGTGCCGCCGGTGCCATGGCTCGTTCGTCGGGCGAGGATCGCAACTGCCAGAGCGCGGCGATCGCCGCCAGGGCCAACACGGCGCCGGCCAGCCACCACTTCGTGAACCCCCCTCGGGCCGGTGGCGGGAGTGCCTCTTCACCGAGTGCACCGCGCACCTCGCGCACCAGGTGGGCCATGTCGGCAGCGAAGCGCGTGTTGTCGAGCGCCAAGGCGTTGCGCCCGGCCAAGGGGCGCAGCTCCGGCGGCAGCTGCGCAGGGTCGGGCATGGCCGCACCGTCCAGCAGGACCGGGATGACGCGAAGGCCCTTGGCCAGCCCGGCGGCGACTTCCTGCCTGACGAAGTCGCCGGCTTCGAAGACACGCGGCGGGGCGCCCTCGCGCTCGCCGAGCCAGCGCCTGCCGATCAGCGCCAGCAACACCGCCGAGTCGCCGACCGAGCGTTGGATGACCTCGCTGAAGGGCTGCCCGGCGTTGATGTCGTCGACGTCGATGAACACACGCTCGGCACCGAAACAACGGGTCAGCTCGTCGTTGACGGCGCGCGCGTATCCGGCAGCGTCGTCGCGGCGGTAGCTGATGAAGATCTGAGTCGGTCCCATGGCGCTCGCGCCTGCGGCGCACCGGCAGGATACCCAAACGGCGGCGAAGGAGACCGACCTCGCGCGACGCGCGAGGCGAGACAATCCGGCGTCGCCCCATCGCGGAAGAACGCGCGTGAAGATCTACGACATCGAAGTGCAGCGCCTGAGGTCGAGCAAGCACGACAGGGGCATGATCGAGCTCGGCATCGACGTGTCGGTTCTGCCTCTGCCGGTGCGGGATGACCAGCCGCTCACCAGTTGCCTTCGCTTGCCCGTGGAGCACGCCCGGTCCTTGCTCGTGCTGCTCAAGCAGCAGCTGGTCGAGGTCGACAAGTTGCAACCGCGCAGTCGACGTTCCGGGCGAAGCTGACGCGCTGCAGGGGGCGCGATGAACGCGTCCTCTGCCGGCCCGGTGCTGCCGCTCGGTTGCGTCGCCATCCGGCGCGCCTCCGACCGACCGCTCGACGACCTGCCGATGCGTCCGGCTGACTGAAGCAGAATGGGCTCGCCATGAGCACATCCTCTCTCGACGTCATCGCGTTCGGCGCCACGAGCTTCGTCGGCAAGATCCTTTGCCGCTACCTGCTGGAGGAGTTCGGCACGCAGGGGGAGTTGAAGTGGGCGGTGGCCGGGCGCTCGAAGGCGAAGCTCGAGGAGCTGCGCGATTCGCTGGGCGTCAAGCCCGGCGCGCTGCGGCTCGTCGTCGCCGACGCCGCTGACGACGGCGCGTTGCGCAAGCTCTGCGCGTCGACACGCGTCGTGGTCTCGACGGTCGGGCCGTACGCGCTCCATGGCGAGCCGCTGGTCAGGGCCTGCGCCGAATCCGGCACCGACTACTGCGACCTGACCGGCGAGGTGCAGTGGATACGCCGCATGGTGCAACGCTACGAGGCGACGGCCCGCAAGTCCGGTGCGCGCATCGTCCATTGCTGCGGCTTCGACTCCATCCCCTCCGACATGGGCGTGTACTTCCTTCAGCGCGAGGCGAGGAATCGATTCGGCGCGCCGTGCACGCGAGTCAAGATGCGCGTCAAGGCGATGCGCGGCGGCTTCTCCGGCGGCACCGTCGCCAGCCTGATGAACGTCTTCAAGGAGGCCGCCGGGGACAAGGCGCTGCGCCAGGAGCTCGCCGACCCGTATTCGCTGTGCCCGCCCGGGGGTGCGCCGAAGGTGCGGCAGCCCGAGGTCAGATCGGCAGAGTTCGATGCCGACTTCGACGCCTGGGTCGCACCGTTCGTGATGAGCGCCATCAACACGCGCGTCGTCCATCGCACGAACGCGCTGTCGGAACGGGCCTATGGCGCCGACTTCGTCTACGACGAGGCCATGCTCATGGGCCGGGGACTCAATGGCCGGCTCGCTGCCACCGCCACGGCCGCGGGCCTTGCCGGCTTCATGCTCGCGGGCGCGATCGGCCCGCTGCGCGCGGCACTCGAGCGTTTCGCGCTGCCCAAACCCGGCGAGGGCCCGAGCCCGGAGGCGCAGCGCAAGGGCTCGTTCGACCTCCGCTTCTTCGGCACGACGGTGGACGGGCGCCAGATTCGCACCAAGGTCACCGGCGACCGCGACCCAGGCTATGGCTCGACCAGCAAGATGCTCGGCCAGGCCGCCGCATGCCTCGCGCTCGACGTCGACAAGGCCGCGACGCCGGGCGGCTTCTGGACCCCCGCCACGATCTTCGGCGACCGCCTGATCGAGCGGCTGGAGGCCCACTCCGGGCTGACCTTCGAATCGGTGTCGGGCATGCGACATTGAGCAGGCTCGCGCTGCACCCGACCCGGGTTCAACATGGCGCGTGAGGCGACGTGCACGCGCGTCGAAAGGATTCCCATGGAGACGCTCGACCTGCCGGGCCGCATCCTCTGGCGATGGCCCGGCAGGGCAGCGTGATCAATGTGGGACCGGCCGACAAGGCGATGACGTTCTTCCGCAACGAGCTCGCGAAGTACGCGCAGATCGTCAAGAAAGCGGGCATCGAGGCGCAGTAGAGGCGCGCCGCGACCGGCTGAAACCTTCACAATCGGGCCCGTCCGGGTAGACCCCTCCGATGATCGATCTCAGCACCCTCGGCATGACGGAGATCGTCCGTCTGCAGAACCAGCTGCAGCAAGAGCTGAGGCGCCGCTTCGAGCGATCGCTGCTGATGGCGTTCTCGGACATCGTCGGCTCGACGCCGTACTTCGCGCGCTTCGGCGACGCGGTCGGCCGCCAGCTGCACCAGCTGCATTTCGACCTGCTCGGGCAGGCCGCCACGGATGCGCAGGGACGTATCGTCGACGCCGTCGGCGACGGCGTGTTCTGCGTCTTTCCCGGCGCCGAGTCGGGAGTGCGCGGCATCGTCGCGTTCCAGCAGGCGATGGCGCGCGAGAACGCGGCTCGGGCGCGCGAGCACCAGCTGGCAGTCCGCATCGGCCTGCACTGGGGGTCGGTCCTGACCGACGGGACGTTGGTGACCGGCGACTCGGTCCACGTCGCCGCGAGGGTCGCGCGCGCCGCCGAGCCGGGCGGGGTCTGCCTCACGCGCCAGGTGTTCCTCGAGTTCGGGCCGGAGCTGCGGCTGCTTTGCCACCCGATCGGCACGCGCGAGCTGAAGGGCGTGACGCAGCCGTTCGACCTCCTCGAACTCGACTGGCGCGACCCGGCCGCGTTCCCTCGCCGTGTGCTGATCGAGGAGACCGAGCAGCAGATCGCGCTGCCGCAGCAGGACATCGTGAGCTTCGGCCGCCTGCACGAGCCCGAGGGCGCCCGCGCCAACGACATCGTGCTGTTCCATCCGGACCCGGTTCGCGCGCGGCAGATCAGCCGCTGGCACTTCGAGCTGCGGCGCGCGCCTGACGGCCTTCGGCTGCGCACGCTGTCGGACGGCCTGACCACCATCGACGGCCAGCCGGTCGGCAAGGGCGTCGACGTCCCGGTGCGCAGCGGCACGCGGATCGGCGTCGCCAACATCCTGACCCTGCGACTGGCCGGTCCGGCGCATGCGGCGGCGGACGACGAGGACAGCCGAACGATGATCTTCGATCCCGACGCGCGCGCTGACCGACCGGCGAGTTCCTGACCGTTCGACCCTAGACGACCTGACGCTCGCGCCCCTCCCAGTACGGCTTGCGCAGGTCTTTCTTGAGGATCTTGCCGGTGGGATTGCGTGGCAGATCGGCGACGACGTCGACGCTCTTGGGGCACTTGAACGACGCCAGGCGTTCGCGGCACCATGCAAGCAGCTGCTCGGCGTCGACCGTCGCGCCGGGTGCGGCGACGACGACCGCCTTGGGCACTTCGCCCCAGCGCTCGTCCGGCACGCCGATCACCGCGACGTCCTGGACCTGCGGGTGCTCGGCCAGCACGCGCTCGATCTCGGCCGGGTAGATGTTCTCGCCGCCGCTGATGATCATGTCCTTGATGCGGTCGGTGATGTAGAGGTAGCCGTCGGCATCCATGTACCCGCCGTCTCCGGAGCGCAGCCACCCGTCCGGCGTGATCGTCGCGGCGGTGGCCTCCGGCTTGCCCCAGTAGCCGCCCATGACCTGGTCGCTCCGCACCCAGATTTCGCCACGCTCGCCGGTGGCCACGGGCGCACCGGTGGCGGGGTCGCGGATCTCGATCTCGACGCCGGCGATCGCCTTGCCCGCCGAGACGAGCCGGTGCGCCACGGCAGGATCGGCGTGGTCCTGGGGGCCGAGGACGCTCACGACGCCGCTCTCCTCGGTCATGCCATAGACCTGCTGCATGACACCCGGAAAGAGCTTCAGCGAGGCGCGCATCACCGGCAACGGCATGGGCGATGCGCCGTACGACAGTGCCTTCAAGGCCGAATAGTCCCGGTCGGCGGCGCCGGGGATCTGGTTCATCACGGCCAGCAGCGCAGGCACGAAGAAGGTGTGCGTGATCTTCTCGGCCTCGAGCATGGCCAGCGCGGCCGCCGGATCGGGCGTGCGCATCATGAAGATGCGTGCGCCCGAGCTGATCGCCATGAGGGAATAGCTCGTCCCGCCGACATGGAACAGCGGCATCGCGACCTGCGCGCGCGAGTCGGGGCCGAAATCCTGGCTGGCCGACACATTGCGCGAGTGCGCGAGCATGCCGCGGTGGGTGAGCATCGAGCCCTTCGGAAAGCCGGTTGTGCCGGAGGTGTAGAGCTGCACGAAACAGTCGCCTGGCGCGGCAGGGTAGGCCCTGGCATCGGGCTCGTGCGCGGCGAGCCAGGCTTCGTACTCGTCATCGGCGCCACCGACACGGATGACGCGCTCGACGGTCGGCAGTTGATCGCGAAGCTTCTCGACCGCGCCGGCGAACTCCGGCCCGACGAACAGCAACCGTGTCTTCGCGTCGTTGATCACATAGGCGATCTCGGGCGGCGCCAGCCGGAAGTTGACGACGGCGTTCGCGGTGCCGATCTGGGCGCAGGCCAGCGTCAGCTCCAGACACGAAGGGTGGTTGAGATCGAGGACGGCAACCCGGTCGCCGGGCGCCAGGCCCTCGGCTCGCAGAGCCGCTGCGGCGCGGCGCACCCGATGAGCCAGCTCGGCCCAGGTCCGGTTCGACCCGCCGAAGGTGATGGCGATGGCGTCCGGTTGCTGTGCTTCCCAGTGGGCGAGGATCGCGGTGAAGTCGGCGGAGTCGGACATGGGGTCTCCTGATTGGCGTGGGCGCCCGCGCATGCGAGCGGAGCTGGGTCGAACGCACGATAGCGCGACCCTGGGCGCTCCCGGGCGGCCCGCCGTCAGGGAGCGTGCCTAGCAGTAACCCTAGGACGGCATCGTCGTCCGGACAGCAGGTCGCGTGGCGGCGGCACTCGGGGCCGAGCCAGGGGTCGCCGAGTGGCAAGGTTTGTCAGATTCGGCGCGGTACGGTCCTTGCCTCGATAGGCTCGATGGGCCACCACCGGATCAGAGCGAAGTCACCGACGGAGTGCTTTGCCTGGCACTACGCGTTCTTCGCGCGCCTGGCCAATCGAAAGGCGCCGGGCTCCGCCGCGCAGCTGCTGCATCTGACGCAAGCCGTTCACGCCTTCAGGGGTCACCTCGACCCGATTCGCGTGGCCGACGAGGTCTTGCTGTCGTGGCCTTTCGATGTGCCGGAACCGGGCGCCTGACACGGTCACCTGACGAAAACCGGTTTGCACTGCTGAACGGCGCGGCGGCCGCGCGAGTTCCGGTTGGGGCCGAAAAGGGTGACGCCGATCGTTGGCTTTCGCCGTTCCGCTCAGCGATACACCAGAACCGGTGTCTTGCTGTGGGTCAGGACCTTGAGAGTTTCGCTGCCCAACAGCAGGCCACGCACTCCTCGTCTGCCGTGCGATGCCATGACGATGAGATCGCAACCCCTCTCTTCGGCAGTCTTGATGATCGCCTCGAAGGGGTGGTCGCTCGTGGTCGACGCGGTGTGGCAGGTGACGCCGGACGTGTTCGCCGCCTCCTGGATGACGCCGAGGTATCGATCCGCGTGAGCGCGACAGTCCTCGGCGAACTGCGACTTGGTGTCTTCCACCATGTCGACCCGATAGGTCATCACGTGGAACTCGGGCATGACATAGACGCCTGTCACTTGGGCCCGCTCGCTCTTCGCGAATTGAATGCCTGCCTGGATCGCGTCGTTCGACGCCGGGGAACCGTCGGTCGGCAGTAGAAGATGCTTGAACATGTTGTCCTCCTGTCGGTTTGTGGAACCACTAGGACGCCTCGATTCCAAGCCGGCAACCGGGCTGCACCGTGGACAGCGTCGTAGAGGCGCTGAATGGCGAACATTGCCACTCGGACCGAGGACCGGTTCATTCTGGTTCCCGGCATCGCACTCGCCAAGCCCTGGTCGCGCCGGCTCTTGATCCGCGTCAAGCCGCGCGGCCGAGTTCGGCGCGTATACGATTGCCGGAATCGATCCCCGGGAGGCAAGAACCTTGCTCGGCGAGTTCCTACCTTCGCGCCCGACACCGCCGACGTCATGCATCGATCCCGTTAGGTCCGGGCGCCGATGAGGAGGCCAGGTCGCATCGCAGGTGCCGCAGGGTTCATTTTGCCGTTGCTGGCCTTGCTGCTGATCTGGGAAGTCGTGGTCCGCGCCTTCGACGTCAGCCCGCGGGTCTTTCCCGCGGTCGCGCCGGTCGTCAAGGCGGGCATCGAAGCGATCGACGACGGCACATTGATCCGGCACATCGGCGCCAGCCTCGGCCGCATCGCACTGGGCACGCTGATCGGCATCGCCCTCGCCGTGCCGCTGGGCATCGCGATGGGCACCAACCGCGCGGTGTCGACCTTCTTCACGCCGCTGCTGCGGTTCTTCTCGGTGCTGGCCGGCATCGCGTGGATTCCGATCGCCACGCTGTGGTTCGGCTACGGCTTCGGTGCCATCACCTTCGTCATCTTCAACGCAGTCTTCTTCGTCGTCGCCTACAACACGCTGCTGGGGGTCACCAGCATCGCGATGCCATTGCGTCACGCCGCGGCGTCGCTTGGCGCCACGAAGTGGCAACTGCTTACCGAAGTGTTGGTGCCGGGTGCGCTGCCCAACATCGTGACCGGCATCCGCACCGGGCTCGGTTTCGCGTGGCGCGGCCTGATCGCCGCCGAGATGATCGCCACCAACGTCGGCCTCGGCTACATGCTCTTCGTCGCGCGCGACTTCTATCGCACCGAGGTCATCGTGCTCGGCATGATCATCATCGGCGTGCTGTGGCTGCTGATCGACCGCCTGCTGCTCGCGCCCTTGGAGCGCGAGACGATCGAGCGCTGGGGTCTGGTGAGGGCCGCGTGAACGCCGCAACCGTTTCGCCGTTGCTGCGCATCTGGGGCGCCTACGTCCGGTGGTCGGCGCATCACCCCGCGCTCGCGTCGCTGGTGCCCTTCGTGCCGGTGCTGGCGCTGTGGGCCGCGGTCGCCCGGTCGGGCATGTTCCCGCCGGTGTTCTTACCGGGTCCGATCGAGGTGATCGATAGATTCGGCACCTTGATGGCCAACGGCATCCTGCCTGCCTACCTGGAGGACAGCGTGGTCCGGCTGGCCGCGGGCACGGCGGTGGGTCTGGCGATGGGCATTCCACTCGGGCTGCTGGTCGGCCTCAGCGACCGCGCCTATCGGGCGCTGTGGCCGGTGCTGCTGTTCTTCCAGGCGATCGGCGACATCGCCTGGCTGCCGATCCTGCTGATCTGGTTCGGCTTCGGCCTCACGACGATGATCTTCGTCATCGTCTACACGGTGCTGTTCCCGGTGGTGCTCAACACGGTGCTGGGCGTGCGCTCCGTGCCGCTCGAGCTGCACCGTGCGGCGCTGTCGCTCGGTGCGTCGAAGGCGCGCGTGCTGTGGGAAGTGGTGCTCCCGGGTTCGTTGCCCAACATCATGACCGGGCTGCGCAACGGCCTGGGTTTCGGCTGGCGCGCGTTGATCGCCGCCGAGATCATCGTCGGCACCAGCGGCATCGGCTTCCTGATGTTCGATGCGCGCCGTGCCGGATCGGTGGTCGAGATCCTGCTCGGCATGATCGTGCTGGGGGTGCTCTGGTATGTCGTCGACAGCTGGGTGCTGGCGCCGATCGAGCGGGCCACCGGTCAACGCTGGGGGCTGGTCACGGAATGAAGAGCCTGACGATCGAGCACCTTCAGAAGATCTATTTCGATCCCTTCGCCGGCAAGCAGGTGACGGCGATCCGCGACGTCTCGCTCGTGGTCGACGCCGGGGACTTCGTGTCGGTCGTCGGGCCCTCCGGATGCGGCAAGACGACGATGCTGAACATGATCGCCGGCTTCCTTGCGCCGACCGGGGGCGAGATTCGCGTCGATGGCCGCGCGGTCACCGGGCCGGGCCCGGACCGTGGCGTCGTGTTCCAGTCGTTTGCGCTGTTCCCGTGGCGCACGGTGCTCGACAACGTCGCCTTCGGACCGAAGATGCGCGGCGTTCCCAAGGCCAGGCGCCACGAGATCGCACGCGAATACCTCGCCCTCGCCGGCCTGACCCACGCGGCGGAGCGCTATCCGAACGAGCTGTCCGGCGGCATGCAGCAACGCGTGGGCGTCGTGCGCGCGCTCGCCAACGAACCCGACGTGCTGCTGATGGACGAGCCTTTCGCGAGCGTCGACGCGCAGACGCGGATGACGCTTCAGGAAGAGCTGACACGGATCTGGGCGCAGCGTCGCTCGACGGTGCTGTTCATCACGCACGACGTCAATGAAGCGGTGTTCCTGGCCAATCGCGTCATCGTGCTGTCCCACGGCTCGGTGCTCGACGACATCGCGATCGATCTGCCGCGGCCGCGGTCATGGGATGCCCTGATCGAAGACGCCGGCTTCAAGGCCCTGGCGGCGCGCGTGCTGCAGCAGGTGCGCGCGGCATGACGGGGGCTTGAGGTCGAGATGGGAATGATCCGCGACGCTGTGCGTTCCACCCGAGGCCGTATCGTGATCGGTGCGATCATCGCGCTCGTGATCTGGAAGGTCGGCCTCGTGCTGGTGGCCCCGACCAAGGTGATGCCCGGCTTCACGCCGAATGCGCGGGGCCAGGTCAACGTGCTCGTGACCCTGCGATGCACGCCGGAGCGCTTTCATGTGCTGGCCTTTCAGCAGCATGGCCGCGTGTCCGGCACGCAGGACGACACGATCGAAGTCCGTGGCGTCAGCTTTGCGAAACTGAACGCGGTGGCCCAGCCGTATTGGGTCAAGCGCGTGGCGCCCTTGTCCGCCGAATGATGAACCACTTACCCGAGGAGACTTTGATGGACAAATGCAAGTTGCCAGGACCCTGGCGCATCGTCGCCATGCCGCTGCTGGCGCTCGCGACGCTGGCCTTCACCGCCACCGCGCCGGGGACGGCCGAGGCGCAGACGCTCGTGAAGCTGAAGGCCGGCATGGTGACCGGCATCGACCAGGTCGGCCTGCCGATCGCGCTGGAGCGGGGCTTCTTCGAGAAACACGGGCTCGACGTGACCGTCGCGCGACCCTATGCCACCGGTGTCGATGCGCTGAACGCGCTGCAGGCCGGCGAAAGCGACATCGTGCAGGTGGGCGTGCCGATGATCGGCGCGGTGCTCCGCGGCATGGACCTGGTGGCGCTCGGCAACTACAGCGGCAACGCCACCAAGCTGGGCTCCGACGCGACGGTGGCGCTGGTCGCACGCGAGGGCTCGGGCATCGACAAGAACAACCTCGCGACCTTGAAGGGCAAGAAGATCGCCGCGTCGTTCGGCACGATCAATCACCTGTATGCGCTCGCCCTGATCGAAAAGGCCGGGCTCACGCCGGCCGATGTGACGCTGGTCAACACGCCTCCGCCCGACATGACGGTGGCGTTGCTGTCCAAGGGCATCGACGCCTTCTCCGGCTGGGATCCGTGGCCGATCGTCGCGCAGAAGGACGTGCCGGGCGCGTATCTGGTGGTCCGCGGTGGCGATGTGATCTCCTATCTCGGCTTCAACGTCGCGACGCGCGGCTGGGTCGAGAAGAACGGCGAGACGATCGAGAAATTCCTCGCTGCGGTCTCGGAGGCCGACAAGTGGATGCGCGCCAATCCGAAGCTCGCGGCCCAGGTCGCGACGCGCTGGATCCCCGGGCTGAAGCAGGACGTGGCCGAGGCCGCGATGCAATTCAACATCCAGCAGAACGACCGACGCCTGTCGGCGAACAACTACCGCGCGCTGTGGGCGGCGCAGGACCGGCTGAACCGGCTCGGCATCCTGAAGTCGACCTTCGATGTCAACAAGCACATCGAGCCGAAGCACATCCTGAAGGTGATGAAGGACAAGCCCGAGTTGTTCTCGGACCTGCCGCCGATCCCTAACGACGTGGCGATCAAGCCCGGCTTTGTCTTCAAACCCTGATGGATCGCAGCCCTGCAGCAAGGATATGACGCGCGAGCCGATGCAGGAGCCCCTGCTCGGCATCTGGGGTCCACTTCCGCTCTCCCGGCTGGCGCCACCTATCTGGGCTTCAACTGCCGGTAGACCTCTTGGGACACCTTCATGAGCTCGTCGCGATCGGCGCCGGCCGAGATGGCATAGCCGAAGTGATCTTCGACCCAATAGAACACGTTCACCGGTCCGTCCTTGCCGTACTTGAACGACGTATCTTGGCCGGCGACTTCGCGCGTCACGTACAGCGTGAGCCGCTGTCCGCCGGGCGCACCGTACATGAACTGCGCGACCGGCCCCTTCTCGCCGGGCAGCAGACGGCCACCGATCAGCTCATAGCCCAGGGAGGCCAGCGACGGCGGGCGCACGGCGGTTCCCATCCGCTTGGTCAGCCATGTCACGAGCGCTTGCTCCTGGTCGGCGCCGACCTCCACGGGCCGCCGCATGTCGGGGCTGTATACGACGTGGGCGATGGCGGCGCGCTGCGCGAAGCCGCTCAGCTCGCTCTCCTTGGCGGCGGCCGTTCCAAAGTGCGCGGTGGAGGGATTCGCAAAGGCTAGACGTGCCGCGTCGGCATCCAACGCGCCGCGCAGCGACCACGCCGAGCTCGCGCTGACGACTGCGATCAGCACGCCCGCCGCCAAGCCGCGCCACGGCCAGAGCACCACCGTCGGTTTCAGCGGCAGGCCCAGTGGCACGGGCTCGCTGAGCACCGGGTTCAGCAGGCCACGCATCATCTCGTTCTGCTGCTGCCAGTCGCGCGTCCGCGCGCGCTCCTCCGGATGCACGGCAAGAAACCGCTCGACCAGCGCCAGCCGTGCGGGCGAGATCTGGCGATCGACATAGGCATGAAGATCGGCTTCGGTGATCGGCGACGGGTTGCTCCCATTGCCGGCCGCGGCGGGTTTGTGGTCGGCCATGGTCATTTCACGCGTTGAATCCTGCCGGCCGATGGGCCGACCGTCTCCTGGCCCGGGGGCTCGTTGCCGGGCGCCTCTCGCCCGATCATCTCGGCTCGCAGCTTCGCCCGGCCGCGTGACAGCCGCGACATCACCGTACCAACCGGCACGCCGAGCGTCAGGGCGACCTCCTGGTAGCCGAGCTCCTCGACGCCGACGAGAAGCAGCACCTCGCGCTGCTCGGGCGGGAGGCGTTGCAGCAGCCGGTCGAGATCGCGCACTTCAAGGGCGTCGGTCTGCAGCGGTCGTTGCGGCTGCTCGGGCAGATCGTCGCCGGCACTGTCTTCGGGCCGGCTGCGCTGCGCGCGCAAGCGGTCGACGAAGTGGTTGTGCATGATGCCGAACATCCAGGCCCGGATCTCGCCACGCCGTTGCCACATCGAGAACCGCGACCAGGCTCTCTCCAGGGTGTCTTGCACCAGATCGTCGGCGCGGTCGCGGTCCGACACCAGCCCGCGCGCGTAGCGGCGCAGGCTGGGGATGCAGGCGACGATGTCGGCTTCGTCCTGGGCGCGCATGCAGCGACGTTCAGCAGAGCCGATGCACCCCGGTCACTTGATGACGTGCCACACGTCCTTGAACTTGTCGCCGGTCATGTCGCCAGCCTTCTTGTCGGCGGAGTACAGATAGACCGGCTTTCCCTTGTAGGCCCACTGCTTGGTGCCGTCGTCGCGGGTGATGATGGTCATGTCGCCTTCGGGCTTGGCATCTGCCGCCGCCATCGCCGGCGGCCACAGAGCGGCGCAAGGTCCGTTGCACTTGCTCTTGCCGCTGCCGGCAGCGTCGTTGTCGAAGGTGTAAAGCGTCATGCCGCTGGTGTTGACGAGCATGCCGCCCGCCATTTTGGCGGCGGGCTCGGCGTTGGCCGATGCGGCAAAGGCGGCCAGGCTGACGGCGATGACGGGAAGCAGACGGAACTTCATGAAGACCTCTTGATGAGCGGGTTGAGGGGCACTTCGATGGACGCGTGGCGGTCGGTGTTTATTCCAAGAGCGCGGCAGTCGCGGGCGAGGAGGATCTGCCATCGCACGTGTCGGACCAGTTCTCGAACCCGTACGCTTGCCGATGGCCACCGTTCACATCGAACGAACTGCGCTTGACGACCTGGCCGCGTCCGACGCGCCATGAAGTCAAGCGGGGATTCGTCAGTTCCAGCGACCTTTTCCACCCATGCTGTAACGGCCAGCGCCGATCAGGGCAACGACACCGGCGGTAAGGAGGTAGAAGGCCTGCAGTTCCAGACCGTAGCCGCCGGACCTGGATATCGACAGCAATTGGCTTGCATGGGCGAAGGCGATTGCAACAAGCATGTTGATCACCACAACCAGCGCAGCCGGCCGAGTCAGAAGGCCAACGATGAGGAGAATGGGTGCGACGACCTCTCCCACGTACACAAGGTATGCGATGGCGCCAGGAAGCCCGACGTTGATCAGTCCGTTCGCAATTGAATCGATTCCGCGATCAAGCTTCGCGATGCCGTGGAAAAGAAGCAGTCCACCCAGGGTAAGCCTCAGAAGCAGCTTGCCCGCGTCGTTCGAATGTCTTTGCTTTTCGGTGGACTGGACCATTAGCGATCCTTCAGGGAGTCCGTCAGCGTCGAAGTCGACGCCTCTCGAATTCTGCACAAGGATCGGCGCGTTCGGCCACTGCGGTTCGCACTACCGCATCGAAGACCGCGACGGGCGTCGAATCGTCGGCGATCTCGAGGTAGCCGACGGCGAATGCCCGGTTCTGCATGGTGCCGAGCCAACGCGGCACGCCGATGTCGTGGCGTACGTGTCCATTGCCCGCCAGCAGGACAACGCCCCCGCCCCGGGCGCCCTGGCGCAGCACGTCGGCCATGACGGCGTCGCGAGCGAACTGGGCTCGCGCCAGGCGCGGCCACATCGATGGCGGCAGCGCGTGGCAGTGGCCGGTGTCGATCTCTTGCTCCTGGGCCGACTGGACCTCGGCCGCGACCGGAACGCTCAGTCCGAGAGCCGCGATCCGCGCCTCGCCAAAGACCGCCGAATACCCTCCGTGCACGATCCTGGTGGCATCGGCGTTCGACAGGTTGGCGGCGATCAACGGCACGTCGTAGCGCAGTGCCAGTTCGATGAACGGTCGATAGAAATCCCAGTTCCAACCTCCCCCGGCGCGAGTTCCAGACGGCGCTGCAACATCGATCAAGTGCTGGGCATCGCCCGGTCGTTCGCGACGTCCGCGATCGATGTCGGCTTGACGCTCCTGGTCGAACTGTTCCATCGCGATCGCCGGGCGCCATCCTGCTGCGAACGCGCGCTGCAAGACCGCCAACCGGAGTCGGTGCTGCTGCGCGTTGTCATGGACTTCTCCGAGCAGGACCAAGGCATCACCCCGCAGCCGATGGTCCCAGCCGCCGCGAGGGCCGGGCGACGTGCAGGCGCCGAGCAACGTCGCCAGCACGAAGATGGCCACGCGCATCTGCCTGATGCAAGACCCCTCTGTCGTTCGGTGCCAGACTCTCATGCGAGCAGCCCTTGCATCCCCGGCGCAGGCGGGGCGAAGGGCGGGTCGACGGACCATCGGCGGTAAGCCATCGGCCCGAGCCTGCGCGACGCGATGGCATGCGACAACAATGCAGCGGCGCGGCATGCAAGCGGTGGGCCCTCGTCGAGAAAGTCGACCCCCCGCGCGCTTGGGTAGGATGCGTCCATGAGTGCGATGCGTCCCGATCTCTGGGCCCGCCTCGAGCCGCGCCTCGACGAACTGCTCACCCTGGCGCCGCTCGAGCGCGCGCGCCGGCTCGACGATATCGCCGCCAACGATCCCGACACGGCGCGCGAGCTGCGCGCGCTGCTGTCGGCCGGCGACGACGCCTCGCGCGCCGGCTTCCTGAGCAAGTCGGTGGCGCCGGCACTGCTGGCGATGCTGGCGCCGACGGCCGCCGCCGGCGACGTGCTCGGCCCGTGGACGCTGGTCGAGCCGATCGGCGAAGGCGGCATGGGCAGTGTCTGGCGCGCCCGGCGCAGCGACGGCCGCTTCGAAGGGGCGGCCGCCGTCAAGTTGCTCAAGACCGGCCTGTTCGACGCCGCCGGCCAGGAGCGGTTCCGCCGCGAAGGCGCGATCCTCGCCCGCCTGCGCCATCCGAGCATCGCCCAGCTGCTCGACGCCGGCATCACCGCCAAGGGCCAGCCCTACCTCATCCTCGAGCTGGTCGAGGGCGAGCGCATCGATCACTGGTGCGCGGCGCGTTCGCCCTCGATCCGCGAAAGGATCGAGCTGTTCCAGCAGGTGCTCGCGGCGGTGGCCGCAGCGCACGGCCAGCTGGTCATCCATCGCGACCTCAAGCCCTCCAACATCCTGGTCGACGAGAGTGGGCGCGCGAAGCTGCTCGACTTCGGCATCGCCCGCCTGCTGCCGGGCCAGGACGACGCGGCGGAGACCGCGCTGACGCGGGCCGGCGCGCTCGCCCTGACGCCGCAGTACGCGGCGCCCGAGCAGTTCGAAGGCGGCGTGCTCGGCATGGCGACCGACGTGTTCGCGCTCGGCATCGTGCTCTACGAATTGCTCGCGCAGGCGCATCCGAGCGGGCTCCCGGCCGGCAGCCATTCGATCGAGTACCTGCGCGCCGCGAGCGACGGCCGCTACAAGCCGGCGAGCGAGCGCGCGCCGGGCGAGCGCCGGGCGCTGCGCGGCGATCTCGACAACATCCTGGACAAGGCGCTGGCGCCGCTGCCGGCCGAGCGCTACGCGAACGTCGCCGCGTTCGCCGACGACCTGCAGCGCCACCTCGACGACCGCCCTGTCGCCGCGCAGCCGGGGACGCTCGCCCATCGCGCGGCCAAGTTCGTGCGCCGCAACCGGATCGCCGTCGCTGCGGCGACGGCGGTGGTCGCGGCGCTCGCCGTCGGTTTGGCCGCGACGTTGTGGATGGGCGCCGAGGCCAGCCGCCAGCGCGACCTCGCGCTCGGCGAAGCGAACCGTGCGCGCCAGGCCGAAGGAGAGGCCATCGCCTTCCAGAGCCAGACGGTCGCGCAGGCCGCGCGTGCCGATGCCCAGGCAGCCGAGGCGCTGAGCCAGGCGTCGCGCGCACGCGAGCAGGCCGCGCGCGCCGAGCGCGAGTCCGAGCGCGCCAGCCGTTCTGCCAACGAAGCCCGGCTCGCATCGGCCGAGGCGCAGAACCAGCGCACGCGCGCGCTGGCCGAAGCCGCGCAGGCACGCCAGCAGGCCGAGCGCGCCAAGGCCGTGCAGGGCTTCCTGATCGACCTGTTCGCGAGCAACACGGTCGGCCAGGCCGGCCCGCTCGCCGCCCAGAAGTTGACGGCGCGCGAGCTGCTCGACCGCGGCGCCCAACGGCTCGACGGGGCGCTCGCGGCGCAACCGGCGAGCCAGCTCGAGGTGACCAAGGCGCTCGCTTCGATCTACGGCGAGCTGGTGATGCCGGAGGCGCAGCTCAAGTTCCTGCGCAAGCAGGTCGCGCTGAGCGAATCGCTCCACGGTCCCGATGCCATCGAGACGGCGGCCGCGTACGCCTCGCTGGCCGTTCTCCTCAAGCTCGAGGACAAGACGGAAGGCCTCCAGGTCGCGCACCGCGCCGAGCGCATCTACGACGCGCGCAAGGAGCACTCGTCGATCGAGTACGGGACGCTGCAGATCACGCTCTCCGAGCTGCTCAACGGCACCGACCTCGACGCCGCCGAACGCCATGCGCGCGCGGCGCTGCAGGTCTTCGCCGCGACGCCGACCGACATCCACTACGGCCTGGCCCAGACGCGGCTCGGCATGGTCATGTACTTCCGCGGCCGCCTGGCCGACGCCGAGGCCACCTACCAGCGCGCCGTCGCCAACTACGAGGCGGCCGGCGATCTGGCCAATCCGCTGATCACGGCGACCTATGCGAACCTGGGCCGCATCCAGGAGATGCGGCTCGAGTTCGACCTCGCCGAGGCAAGTTCGCGCCGCGCTGTCGAGGCCTCGCAACGCATCAACGGGCCGTACCACGCGACCACCGTCGTCTTTCGCGGGAGCTACGCCGCCGGGTTGGCGGCGATGTCGCGCCTGCCCGATGCCTTGAAGGTGGCGCGCGAGAACGAAACCGCGCTCCGCTCCGCGCCGGCGGAGCAGCAGCAGCGGTGGCTGCGCAACGTCCAGTCCGTGATGGGCAACATCGAAGCGCAATACGGCCTGATAGACGCAGCGGGCCAGCACCTCGAGGCCGCGGCCGCGGCCGAGAAGGCCGCCAACCCGGTCAGCCGCACGACCGCGGAAGTCGCGCTCGCCGCGGCGAACGCCGCCATCGAGCGCGGCGATGCGGCGCGCGCGTCGGAGCACATGGCCACGGTGCAGCAATACCTCGACAGCGCGGCCGCCGGCGCGGCGGCCGAGACGCGGGCCTTGGCACGCAGCGTGGGGGCGCAGCTCGAGGCGGCGCACGGCCGTTGCGGCGAAGCGCTCGCCCGGCTCGGACCGATGTCGACGGCGCGCGCCTACGCGACCCAGAGCGAGTTCCGCGCCGCCCTCAGCGAGGCCGAGCTGCGCGCCGAGTGCAACGACTCGGCCAACGCGGACGCCATGGCCGCCGCGACCCTGGCGGCGATCGATTCACGCCAGCTGCAGCGGCCGCTCGCCCTCGTCGCCGCGCAGGCGCAGGTCGTGCGCGCGCGCGCGGCGCTGGCCCGGCAAGACGCCGCTGAAGCGGAGCGCTACCTGCAGCTGGCCCTGCCGGTGCAGGCCGCGCAGTACGACGCCGCGAGCCCGACCCTGGCCGACACGCGCCTCCTTCGCGCGCGCGCCTTGGCCGAGCTCGGACGGCCCGGGCCTGCACGCGAGCTCGTCGAGGCGGCCCGCGCCGCGCTGGCGCAGCATGCGGCGCTGGCCGCCCGTCACGGCCGCCTGCTCGACGAAACCGTGCGGATCGCTGCGGCGCGCTAGGGCGCGCTGGAAGACCGCGGCGCTACAGCCGTCGCTCGTCACTTCATGCGGCGGATCACGGCGCCGCTCACGCGTCGCAGCAGCCACTTCGGCGTGGCACGCGCGGCGAGGATCGCGGCCAGGTTCAACGCGCCGGGCACGCGGATCACCTCGCCGCGCACGCATGCCTCGAAGCCTTCGTCGGCCACCGCCTCGGCGCTGCCGACCACGAAGCCCGGCAGCTTCGTCAATTCCTTGCTGGCTCGCCGGGCCGAGTCGAGCATGTGCGTCGCGGTAATGCCCGGGCACAGCGCGGTGATCGACACGCCGGTGCCCTTGAGCTCCTCAGACAGCGATTCCGTGAGCGACAGCACGTAGGCCTTGGTGGCGGCATAGGTCGCCAGAGACGGCACCGGCTCGAAGGCAGCGATCGACGCCACGTTGAGCACGCGTCCCCGGCCGCGCGCCACCATCGGGGGCAGAAAGTGGGCCAGCATCGCCGTCAGGCCGGCGACGTTCAAGTCGATCAGCTGCCGATGCCTCCCCGCAGGCATGTCTACGAACGAACCATGCGCGAGCACGCCGGCGTTGTTGACCAGAACATCGATCGGTCGCCGGGCCCGCTTCATCGACGCGGCCAGCTTCTTCGCGGCGTCGAGCTGCGAAAGATCGCTCGCCGCCACCCAGGTCTTGACGCCATGCGCGGCCGACAGCGTGGCGGCCAGGCTCTTCAGCTTGTCGCCGCTGCGCGCCACCAGTACGAGGTTGTAGCCGCCCTGGGCGAAGCGGCGGGCGAGCGCTTCACCGATGCCCGATGACGCACCGGTGACCAGTGCGGTCTGGTCGCTCCCATCTTTCTTGCGTGCCATAGAGGCTCTCCGTAGTGTCTTGAACTCAGATCTGCGGGTGAGACAAACGTAGGAAGTGTCAACGGACGCGAGCGACGAGATCCAAATTCTCGGTGCTACCCGATGCAGATCTTGCCCAGCAGCACGGAAACCGCCATCTTTACGCCATCCCGCAGGATCACCACGTGACAACGGCCAATTCCCGCCGACCGCGAATGGCTGCTCTTCGGCTCAGCGTCGACGCGCTTCGGTGGTCATCGAGTGACGGATGTCGCCATCACCAGGCTTTGGCCCGGGGGCAGGGTGGCCGGATGACGAACGACAGCTGT
>JADGRJ010000324.1 GCA_017881025.1 Rhizobacter sp. | reverse complement strand
TGCCCAAGCTGACGACCGGCTCGCTCTGGGCCGGCTCCGTTCCACATTCGGCTGCCGCTGTTCCATTTGCCCGCAGTCGCTGGCCAACAGACAGCAGCGCCGGCTCCACCTCCCCGCCCAGCACGGTGCCCACGCCCAGTCGGCGCAGCAGCGCCTCGTTCATGGGCGCGTAGAGCCCGTAGACGCAGAGGTGCGCGTGCGGGGCGAGTCGTTGGATGTGGGGCAGGGCCTCGACCGCGATGCGGGTGGCGGTATGCATGCCCACATGAATCGCCACCAAGCGCGCATTTCTCAGGACGTCGGGATCGAGCTTCTGCAGCGAAAGGTCGAGGCAGGCCACTGCGAAGCCCGCATGCTTGAGCAACGCCGCCGGCTCCGCGAGGCCGAACGGCTGCCGTCCCAGTTCATACGGATTGATGAGGACGACCTCGAAGGGCGACGTCGCTGCGGGCAATGGCGTAGGCCACATCGATGGCGACAGCCGCGGGGCGGCTCCCTATTTCGATTTCGGTCGCTGCTCGAAAGGCGCTGCACCCGCATCGCGACTTGCCCCGGCCGCCTCCAGGCGCTCGAGGTATTGCCGCCACAGCTCATCGCGGTTGGTGCCCAGCCAGAACAGATGCTCCCAGGAGTAAATACCCGTGCTGTGGCCGTCGGAGAATGTCGGCTGCACGGCGTAGTTGCCGACCGGCTCGAGCGTCACGATATCCACGGCGCGCTGGCCGACCTGCAGCACTTCCTGGCCGGGTCCGTGCCCCTGCACTTCGGCTGAAGGCGAGTACACGCGCAGCAGCTCGTAGCTCAACTCGAACTGGCTGCCATCCGAAAACACGAGCTCCATGACCCGCGATTTCTGGTGCAGTTTGATTTCGGTCGGATGCGGCGTGGTGTCCACCGGGTGATTCAGGCTGCTGTTTGCGCGCCGCCGCGGCCTACTTCTGCAATGGCGGCGTATAGCCGGCAGCCACGTCGGCGCCGCTGCCAAAGAAGTACTTCTCCATCTGCTGCACGAGGTAGTCGCGAGCCTTCTTGTCGGAGAGGTTGAGCTGGTTCTCGTTGACCAGCATTTTTTGGTGCTCTAGCCACTGCCTCCAGCCTTCCTTTGACACGCTCTCGAATATGCGCTTGCCGAGCTCGCCTGGGTAGGGCGGAAAATCGAGCCCCACTGCGTCGTGCCCGACCTTGATGCACCTCACCATGCGACCCATCCGCGACCTCCACGCCCACCGCGGCGACGATCAACCGTTGGTCGAGTATAGGCATGCAGATGTCCCTGCCGACGACGAGCTCATCGCGGATCCACTCGGCGTCTGGCGAGCGATCTCCGAGGTGCGGTGGGTGCGGTGGTTGCGGCCCACGTGCCACAAGATTGCCCCTTGCGACGAGGGTGTCGGTGCGAACAACCGCTGCTGGCTGAGACCATCAACGATGAACGCTTGAATTCTGGACGCGCAATGTGAACGTCAGCTCACGGCCATCGCGATCGGCATTGCGACAGGTCGTTGCCGACCCCTTGCTGTCCTTCAGACCACGGCGATGGACGACTGCAATGCAGCGGTGGACTAAACCGCTCGCGCGGTAACGCTCTGACGATAGTTTGAGGTTATTCGTTGCGCCCATGGTTCTGCCATGTTGATAGGCGAGGCAATCCGCCTCGCCTATCGACTGGAGCTGAGCCATGGACTCATTGACGCCCAACGTCTCGCCGCTGCGTCAACGCATGATCGAAGACATGCGCATGCGCAAGATGGGAGGCAAGACCCAGATCGCCTACATCCGTGCCGTGCGCAGGCTCGCCGCGTTCCTGAAGCGTTCGCCGGACACGGCCGACGCCGACGAACTGCGGCGCTTCCAACTTCACATGGTCGACACTGGCACCTCGCCGACCACGATCAACGGCACCCTCAGCGGACTCAAGTTCTTCTTCGACGTCACGCTCGGCCGTGCAGAGCTGTTGGTCAAGATGCAGCCGGTGCCACAACCGCGCAGGCTCCCCGTAGTGCTGAGCTGCGAGGAAGTCGCCCGCCTGATCGCCGCGGCGCCGAACCTCAAGTCCCAGGCGGCGCTGTCGGTGGCCTACGGCGCCGGGCTGCGCGCCAACGAGGTCATCTCCTTGAAGGTCACCGACATCGACAGCGAGCGCATGACGCTACGCGTCGAGCAAGGCAAGGGCCGCAAGGATCGCTACGCCATGCTCTCGCCGGTGTTGCTGGAGCGGCTGCGCGCGTGGTGGCGCGTCGGACACGCGCAAGGCAAGATGCTGCCCAACGGATGGCTGTTCCCCGGCATGGACGTGACGGACCCGGTGACCGCGCGCCAATTCAACCGCGCCATCCACGCGGCGGCCGAAGCAGCGCACATCGACAAGCGCGTGTCGATGCACACGCTGAGGCACAGCTTCGCAACTCACCTGCTCGAGCAGAAGGTCGACATCCGTGTGATCCAGGTGCTGCTCGGCCACAAGCGACTGGAGACCACTGCGCTGTACACGCACGTGGCCACCGAAGTGCTGCGCAAGGTGATCAGCCCGTTGGAGAACCTGCCACCGTCATAGGCAGCCCGTGGGGCGCGCCGCCCTGGAAGTTGCCGACATCTTCCGTATCCACGGACCCGCGTGGCGCCAGGCGCAACGCGGTCACCTGAGCCTGACCCAGCTCAAGGTCATGTCGGCCATCGAGCAGTGCCGCAGCGCGGTGCTGGGTGGACACGTGCTGCGTTGCGAGGGCTGCGGCACGGACACGGTCGCCTACAACTCATGCCGCAACCGGCATTGCCCGAAGTGTCAGAGCAGCGCAGCACAACGCTGGCTCGAGGCGCGGCAGGCCGATCTGCTGCCGGTGGACTACTACCACGTGGTCTTCACGCTGCCGGCGCCCATCGCCGACATCGCGTACTACAACAAGGCCGTGATCTACGGGCTGCTGTTCGACGTGGCAGCCCAGACGCTGCAGACGATCGCTGCCGATGCGAAGCACCTCGGCGCGCGCATCGCCGTCACGCTGGTGCTGCACACCTGGGGTTCGGCATTGACGCACCATCCGCACGTGCATGGGATCGTTCCGGGCGGCGGCCTGTCTCCGGACGGCCAGCGTTGGATCTCGTGCAAGCCGGGCTTCTTCCTGTCGGTGCGCGTGCTCTCGAGGCTGTTCCGGCGGCGCTTCCTCGAAGAGCTCGGCCATGCGCACGCCGCCGGGGAGCTGCAATTCTTCGGCGAGCACGCCGCGCTCGGCGATGCAAGCGCGTTCGCGCGGTGGCTGGCGCCGCTGCGCAAGTGCGAATGGGTGGTTTACGCCAAACGCCCGTTCGCCGGGCCGCAGGCGGTGCTGGCCTACCTGTCGCGCTACACGCACCGCGTGGCGATCTCCAACAGTCGTCTCGTCGCGATGGACGAGCGCGGCGTCACGTTCCGCTGGAAGGACTATCGGGCCAAGGGCAAGACGCGCCACAAGACAATGACGCTCGGTGCCAACGAGTTCATGCGCCGCTTCCTGCTGCATGTGCTGCCCAGCGGGTTTCATCGCATTCGTCACTACGGGCTGCTGGCCAATGGTGCGCGCAAGAGCAAGCTGGCACTTGCGCGCGAATTGCTGCACGTGGCGCCCGCCGCGCACGCATCGACTGCCGACACCGCGGCCGAACAGCGCCGCGAGCGGCCGACCTTCGTATGCTGGCACTGCGGCAGCACGATCCTCGTCGTGGAGATTCTGGCCCGCACTCCGTCCATTCGCGCACCGCCGAATCCGGCGCGTTCGCCATGAGTACCGCTGCATGTCAACACTCGATCCGTGCGCTGGCCATTTCCCATTCAAGGCAGGCAGCGCCAGCGTGCGCCCAACGGCACGATCGTGGCGATCGCGGGCAACGGCGCCACTGCCGAATCGCACGCACGGCAGCGCACGGCAAGAGCCTCGCCGGCATGAGCACTCGGATCGTCAACTCCCGCGGCGCGCGGATCTCGAGACTGTCCGCCGAATCCCCATAGCCCGAGCGCTTTCTTCAACCACGGCGGCACACGCCGCGGTTTCCTCCCTCGAGGTTTGTCCAACACCTGCCCTACGGTCGGTGCCGTGCGCAACATCGCCTCTGATCCGGGCAGGTGTCGAACAACCCTAAACGGTTGCGGAAGGTCATGGAGCCGCCCCGGATGTACGGTTCCGTTCAGATTGCGGTCATCGACCCACCGGGTCTACACGGGCGTCAACGACCGGTTCCA
>JADGRJ010000323.1 GCA_017881025.1 Rhizobacter sp. | reverse complement strand
ACGGATATGGCCCGTCGCGGTAACCGATCAGGACAATGATCGCGGCGAGGACGGCGCTCGCCGACGCCGTGAGCACTACCGGCACGACGCCGGCGCCCGGGAACGCGTGTACCAGATACGGCCCGGCCTTGCCGATGGTCAGGGCGCCTACGACGGTGCCCACGGCGAGTCCGCGGCGTGCCCGAAACCAGGTGGCGGCCATCTTCATGGCCGGCGGGTAGACCCCGGCGAGAAAGAACCCCGCAGCAAAACGGGACGCGAGCGCTGGGCCGAAACCTGAAGCAACCGCGAGCCAGGCACTGCCCGCCGCTCCCAGAATAGCCGACGCGGCAAACAGGCGTTTGGCGGGCACGATGTCGGCCAGGTTGAGCACAGCCGAGAAGGCGGTGCCAGCCACGAATCCGATTTGTACCATGGTCGTGAGCCACCCCACCTGCTCACCGGTGAGTTGCCAGCGCACCTGGAGGATGGGCGCCACGGCGCTCCCCGTGAACCACAGGGACATGCCGAGCAGCTCGGCCACGGCCAGCAACGCCAGCATACGCCAGCGGCTGGGATGAGCGTCGCCGGTCTTCACTCCCAGCCGCGGGGACGGCGCCAGAGGCGCTTCTGTACGGGCCACGGCCGCCGTTGCGTGAAGGCGTCGTCGCCAAAGTGCTCGTCGTTGGCAAGGGTGTCGGTGACGTCGGCGGCCTTGGCCGACGCCTGATCGGCCCAGTGGAGGATCTCGGCCTCGATCGTCATCGGGGGCACGGCGGCCCCGAACTCGAGCGACCCGTGATGAGACTGGAGAAAGTGCTGAAGTTCCAGTTCCTCTGCTTCACTGAATGTTCCGGCCGGCAGCATGCGAAGGCGACGGTCGAGCATGAGCGTGCCGAGCACGACGTGTCCCAGCAGGTGGCCGGACGTCGTGTGTCCAAAGCCGGCGGCGGAGACGCTGTAGCTCTCCACCTTGCCGATGTCGTGCAGCAGCGCGGCGACCGTGACGAGTTCGACATTGGCGCGCATGGTGCGTGCGATTCCTTGTGCGATGTTCGCCACTTCGATGCTGTGCAGCAGCAGCCCGCCCACCTGCGCGTGGTGTCCGGTGGTTGAGCCTGGCGCGCGCTCGAAGTCCTGCCGGAAGGCATCATCGGCAAAGAAGAGATCCAGGGCGACGCGCAATTTTGCAGAGGTGAGTGCGACGCGCTGCTGGTCTACCCAGTTCCACAGCTCTTCAGTCTTTCGGGTGATGTGCGGCAGGAATGACTCGATATGTGCGCTGTCGCGCGGGAGGACGCGCAACGGTGCGGTAAGCGAGAGCTGCCGTTTGCCGGCGTATTCACCGATTGTGCCAATGGCCTGCACCACCGCGCCCCTTACGGCACCGGCCGCCCACGACAGCTGCTCGGTCCAGATGGGCGCGGTCTCCACTCGGCCACTGGCATTGCCCAGCGTGAGCCGCGCGAAGGGCTTGCCATCGCGCGTCTCCTTGTCCGTGCGATCGAGAACCAGCAGTTCGTGCTGGATGCGGGCGCCAAGCTCGAGGTGAGACAGATCTAGCATGGGGCTGGCAGAAGGTGGTTGACGGCTGGTGATAAGCTACCGTTGCGACCCGCCATCTGCCTCATCCACCCAGTGCGCTCCAGCGCGAAATCACGCCTCCGCGCGCTCCGCGTCGAGCAGCTTCTGCTTTCGCTCGATCCCCCAGCGGTACCCACCGAGCTTGCCCGTGCCCCGAATCACGCGATGGCAGGGGATGACGACGGCCAGCCGGTTGCTGGCGCAGGCGCTGGCGACGGCGCGGGCAGCGGTCGGCTGGCCGATGATGACCGCCAGTTCCTGGTAGCTGCGCAACTCGCCGAACGGAATGCGGCGCAGGGCGGTCCAGACACGCTGCTGAAACGGCGTGCCGGACACGTCGATGGGAACGTCGATCGCCCGGGCTCTTCCCTCGAGTTGCGCCGTGATGTCCCCAGCCCACGACGCGACACTGGCTTCGTCACGGGACAGGGAAGCGGCTGCGCGATCCGCGCGAAGTTCATCCAGGAGGCAGGCTTCGTCGTCACCGAAGGAGACATGGCAAACGCCGAGGGCTGTACCAGCCACCAGCATCGGTCCGAGGACGGTGGCAAAGATGCCGAAACGCACTTCGTGGTCGACGGCAAGCTGCTGAGGGGCTTGGGGCGACATTCGGGGCGAGTCGGGAATGGAAGTGGCAGTCACGGAGGCTCCACGAGATGAAAAGAGGGCATCGGGCGCGAAGTGCGCACCGATGCCCGAAGTCTTGCGGATCGACCACCGCTGGCCAATCCGATTCTTGCGGTCGCCTTCAACCCGCGTAGACGATCTCGCCGTCGCCGTCGATGCCGAGCTCCTGCTCAACGTCGCAGACCCCGCAGACCTTCACACAATGCCAAGCTTCGCCGAACTCCTTCTGGTGCGACGCCGCGGCCGGCTTGATGGCGAGTTTCTTGTAGCTGTACTCGCCGCAGTGCACGCATGCATGCGCCTTGGCTATTCGCTCGGCGCGCTCCCTGGTGATCGTTTTCGGCATGACCTGAACTTAGCCAGTTGCCCCGCTTCCCGGTGGGAGGCCGAGGGCGCCTGCGGGCTTGAAGGTATCGCTGACGGTGTTGGTCTGGCCGGCGGCATCCATGACCTTTCGCAAGGCACCGATCGCGCCCATGGCGCCCGCCGCTTCGGTGGGCAGGAAGATGGTCGTTCCCTTGCCCTGGGTGAGCAGGGGGAGGGCGTCCATGTACTTGAGGCCCAGCAGGTACGTGGCGGCTTCGCCCGGCGGCAGCGAGAGGGCGATGCCGGCGATGGCCGTTGCCTCGGCCTTGGCCATGGTCGTACGCGCTTCGGCGAGGCCTTCGGCGCGGAGAATGGCGGCCTCCTTTTCACCCTGGGCCTTGAGCACCTGCGACTCACGCAGGCCCTCGGCCTCGAGAATGACCGAACGCTTGCTGGCCTCGGCGTTGGTGACCGCGGCGCGGCGTTCGCGTTCGGCGCGCATCTGCAATTCCATGGACTGCTGGATGTCGCGTGGCGGTTCGATGGTCTGCAGTTCGACGCGAGTCACGTCGACACCCCAACCCAGCGAAGCCTCCTCGATGACCTCACGCATGCGCCGGTTGATCTGGTCGCGACTGGTGAGCGTCTGGTCGAGTTCCATCTCGCCGACGATGTTGCGCAGCGTGGTGCGCGTCAGCGTCTCGATGGCGTACGGGAGGTTCTGCACCGAGTACGTGGCTTTCTGTGGATCGGCGATGCGGTAATAGAGCACCGCGTCGATGTCGATGGTGACGTTGTCCTTGGTGATGACCGGCTGGCTCGGGAAGTTCAGCACTTGCTCACGCAGATCGATGCGACTCGTCGTGCCGGCGACGATGCGTCGTGTACCGGCGACGTCGCTCATCAGGTAGTGCACGTCGATGTGGCGCGGCACCTCGACGAACGGAATGAGGATGTTGAGGCCGGAACGGGCAATGCGGTGGAACCGACCGAAGCGTTCAACGAGAAGCACCTCGGCCTGACCGACGACCTTGAGTGACTGCGTGCCGATGAAGAGGGCAATGATGGCGATGATGCCGAGAGCGAGCCACATGGGAACGTTGATGGTTGAATGTTGACAGCGTACCGTCGTGTGAAAACGGGCCTACAGCGATTCTACGGTCTCTTGGTCAAGAGCGCGAGAGCTCGAGAACGCAAGAGCACGAGAAAGAGCGCGAGACCGCCAAGGGGGCGATCTCGCGCTCTCGTGTTCTTGCGTTCTGCCGTTCTCCGCCGTCCTACGGCTTCCAGTCGGCGACGAACAGGTTGGTCTCGTGGGGCTTGCTGCTGTGGCGGTTGGCGGCCCATATGAGCTTTCTGCCGTCGGGCGAGAACATGGGGAAGCCGTCGAACGTCGGGTTGAACGTGATTTGCTGGAGCTTGTCAGCGCCGGCCATCGACGCGGAAGCGTCTATCAGGTAGAGCTCGAAGTTCTCTGACCGCGGCTCCCGAAAGTTCGACGCGAAGATGATCTTCTTCCCGTCGGGGGTCCACGACGGCCCGAAGTTGGCGCCACCCAGCGCGGTGACCTGGCGGTTATCGCTGCCGTCGGCGTTCATGACGAACAGCTCCACCTTGGACGGGCGAATGAGTCCTTGCGCGAGCAGGTCCTTGTACTGCTTGACCTCCACGGAGTCCTTCGGGTGGTGCGCGCGGTACACGATCTTCTTGCCATCGGGAGA
>JADGRJ010000090.1 GCA_017881025.1 Rhizobacter sp. | reverse complement strand
GCTCGGCCCGCCGAGTTCCGTCGCCCATCGAAATCCGCCGCTGTCGTTCGCCATCGCCGCCTCCCCGCGCCGTGCCGGGCGCTGCCCCCGGGCGAGCCCGGCCGGCGGCCCGTTGCCGGTCGGCCGAGCGCTTGCCCCGGACGTTATCGCTGTTCGCCGGCTGTCCGGAGCGCGGGCGTTTCGCCGTCCGTTCGGGGATGCCGACGGGGTCAGCGACTAAACTCCCCGGGTTGCAAGGCATGCCGATGCTCTATCCCGAACTCTTCAAACAGCTCGAGGCCGTCCGCTGGAACATGGATGTCGACATCCCATGGGCCCAGTTCGACGCCGCCCGCCTGACCGAGGAGCAGGCGCAGACGATCAAGATGAACGCCATCACCGAATGGGCGGCGTTGCCGGCGACCGAGATGTTCCTGCGCGACAACCGCGACGACAGCGACTTCTCGGCCTTCATGAGCGTCTGGTTCTTCGAGGAGCAGAAGCACTCGCTCGTCCTCATGGAGTACCTGCGGCGCTTTCGCCCCGACCTCGTGCCGACCGAAGCCGAGCTGCACGCGGTCCGCTTCACGTTCGACCCGGCGCCGGCGCTCGAGACGCTGATGCTCCACTTCTGCGGCGAGATCCGCCTCAACCACTGGTACCGTCGTGCCGCGGAGTGGCACACCGAGCCGGTCATCCGCACGATCTACGAGACGCTCGCGCGCGACGAGGCGCGCCACGGCGGCGCGTACCTGCGCTACATGAAGCGGGCGATGCTGAAGTTCGGCGACGAGGCGCGCGCCGCCTTCGCCAAGGTCGGCGTGCTGATGGCGAGCGCGCGCCGCACGGCGCAGGCGCTGCATCCGACCAACCTGCACGTCAACACGAAGCTCTTTCCGCGCGACACGATCCAGAGCCGCCTGCCCGACCCCGAGTGGCTCGAGGCGTGGCTCGACACCCAGATTCAGTTCGACAGCGCCTGGGAGAACAAGGTCGTCGACCGCATCCTGCACAACCTCGGCCTGCTCCTCGAGCGCAGCTTCGCGAGCGTCCAGGAGCTCAACCGCTACCGCAAGGAAGTGACGGCGCGGGTCGCCGCGGCGGCAGCGACCGCCGCCGTCGCCGCCACCGGCACGCCCGACCCGGGCAGCCAGCCGGCCTGAGGCACGCCGGCCGGGCGCGTCAGGCCTTGGCCGCGGCACGTTCCTGCCAGGCCTTGCGATCGGCGGTGACGCGCTGCGCGCTCGGCCGCTCGCCGACGAAGCGCTGGTACGACTTCCAGTCGACGCCGGCGCCGGCGAGCAGGTCTTCGCCGTAGACCGCCTTCACCGCCATCGCGATCACCGGCAGGCTCGCCCACGCGGCGCAGTCGGCCTGCGTGAACTCCGGCCCGGCGACGTAGGGCGCGAAGCGGGCCAGGTGCTGGAAGGCGGCGATGTTCTTCGTCAGCAGCGTGCGCACGCGCGCCGCGTTGCCCTCGCTCACCGTGCCCCCGAAGAAGGCCTTCGGGTAGAGCTCGCGCGCGACCAACTCGAGGTGCAGGTCGATGAACGTGACGAGCTCGCGCACCTTCGCCGCGGCGAACGGATCGGCCGGAACGAGCGGCGGTTGCGGATACGCGCTCTCGATGTACTCGAGGATCGGCTGGCTTTCGCAGAGCGTGCCCGCGTCGGTGCGGATGAACGGGATCTTGGCGAGCGGCGAGGCGGCGAGGACGGCCGGATCCCTCGAGCCGGTCGACACTTCCTCCTCGCTGAAGGCGACGCCCTTTTCGAGCAGCGCGAGCTTCACCTTGTTGTAGTAGTTCGAGATCGGAAAACCGCACAGCACGAGCATCGATGTCCTCCTGGCAAGTCGCCGCCGAGTCTAAGCGGCCCGTCGGCGCGGCGACAATCGCCGCGTGCTTCCCGATTTCGTCGCCAAGCTCTGCCCGCGCGCCGAGCTGCTGCCCCGCCTCGCCGAGCTGGCGCGGCCGGTGGTCTTCACCAACGGCGTGTTCGACATCCTCCATCGCGGCCACGTCACCTACCTGGCGCAGGCGCGCGCGCAGGGCGCGAGCCTCGTCATCGGCCTGAACAGCGACCGCTCGGCGAAAGGCCTCGGCAAGGCGCCCGACCGGCCGCTCAACAACGAAGGCGATCGCGCCTGCGTCCTCGCGGCGCTCGAGAGCGTCAGCCTGGTCACCCTGTTCGACGAAGCGACCCCGCTCGAGCTGCTCAAGATCGTCCGACCCGAGCTGTACGTGAAGGGCGGCGACTACGACGTCGAGTCGCTCGCGGAGACGGCGCTGGTGCGCAGCTGGGGCGGCGACGCGCGCGCGTTGCCCTTCGTCGACGGCTACTCGACGACGTCGTTGGTGGCGCGGATCCGCGGCTGAGCGCGCACGTCAGTCGCTCGCGTCGGCGTCGGCTGCTGGCGCCCGGATGCCGAGCCGCTCACGCTCGCGCCGTGCCGGGAAGACGATCTCTCGCTCGACCCAGAGGCGCAGGCGCGCGGCCTCCGGCGCGCGTTCCTTCAGCAGGTGCGCGAGCAGCGCTTCCTCGCTGACGTGGGCCTCGGCAGGCCGGCCGAGGCGGCGCACGCCGTCGCGGTAGGTGATCGCCAGCGCGCCGTCGCTCGCGGTGAAGCCGACGATCGCGCGCACGTCGGCGAGGCGTACCCACCGGCGCCGGTCGGCGTCTTCGAGCACCTGGACGCGGCGACCGCGAAACGCGTAGTGGCGCCCTTCGACGGCAGCGAGCTGCACGTGCTTCATGCCGTCGCGAAGCGCGCTCACGAGCTCGAGCAACGGTCGCGCGAGGAGGATGCCGAAGAGCGGCAGCGTCGGCACCATGGAGGCCACCCCGAACCAGCGCCAGACCGACCACGACACCAGCACGCAGACCGCGAGGCGCAACGCGATCGTGGCGACGATCGGGATCACGACGTCCTGCGATTGACGAGAAAGATTCCGGCGGCGACAGTCGCGAGCGCGATCAGGAGGCGCGCGGTCACCGGCTCGGCGAGCAGGAGCGCGCCGAGGACGAGGCCGAACACCGGCGTCAGCATCGTGAACGACGAGAGCCGCGTCGCGGGATAGTGGCGGATCAGCCAGAACCAGACCCCGTAGCTCGCGAAGCTGACGACGACGGTCTGGAACGCGAGCGAGCTCCAGGCGAGCGTCGACAGCCGATGCGGCAGCGGCGCGGCGGCGAGCAGCGCGGCGGCGAGCAGCAGCAGCGCCGACACCGCGAGCTGATAGAGCAGCGTCTTCTCCGCCGACGCGGTGTTGAGCGACGTCGCGCGGATCGCCAGCGTCGTCGCGCCCCAGAGCCCGCCGGCGAGGATGCCGAGGCCGTCGCCGAGCCACTGCAGCGGCCCCGCGGCCGGGCGCGAGAAGCCTTCGGCGAAGGCCCAGGCGACGCCGGCGAAGGCGAGCACGAGGCCCGCGCCCTGCAGCGGCGCGAGCCGCTCCGAGCGGGCGATCAGCGGCATGCCGAGGGCGACGACGAACGGCGCGGTGTAGATGAAGACGACCATCCGCGACGCGGTCGTGAACTGCAGGCCGACGAAGATGCAGAAGAACTCGGCGCCGAAGAGCGCACCCGCGAGCAGGCCGCTCGCCAGCGTGCCGTCGCGGGCGAAAAGCTCGATGCCGCGCCCCCTTGCCCAGAGCCAGACCAGGATCGCCGCGCCGGCCGAACGCAGCGCCGCCTGCCAGAGGGCAGGGATCTCCGGCAGCGCCGCCTTCGCCGCGACCTGGTTCAGACCCCAGAGAAAGCAGCAGAGGATGAGGATGACGACGGCGAGGGTGTCGAGATGGCTCTTGCGGTCGCCGGCGCTTCCCGGATGGCTGGCGCCATCGCTTCCAGGATCGCTCCCTCCCTGCTTCGCTCCCCTCCCTCCGAGAGGGAGGGGCGGACTCCTTCGGAGTCCCTTTGTCCGATGTCCGGCCGTGAGGGGCGTTGTCGCTATGACGAGCAGCGTCGCGATCACGCCGGCGACGAGACCGCTGGCGTGCGCGAACGGCGCGGTGGCGATATCCCAACCGGTCGGGTGGCGCAGCGCCGGCCCCCACGGCGTCTCGCTCGCGACCTTGATCGCCAGCGCGGCGAGCAGGAGCGCGCCGATCGCGCGGCGCGGCCCGCGCGAATGGACGAGCAGCTGCAACGCGACGCAAGCGGTGCCGGCGTGGAGAACGCCCGACAGGCCGCCGTAGTGAAGCAGGTCCGGTCGGGCGAGCAGGCCGAGCTGCGTCAGCGGCCAGGCGACGAGCCACGCGACGGCGACCGGCCACGGCACACGCGCGAACCAGCCGAGCGCGCCGACCAGGATCGCGCCGGCCAGGTTGGCGAGCAGATGCAGCGCGCTGTAGTGGACGAACGCCGCGGTGAGCGCGCGCCAGGGCTCGCGCAGGGCGAGCCCCGGCTGCCAGTCGAGGGTCGTCGCTTCGCGGCCGAAGGCGAGCGCCGCACCGACGGTGAGGACGGCGGCGAGCGCGCACCAGGCGCGGCCGCCGTCAGGCGAAGACCGCACGCCAGAGGGCGAGGACGGCGCCGCTCTGCTCGGCCATGAGCGTCGGCTCGACCTGCGTCGGCTGCTCGTCGAGCCGGGCCCGGTGCTGGGCCCGGCGCAGGTCGCGGTAGGCATCGGCGGCGCCGCTGCCGACGCCGGCGGGCAGCAGCCCCGCGCCCTCGGCGCGGCGCAGCAAGGCGATGTTGCCGACGTCGTCGAGCAGCTCGGGACGACTCGCGCCGTGGCCGAGGACGAGCGCCTGCACCGCGAACTCGACATCCATCATGCCGCCCGGGCTGTGCTTGATGTCGAAGGTGCCGGCCTTGATCGGATGCGCGGCACGCACTTTCTCGCGCATCGCCCGCACCTCGTCGAACAGCGCCTTCAGATCGCGCGGCGCGGCGAGCACGGTGCGGCGCAAGGCCTCGAAGCGTGGCGCCAGACGCTCGAGGCCGGCGCACCAGCGCGCCCGCGTCAGCGCCTGGTGCTCCCAGGTCCACGCGGTGTTGCTGCCGCGGCCGGTCTGGTAGTTCTCGAACGACGACATCGACGTCACCAGCAGCCCCGAGTTGCCGTTGGGCCTGAGCGCGGTGTCGATGTCGAACAGCTCGCCGGCGGCGGTGCGCATCGTCAGCCAGGCGATGAGCTTGCGGACGAAGGCGCCGTAGACCTCGGCGGCCTTGTCGGGCTCGGTCTCGGGATCGTCGTAGACGAAGACGACGTCGAGGTCGCTGCCGTAGCCGAGCTCCTTGCCACCGAGCTTGCCGTAGGCGACGACCGCCAGCTGCGGCTCTGGGCGGTGCGCGATCTTCAGGTGCTTCCAGGCCCAGTTGATGGCGCAGCAAAGCGTCGCGTCGGCGAGCGCCGAGAGGTCGTCGGCGACCTGCTCGACGGTGATGTGGCCCTCGACGTCGCGCACCAGCGTTCGGAAGACCTCGGCGTGATGGGCGCGGCGCAGCGTGTCGAGGAGAAGCTCCTCCTCGGCCTGGCTCGATCGCTCCCAGCCGGCGTGGCGCTCCTCGAGCTCGCGCTTGTAGGCGGCGGCGTCGAAGCGGTCGTGCAGCAGCCGCTCGTCGGCGAGCTCGTCGATGACGCCCGGGTGCAGCATCAGGTAGCGCATCGGCCAGCGCGCCAGGCCGAGCAGGCGCAGCAGCCGGTTCTGCACCTCGGGCCGCTCGGCGAGCAGGGCGAGGTAGCTCTCGCGCCGCAACAGCGGCTCTATCCAGTCGACGAAGAGGACCGCCGCCGCCGGCGTGCAACGCCCCTCGGCGACCGCCTGGACGGCGCGCGAGATGAGGCGGCCGAGGCGGATCTTGCTGTCGTCGCGCAGCAGCCTGATCTTGGGCTGCTCGCAAAGTGGCCGCACGCGCGCCTCGAGCTCGGGCGGCAGCTGGGCGAGGAACTCCTCCGAGTCGACCGGCAGCGGCGCCGGGCCGCAGTTGCGGCAGCCGGCCTGCGCCGGCGCGCGGCCGTCGTGCAGGAGCTGGTCGAACTCGAGGGCGACGCATTCGCGCGCCGTGCAGAGCAGGTCGAGGAACTGCGCCGTACCGTCTTCCTCGCCGTGGCCGAGGCTCCTGGCGATCCAGTCGAGGTCGGCGTCGTCGGTCGGCAGGACGTGCGTCTGCTGGTCGTCGAGGTACTGGATGCGATGCTCGACGCGGCGCAGCAGGGTATAGGCATCGCTCAGGCGCGCCCCGGCGGCGCGCTTCATCAGGCCGCCGGCGACGAGCCTGTCGAGCGCCTTCAGCGTCGAGCGGGTGCGGATCTCGGGGAACTGGCCACCGCGCACGACGAGCAGCAGCTGGACGATGAACTCGATCTCGCGGATGCCGCCGCGCGAGAGCTTGACGTCGTTGGCGCGCTCGGGCCGGCCGGCGGCGCGCCGCTGCGCCTCGTCGCGCACCTTGACGTGGAGCTGGCGCAGGCCCTCGAAGACGCCGTAGTCGAGATAGCGGCGATAGACGAAGGCGGTGACGAGCGATCTGAGCGCCAGCGCGCGACCGCTCACGACGCTCGCGCGCGGCGCGACGACGCGGCTCTTCAGCCAGGCGAAGCGCTCCCACTCGCGGCCATGCGCCTGCAGGTAGTCCTCGAGCATCGCCAGGCTGGTGACCGGCGGCCCGGAGTTGCCGTTCGGACGCAGCGCGAGGTCGACGCGAAAGACGAAGCCGTCTTCGGTGACCTCGCCGATCAGCGCGTAGAGGCCGCGCGCCACCTGCGAGAAGTACTCGTGCGCGCTGACCGGCCGCGCGCCGTCGGTCTGGCCGTCGCCTTCGTAGACGTAGATGAGATCGATGTCGGACGAGACGTTGAGCTCGCGCGCGCCGAGCTTGCCCATGCCGACGATCCAGAAGTCGATCCGCGCGCCGGCGTCGTCGTGCGGCACGCCGAAGCGCGCGTCCTGGTCGGCGAGCGTGCGGACGAGGGCGATCTCGAGCGTCGCTTCGGCAAGCTCGGTCATCGTCCGCGTGATGTCGGCAAGCGGGGCACTTTCCTCGACGTCGAGCACCGCGAGGCGCTCGAGCGTCAGCTGGCGCGCGATCCGCAACGCCGCGGCGAGGGAAGCGCCCTCAGCCTGCAGCTGCTCGACGAGAGCGACGATCGTCGCGCGGTCGGGCAGGCCGGCCGGCAGCAGCGCGAGCTCCTTCGCATAGCGGCGCCGCACGCGCTGGACGAAGCGGCTGTACGCGGCGAGCGGAATGTCACGAATCGTTGCCACCGGCGCGCGCGCGGCGGTCGGAAGTGGCGCGCCGGTGGTTTGGGAACCCATCGTCTCGCCCGGGGTCTGTGCTAGATTGAACCGACCGGCGCGGAGCGTCGATGCAGCCTCGGTCGCTGCAGCCCGTGCAGGACGATGGAACGATCGCCCTCGCAACGCACTGCCGGCCGGCGCAACGCTGTCTTCATGTCTTCGAACCCGCCTCCCGGTGCCGCCGGCCTTCCCTCCCGCAGCGCCACACCGGCGCGGTGGATGCCCGTGCGCTCGACCGTCCGTGCCGTGCTGTGGCTGTTGTTGGCGCTGTGGCTCGTGATGTTCGTGGGTTGGCTCTCACTTCACTGGCTGATTCTGCCGCACATCGAAGAGTGGCGCCCGGAGATCGAAGCACGCGCGAGCAGCATGCTCGGCGCGCCGATCCGGATCGGCGCGATCACGGCACGCTCGAGCGGCTGGGTGCCCGCGATCGAGCTGCGCGACGTTCGCGTCCTCGACGCCGAGCAGCGCGTCGCCCTCACCTTGCCGCGCGTCTTCGCCGCCCTGTCGCCGCGCTCGCTGCTGGCGCTCGAGCCGCGTTTCGCGCAGCTCCTGATCGACGGCGCGAGCGTCGACGTCCGGCGCGACAAGAGCGGCCGCATCCGCGTCGCCGGCCTCGACTTCGGCAATTCGCAAGGCGCGGCCGACGACGACATCGCCGCCGACTGGTTCTTCAAGCAGCACGAGTTCGTGATCCGCGCCGGCACGCTGCGCTGGATCGACGAAGCGCGCGACGCCGAGCCGCTCGCGCTCGCCGACGTCGAGCTCGTCGTCCGCAACGGCCTGCGCGACCACGACGTCCGTCTCGACGCGACGCCGCCGGCCGGCTGGGGCGATCGCTTCAGCGTACGCGGCCGATTCGATCAGCCGCTGTTCGCGCGCAGCAGCGACTGGCGCCGCTGGAGCGGCCGTGCCTACGTCGACCTGCCGCGCGCTGACTTGAGCGAGCTGCGCCGCCGCGTCGCCTTGCCGTTCGAGCTGAGCCAGGGCGACGGCGCGCTGCGCGGCTGGTTCGAGCTCAAGGACGGCCAGCCAACGAGCGCCTCGGTCGACGTCGCCTTGCGCGCGGTCTCGCTGCGCCTCGACAAGGGTGTCGAGGCGCTCGAGTTCGAGCAGGTCGCCGGCCGCATCGACGCCGAGAAGAAAGACGACCGCACCAGCATCTCGGTGCACCAGCTGGGCTTTCGCACCGGCGACGGCCTGAGCTGGCCGCAGAGCGACCTGCGCGTCGCCTGGCGCCAGGACGAACGCGGCGACGTCACCGGCGGCGAGTTCGACGCCGAGCGGCTCGACGTCGGCGTCATGGCCGACATCGCGACGCGCGTGCCGATGGGCGCGGCGTTGCGCGAGCTGCTCGCCGACGTCCGCCCGCGCGGCGTCATCACGCAGCTGCGAACGCGCTGGGACGGGCCGCTCGACGCGCCCGCGCACTATCGCGTCAAGGGGCAGCTGAACGATCTCTCGCTCGCCGCACGGCCGTCGCCCGAGGCCGACGCGATCGGCCGGCCGGGCCTCAGCAACGCCGCCCTCCAGCTCGAGGCGAGCGAGACCGGCGGCGAGGCCCGCATCGACCTGCGGTCCGGCCGGCTCGACCTGCCCGGCGTGTTCGAGGAGCGCGAGGTGCCGCTCGACCGGCTCGACGCCAAGCTGGCCTGGAAGATCGAGCCGGCCGCCAGCGGCGCGGCGCCGACGCTGAGCGTCAAGGTGACTGCGGCAAGCTTCGCCAACGCCGACGCCAAGGGCGAGCTGACCGCGACGTGGCGCTCGGGGCCAGGCACCGGCGTCGGCCGCGGCGGCCGCTATCCGGGCCAGCTCGAGCTCGACGGCAAGCTCGTCGACGGCGTCGCCGCGCGCACCGCGCGTTACCTGCCGCTCGGCCTGCCGCAAGGCGTGCGCAGCTACGTCGCCGCTGCGGTGCGCGAAGGAACAATCGCGAGCGCGACCTTCCGCGTCCGCGGCGACCTCTGGGACTTTCCGTTCCACGACGCGAAGGTCGCGCGCGACGGCGACTTCCGTATCGCCGCCAAGGTCGAGGGCGTGACCTTCGCGTACGTGCCGGCCGAGCCGGTGGCCGCGGGCGCCGCGCCGGCGGCGCCGCGCGAGTCGTGGCCGCCGCTGACCTCCGCATCGGGCGAGCTCGTCGTCGATCGCTCGACGCTCGACATCCGTGGCGCCAAGGCGCAGGTCGGCAACGTCGAGTGGAGCGGCGTCCAGGGTCGCATCGCCGAGCTCGGCAGCCGCGCCCGCCTCGACATCGACGGCACCGCGCGCGGTCCGCTCGCCGACATGCTGCGCTTCGTCGACGTCACGCCGGTTGGACGCTGGACCGGCAAGGCGCTCGCCGCCGCGTCGGCGACCGGCTCCGCCGAGCTCAAGCTCGCGCTCAACATCCCGCTGTCGCGGCCGAGCGAGTCGACCGTCAAGGGCACGGTCGCGCTCGCCGGCAACGACATCCGCATGACCGCCGACACGCCGCTGCTCGCCGCGGCGAAAGGACGCGTCGACTTCTCGCAGCGCGGCTTCACCGTCAGCGCCGCGAGCGCGCGAACGCTCGGCGGCGAGATCGCCTTCGAGGGCGGCTCGAGCGCGGGCCTGAGCGGCGGCGACTCGCAGCGCTTCAGCGGCCGCGGCACGGTCACCGCGGAGGCGCTCAGGCAGGCGCCCGAGCTCGGCACGCTGGCGCGAATGGCGCAGTCGCTGGCGGGCCAGACGAGCTACCGGGCGACGCTCGCCTTCGTCGCCGGCCGGCCGCAGATCAGCGTCGCGAGCAACCTGGTCGGCCTCGCCATCGAGTTGCCGGCGCCGCTCGCCAAGGCGGCGGCGACGCCGCTCGCGTTGCGCGTCCGCACCGGGCCCGAAGACGGCACGACGGTGCCGGCCGACAACACGGCAGCCTTTCGCGAAGCGTTGCAGGTCGACCTCGGCGGCACGTTGCAGGCGCACTTCGTCCGCGAGGTGAGCGGCGATGCCACGCGCGTCGTTCGCGGCGCGATCCGCGTCGGCGAGCCGCGCGCCGCGAGCGGCGACCGCGCCTTCGAGCCGACGCCGCTCGATCCGATCGAAGCCCTGCCGCTGCCGGCGGCCGGAGTCGCCGCGAACGTGAACCTGAAACGACTCGACGTCGAGGCATGGCAGGCGGCGCTCGCGCGCGTGCAGGGCGATGGCGTGCGCGCTAGCGCCGGGACCGCGCCGCTCGTGTTCGACGCCTCGGGCGGCGCCGGCTACGTTCCGGACGCGATCGCCCTGCGCGTCGGCGAGCTCGTCGTCGGCTCGCGCCGCCTGGGCAACGTCACCGCCGGCCTGTCGCAGCAGTCGGAGCTCTGGCGCGCTAACGTCGGCGCCGACGAGCTCGAGGGCTACCTCGAATACCGGCCGGCGCGCCGCGGCGCCGTCGGCGCCGGGCGCGTGCTCGCGCGCCTGGCCCGTCTCAGCCTGCCCAAGGGCGAGGTCGAGCGCGTCGAAAGCCTGCTCGACGCGCAACCGGCGACGATCCCGGCGCTCGACGTCGTCGTCGAAGACTTCGAGCTGCGCGGCCGTCGCCTCGGCCGGCTCGAGATCGAGGCGACCAACCGCGGCGCCGGCAGCCGCGACGGCACGCGCGAATGGCAGCTCTCCAAGCTCAACCTGACGATGCCCGAAGCGCAGCTCACCGCGACCGGCACCTGGGGCGATTCCGGCGCAGCCGGCGCGAACCCGGCGCGGCGCGCGGCCATGAACTTCACGCTCGCGCTCGCCGACAGCGGCGCGCTGCTCGAGCGGCTCGGCATGGGTCGCGTCGTCCGCGGTGGCAAGGGCTCGCTCACCGGAGACGTCTCGTGGCCGGGATCGCCGTTCTCGCCCGACTACGCGAAGATGACCGGCCAGGTGAAGGTGGCGATCGATTCGGGCCAGTTCCTGAAGGCCGGCCCGGGCGCGGCGCGATTGCTGAGCGTGCTCAGCCTGCAGTCGCTGCCGCGCCGACTGCTGTTCGACTTCCGCGACCTGTTCGCCGAAGGCTTCGCTTTCGACAGCGTCGTCGGCGACCTCAAGATCGGACAGGGCCAGGCGGCGACCAACAATCTGCGCATGCGCGGCACCGCAGCGGCGGTGCTGATGGAAGGCAGCGCCGACCTCGAGCACGAGACCGAGGACCTGCGCGTCGTCGTCGTCCCCGAGATCAACGCCGGCACCGCGTCGCTCGCCTATGCCGTGATCAACCCGGCGATCGGCCTGGGCACCTTCCTGGCGCAATACTTCCTGAGGAAGCCGCTGATGGCGGCGAGCACGCGCGAGTTCCGCGTCACCGGGCCGTGGGACGATCCGAAGGTCGAGCGGGTCGAGCGCAGCCTGCTCGGCGAGGCGGCGGCCGACTCGGCGCCGGCCGCCGAACCCGCGCCCGCGGTGACGCGCTGAGGAGAGCCTGCCAGATGAAGATCGCCGCCGTGCAGATGGTCTCGACGCCGAGCGTCGAGAAGAACCTCGAGACCGCGCGCCGCCTCGTCGGCCGCGCCGCCGCCGATGGCGCGACGCTGGTCGTCCTGCCCGAGTACTTCTGCTTCATGGGCAAGAGCGATCGCGACAAGCTGAGGGTCGCCGAGGCGCCGGGCGACGGGCCGATCCAGCGCATGCTCGCCGAGAGCGCGCGCGAGCACGGCGTCTGGCTGATCGGCGGCACGCTGCCGCTGGCCATCGAAGGCGCCGCGCCGACCGGTGACGGCGGCGTCGACCGCGTCATGAACGCCAACCTCGTCTTCTCGCCGCGCGGTGTGCAGGCGGCGCGCTACGACAAGATGCACCTGTTCGCATACGACAACGGGCGCGAGCGCTACGACGAATCGCGCACGCTGCAGGCGGGACGAACGCCGGTCGCGCTCGACGCCGGCGGCATGCGCGTCGGCCTGAGCGTCTGCTACGACCTGCGCTTTCCCGAGCTCTATCGGGCCCTCGCCAAGCCGCCGTGCGACCTGATCTCGGTGCCGTCGGCGTTCACGTACACGACCGGCGCGGCGCACTGGGAAATCCTGTTGCGCGCGCGCGCGATCGAGAACCAGTGCTATGTCGTCGCCGCCGCGCAAGGTGGCACGCACGAGAACGGCCGGCGCACGTTCGGCCACAGCCTCGTCGTCGACCCGTGGGGCGAGGTCGTCGCGTGTCGCGGCGAGGACGGCGAAGGGGTCGTCGTCGCCGAGGTCAGCCGCGAGCGGATCACCGACGTGCGCCGCCAATTGCCCGCGCTCGAGCACCGGCTCGACTTCTGATGGCGCGCGCGGTCGCGGCGGCGATCGCGCTTGGGCTCAGCCTGGCCGCGGCAACCGTCGACGCCGCGGCGACGACCGGCACCGAGTCATGCCGCGGACCGGCGGCGATAGTCGACTTCGGCAGCGACGGCCGAATCGGCGCGAAGTGGAACGCTGCGACCCGAACCATCGCCTTCGGCCGGCCGCAGAAGGACGGCCACTATCACGCCTTCATCGCCGACGCCGACGGCGCCAACGAGCGGCGCGTCGCCTTCGTCGCCTGGCGCGACGATCGCCATCAGTTCCCTGCCGCCTGGCATCCCGCAGGCGAGCTGCTGGCGATGCTGGTCGAGCAGAACGAGCACGAGCGCAGCTCGGTCGAGGCGATTCCCGGCTACGGCGCGTACACCGACTACTGGATCGTCAGTCGAGACGGCAGCCGCGCCTGGAAGATCTACGCGCTTCCCGACGGCTACGACCATGCGATCACGCATGCCGCGTTCTCGCCCGACGGCAGCAAGTTCGTCTGGACCGAGCGCGTCAAGGCACCGCGCTTCTGGGACCTCAATCTCTTCGCCGGCGGCTACGTCTTCAAGGTCGCCGACTTCGTCCCGCGCCCCGAGCCGCACCTCGAGAACGTGCGCAGCATCCAGCCCGGCAACGTCGACCAGGGCGGCGAGATCGAATCGATCGCCGCCGACAACAAGACGATCGCGTTCTACAGCACCTTCGTCTCGAAGAGCCTGTTCGCGTCGCGCATCTACACGATGGACATCGAGAGCGGCGCGACCCGCGAGCTGACGACCGAGAGCTTCGCCCAGGCGCCGACGTTCACGCCCGACGGCAGGAGCATCGTCTACATGACCGGCGCCGGCGCCGACATCTTCGCGTTCCAGCTGCAAGGAGCCGACTGGTGGATCATGAACGTCGACGGCAGCGACAAGCGCCGCCTCACGTTCATGAACGTGCGCGGCCACGCCCAGTCGGTGAACCGCTTTCGCCTCGCCGGCTCGCTCTCGTTCGTCAGCGACACCGCGTTCTTCGGCGATGTCATGACGCAGTCGCTCGGCCTCGTCGGCAAGATCGTCCGGGTCGATTGCCGTTGAGCGGCGTGTCGCGGCGCGCCAGGCGCTACCGCGCGGCGCGCGCGCGGCGACTTGCAACGCAGCCGCGTCGTCTCCCCCGTTGGCGGGTCAGTGCGGCGAAACCCCGCTGCTAGAGTGCGCCGCACCATGACAAGGGAGAAGGCGACATGATCCTGCTGATCGCGATCGTCTTGGGAGCGCTGGTCGGGGCTGCCGCGAGTGGCGAAGCGGGCGCGCTGGCGGGCGCGCTTTTCGGCTGGCTGATCGTTCGCTCGCTGCGCCAGCAACGCGAGATCGAAGCCTTGCGCGGGCGCGTCGAGACGAGCGATGCGCTCGGTCAGCGTCGCGATGTGGTGCCGGCACCGGTCGCTGCGCGAACGACGGACGCGGCGCGCGACCTGCGCGTGCCGGACCTCGGGACGCCGGGTACCGACACCGACGCGGCGCCCGTCGCCACGAGCGTGCCGAGCCTCGTCTCTGCCGTTCCGTTCGCCGCTGCGGCCGCAGTGACGAGCGCGGCGGCATCGCGGGTCGCGTCGTCGGCCGATGCCACGGCGAGCGCGCCG
>JADGRJ010000322.1 GCA_017881025.1 Rhizobacter sp. | reverse complement strand
GCGGCGTGCCGGCCCTCGTTTGCGCAACACCGGCGCTGCGCTGCTGGCGCTCCAGCCTCTTCAGCGCCTTGGCCCGCTTCTGCTTGATTCGGCGGATACCGCGGTGCCTGTCTGCGCTCATGTCGGTGCTCCCGGTGGCGTCTCGGAATGCCGAGGTTGTACACCCAGCTGAAATCGCAGGCGGAGTTCGGTCGAGCGTCGTCTCTCCTGCCGCTCAGCCGAGCCACGCGCCGAACGCGCGCTCGATCGAGCCCGGCATCGTGATCGCCATGTACGCGAGCCCGGCGATCGCGCCGGCGACGTGCGCGTCGTGGTTCACGCGGCCGACGCGGGCGCGGCTGGCGATCACGCTGTAGGCCAGGTAGCCGACCGCGAACAGCGGCGCCGGGATCGGCACCGGCAACGGCAGGATGAAGATCGACGACGTCGGCGCGACGACGATCGAGGCGAACAGCACGGCGAGGATCGCGCCCGATGCGCCCAGGCTCGCGTAGCCGGGCTGGCGCCGGTGGATGAGCCAGGTCGCGATGCTGCTGGCGAGCAGGCCGATGAAATACAGCGCGACGAAGCTCGCCGTGCCGAGGCGGCGCTCGAGGCCGAAGCCGAAGGCCCAGAACGTGAAGCCGTTCAGGAGCAGGTGCGCCAGGTCGGCGTGGATGAAGCCGCTGGTGACGAGCGTGTGGTAGTCGCCGCGCTGCGCGAGGCCGTGAGGTCGCAGCAGGTTGCGCTCGATCAGCGCGGGCCGCACGAACAGGCCGAGCGCGCTGAAGGCAATCATCGCCGCCAGCAGCAGCGCCGAAGCCGGCGCGCCGGCGCTGAGGCGAACGAGCTCGTCCATGTCCGCACCTTAGCGCGCTCCGGGCCTGCAGCGGTTCCGATGGCGCAGTAACGCTCGGGTAACGGCAAGCGGATAAAAAGACCTTGGCTGCCACAGCCGAAGCTGCCGGTCGCGGGATGAACCGGCGAGGAGTCCTCCATGAAGGCAAGGCTTTTCTGCAGGATCGTCGGTGCATTGGGGCTCGGGCTGTCGGCGCTGGCGGCACAGGCGCAAGGCCGCCCGCCCACCACCGAGCAACTCGGCAAGGACCCGGGCGCCTTGCGCCAGGAGGCCGAGCAACAGCGCGCCCAGGAGCGCGCGCAACAACAGCAAAGCAACCAGCAGCAGGCCGACCAGCAGTGGAACGACACGCTGCGCCAGCAGCAGGGCCGCGCCGCGGCCGACGCCGCGCAGGGCCAGGCCGTGCTGCGCACGTGGCAGCAGCGGCCGCCGCTCGCGCCCGAGCACAACCCCCTGCTCGGCCGCTGGGAGTCGCTCGGGTCCGGCAAGCGGGCTGCCGCGCCCGGCGTTTCGCCCGAGATGGCCAACCTCGCGGCCGCGCTGCTCGGCGGCATCACTGGCGGCATGTGCGACTCGATGCTCGGACGGGGCACGATCGAGTTCCGGCCCGCGGGGCTGGTCGCGATCGGCCACGACGGCCGCGAGCACGCGATGTACCGCGCCCAGTACCGCGGCGGCGGCTCGCGCGTCGTCGTCCTGCCGCAGGGCGGCACCACGTTCACGCACATGATCATCGACTTCGCCGGCCCGGACCACGCGACGGTCGCGGCGGTGGGCTGCGCGCTGGCGCGCGCCGGAGGCGGCGGCGTGAGGGCGACGGCGGCGAACACGTCCACCGCCACGGAAGGACCGGCGACGAATCAGTGGGTGCTGCTGGGATCCACGGTCGCGAACGGCGGCATGGACGTCTACGTCGCGCGCTCGACGATCCGCAGGTTGGGCGCGTTGGCGCAGATGTCGGACCTGTGGGACTTCAAGACCCCCCACGTGTTCGAGGGCAGGTCGTTTCTGTCGACGCGCAACCAGTACGAGTACGACTGCGTCACATCGCGAAGACGCATGCTGTCGACCACCGGCTTCTCCGGACACATGGGCCAGGGGGCCGTCGTGGGCTCGGGCAAATCGGCCGCCGCGTGGGAGGAGATCGCGACGACCGGGCCGATCCACGACCACTGGAAGATCGCCTGCACGAGGCAGTAGGGCGGCGTCTGCCCATCAGAGCGACTTCAGGTACTGCACGAGGTCGGCCGACTGCTGCGCGCTGAGGCCGAGCGACCTGCGCGTGTTGTAGGTGGCGACCACCTGGTCCAGCGTCGCCGCCGAGCCGTCGTGGAAGTACGGGGCGTGCTGCCAGACGCCTTTCAGCGGCGTCGTGCGATAGAGCTTCGTCGCCGAGCGCGAGGCGTAGCTCGGCGACTCGGGCTCGGCCATCGAGTCGGCCGGCGGATGCAGCGTGCTGTTCGCGTCGGTGAAGAGCGCGCCGCTGTGGCAGGCGGCGCAACCGCCGGCGCCGGCGAAGATCTGCTGGCCGCGCGCCGCGGCCACGGGGTCGAAGCTGCCTGCCGGTGCGGCGGGCGCGGCGATCGACAGCTGATACGCCTGCAAGGCGGGCAGCTTGCTCGTCACGAGATCGACGTTGCCGTGCGTGATGCTCAGGTTCAGGCGCGGCTCGGTGACCGTGCCGAGGCCGCCCATCTCGGCGACGGCGACATAGCGGTTCCAGTACGCGAGCTCGGTGCCGTCGCCGGTGTAGGTGACGCGGTGCACGCCCTCGAGACCGAACGCCGGCGGGATGACGACCGGCTTGCTCATGCCGTCGACGTTGTGGCGCGGATCGAACTTCCCCGCGCCCCACGCGTCGAGCTGCGCCTTGGTCGCCGCGTCGATCGCCGGCGAGAGCGCGATGATCGCGCCGGGGTTCAGGTCGCGGTTGGGCCAGCCGTCGAGCCGCTTGCCGATGCCGGGGGCGAACGAGTTGTCGACCGTCGAGTGGCAGAGCGCGCACGTGACGCCGACGTGGCTGAGGACGTCGCGGCCGCCGACCGATTCGACCGTCCCCTTGAGGCCGACGACGGCGTCGAGCTTGAGCAGGGCGATGGTGGTCGCCGGGCTGTGCAGGTCGACGCTGCCGTTCTGGATGCCCTGCACGACGGCGGCCGGCAACGCGTCGGCATCGACCTTCAGGCCGACCGAGAGGGCGGTGACGGGGTCGACCGCGGCGCTGATGACTTCATGCATTCGCAGCGTGTCGGTCCACTGCGCCTCGTCGCCGAAGGTGTCGAAGCGGAAGGTCTGCTGGCCTTGCGCCACGAGCGCGGCCTGGTCTGCGGCGCTGGTGTCGTCGCCGCCGCCGCAGGCGACGAGCGTGCAGGCGACCGCGGCGATGATCGCCGCCGTCGCGATCAGGCTGGACGCCCACGATCGGCCGCGTTCCCGGCTTTGACAATGTCGGGCAAAGCTGCGCCCGCGGGAGCGTGCGTCCTGCATGATCGTTTCCTTTCGGTGAGAGGGCCGGCATGCGGGATGGCATGCCGCCGGGGTCAGTGCCTGGCCCCTAGCGCGCGATGCACTCCGGCGTCTCGACCCCGCCCCTGAGGTGGGCCATCAGGTGGGCGTGATCGGAAGAGAAGGGAGACGGAGGGCATGCTTTGCTTTCGTCCGTTGGATGCGCTGGCGATCCGCCGCGTTCCGGATTCTTCTCACTCGGCTTTGCGAGTTCCGCGAGGCGCTGCCGCAGAAGGAGACCGGCAAGCGACTGGCCAGTGGCTGCCCGGGAACGCGGCGCCGAGTCGCGACATCCAACGTGGAGCAGCTGCCTCGAGCAGTCAACCGGCGTTCGCCGCGGCAGCCGCATTCCAGCGAGACACGACATGGAACCGACACTGATCCTTCGCACTTCGACGATCCTGCTTGCCGTCGCCGCCGTCGGCGGCCTGGTCATGGCGGGCATTCGCTTCGCCGGCGATCGCCAGCCGCCGGCGGCATTGGCGATGCTGCACGGCTTCCTCGCCGCCGCGGCAGTGACCTTGCTGCTCTACGCAGCCGCGACGATCGGCCTTCCTGCGCTGGCAAACGGCGCATTGGTCCTCTTCGCGTTGGCTGCCGCCGGCGGCGTCGTCCTCAATCTCAACTATCACCAGAAGCAGCTGCCGCTGCCGAAGTGGCTCGTGGTCGTGCATGCCGTCGCTGCCGTGGTCGGCTTCTTGATGCTGCTGACGGCGACCTGGGCGACTCGCAGCGCGTGACCCACAGGAGACTCTCATGAGACGCCAGACGCACCCACGCCTCACCGCAAGGGAGCGCACTTGCATTGGCGTTCACCGGCGCGTGCCACTCAGCGGAGCGTGCTGAGGTACGTCGCCAGGGTATCGATGTCGGCAGGCGACAGCACATGGGCGGCGGCGGTCATGTTGCCGT
>JADGRJ010000010.1 GCA_017881025.1 Rhizobacter sp. | reverse complement strand
GACCCATCCGCGCATCGCGGCGCGAGCGCGCTCGCTCGGCTTCGGCGTCGTCGTCGAGGCCGCGCCGGGGCTGGAGGCGGTGATCGCCTGCATACAATCGATCGAACCGTGAACGACGATCCTTCGCCAGCCTCCGCGCCTCGCGACCTCGCCTTCTCGCCGGTTTCTTCCGCGTCTTCCGTCCCCGCCCCGACGGCCGCCATCGATGCCGCCGAAGCGGCCCGCTCGCGGTCGACGCGCGGGCTCTCGCTCGCGGTCCTCGTTGTCGCCTTGCTCGCGATCGTCGCCATCGTTTTCGCCTGGCGTGCCGACCAGCGCGTCCGCGGCAGCGAGCGCGAGCTCGTCAAGCGCCAGCAGGACAGCGCCGTCCTCACCACCGAGGCGAACCTGCTCGCGCGGCAAGCGCAGGAAGGTGCGCGCGATGCCGCGGCCAAGGTCGCGTTGCTCGAAGCGCGTCTGAACGAGGTCACCGTGCAGCGCAGCCAGCTCGAGGCGCTGGTCCAGTCGGTCGCCCGCTCGCGCGACGAGAACCTCGTCGCCGACAGCGAGGCGACCTTGCGCGCCGGCCTGCAGCAGGGCGCGCTCACCGGCAGCGCCGAGCCTGTCGTCGCCGCGCTGAAGCAGATCGACGAGCGCTTCGCGCGCGCCAACCAGGCGCGCCTGGAGCCGGTGCGGCGGGCCGTCGCGCGGGACCTCGACCGCGTCAAGGCGGCGAGCGTCGCCGACGTCGCGACGCTTTCGATCAAGCTCGACGAGGCAGTTCGCCTGGTCGACGAGCTGCCGCTGCTGTCGGCGGCCGAGCCGCGTCGCGACCTGGCGCGCGGCGCGGCCGGCGCGGCGCCGGCGGCATCGGCATCGGCGCCGGCGCCGCCGAGCGGCTTCGGCAACTGGCTGTCGCGCGAGTTCGGCCAGGCCGGGCGGCTCGTCGTCGACAGTGCATGGTCGGAGGTCCGCTCGCTTGTCCGCATCACGCGAATCGACCAGCCCGAGGCGATGCTGGTCGCGCCCGAGCAGGCGTTCTTCCTCAAGGAGAACCTGAAGCTGCGCCTGCTCAACGCGAGGCTGTCGCTGCTCGCACGCCAGTTCGACGCCGCACGCGGTGACCTGAGGGGGGCCAAGGGGGCGATCGAGCGCTACTTCGATCGATCGTCGCGGCGCACGCAGATCGCGCTCGACCTGGTCATGCAGGTCGAGCAGCAGTCGCGCCAGTCGGCGCCGGTGCGGCCCGACGACACCTTCGCCGCGCTCGCGGCCGTCGCGCGCTAGACCTTCGTGCGCCTCGCGATCTGGTTCGTCCTGCTGTTCGCGGTCGCGGTGGTCGCGGCGGCGACCTTCGGCACCAACGACGGCCTGGCGAGCTTCTACTGGGGATCGTGGCGGCTCGACCTGTCGCTGAACTTCTTCATCCTGATCCTCGTCGGCACGTGCTTCCTGCTCGTCGCCGTGATCCAGGCGATCAACACGCTCATCGCCTTGCCGCAACGCGCGCGCGAATGGCGCACCGCGCGGCGCGACCGTACCGGCCAGGCGGCGCTGCGCGACGCGCTCGCGCAGTATTTCGGCGGTCGCTACACGCGGGCGCAGAAGTCGGCGCAGCGCGCCCTCGCGATCCAGGCCGAAACGCCCGAGCTGGCGCAGGACAACGAGTTCACCGTCCTCGGTCACCTGCTCGCCGCGGGCAGCGCGCACCGGGTCCAGAACCGCCCCCTGCGCGACGAGGAGTTGCGTCGCGCGCTCGACCTTGCGCACCGCAGCCCGGCAGCGCGCTCGGCCGAGGAGGGCGCGCGCCTGCTCGCCGCCGAGTGGGCGCTCGACGACCGCGATGCGCCGCGCGCGATCGAGCTGCTCAACGCCCTGCCGCTCGGCGTCGCCCGCCGCACCCATGCGCTGCGCCTGAAGCTGCAGGCGGCGCGGCTCGGGCGCCAGCCGCAGGAAGCGCTGAAGACGGCACGGCTGCTGATCAAGCACCAGGGGTTCTCGACCGTCGCCGCGGCCGGCCTGGTCCGCTCGCTCGCCTTCGAATCGCTCGACACGGTCCACGACGTCGATCAATTGCGTCGCCTCTGGCTCTCGCTCGACCCGGCCGATCGGCGCGATCCTTTCATCGCCGCGCGCGCGGCGACGCAGGCGAGCGCGCTCGGTGCCCACGACGACGCCCGCGCCTGGCTGCGGCCGCACTGGGAGCGAGTCGCCGAGATCGGCGCCGAGGACCGTGCCGCGGTCGCCGAAGCGCTCGCCGGCGCCGCCGCCGGCATCGGCGCCGAATGGCTGCCGCGACTCGAGGCGGCGGTGCAGGCGTTGCCGCGCGACGGCGCGATCGCGCTGGCCGCCGGCAGGGCGCTGGCCGCGCGCGGCTTGTGGGGCAAGGCGAGGTCGCTCCTCGAGCAGGCCGCCGGCGACGTCGCGCTCGCCACGGCGGCGCGCCGCAAGGCGTGGATCGCCCTCGCCGAGCTCGCCGCGCAGGAGGGCGATGCGAGTCGCGCCGCGCGCTGCTACGAGAGCGCCGCACGCCAGGCCTGAACGGGTCGCGCTGCTACAATTTCGAGTTCAGCGGCTGTAGCTCAGTTGGATAGAGTACTTGGCTACGAACCAAGGGGTCGTGGGTTCGAATCCTGCCAGCCGCACCACCTTTTTTCAGCTTCGGATCGACGGCTTGGACGAGTCTGCGTCTGGGCCGTTTCTTCTGCCTGCGGGACTTTGCCCTGGTCACGGTCTTTGCGATCGGCTTGTGCCAGCCGTTCGGAGATGAACGTATCGAGAGTTTCGTCATGCACCTGGCGACGCGGTGACTCTCGTGACCGGTCCCTCATCGTTGGCCCTTCGCACAGCCGGCCGGGATGGCACAGTTCGTCGAAGAGAGGAAGGCCGTTATGGACTCCACGAGCTGATCGCATGCAGTGATCGAACAACCAATGGAGCCGCGGTTCCTCGATTGCCATGATCGCCACCGCGGCCTATGCTGGCCTTGGATCAGATCAGGAGACACACGTCGCCACGCACTCGTTTACCTCTCGACGTCGGCTCCGTCGCGCGCAGCCTCCAAGGATTCGTCAGTGCCACGTGCGGTGTGGGAAGCACGGTCGAAGCCTTTCGTGTGATGGAGGTCGGACATGCCGGCTTGACCTTCGGCTTTGACCTGCTCGGGCCCGAGCCGGGCCGGCGCCGCGGCCTGGTCTTGAAGCTCGCGCCGCCCGGCGTGCGCCGATCGGGCAATACCGATGTCTACAAGCAGGCGCCGTTGCTGCGCGCGCTTCACGCCACAGGCTTGCCTGCGCCCGATGTACCGTATGCCGACCCCGGCGAATCGTGGTTCGGGACGCCGTTCATCGTGATGGACCGCCTGGCCGGCCTGCCGTTTTTCGTCTGGCAACCTGATCCGACGTTCGACAGGTCTGCCGCGGCAGTGAGACCGCTTTACGAGCAGACGATCGACTCGATGGCCGCGTTTCACCGTTTCGACTGGCGCCGACATCTGCCGGACTGGGAGGCGCCACGCGCGCTCGTCGACGAGGTTGTCCGCTGGGATGCCGTCCTCGCCAAGTCGCCGCGCGTCGACTGGATGGAACGCGGCCGCGCCCTGCGCGAGGCCTTGATCGCCACCCGGCCGGACGGTGCGCCGGTCGGCCTCGTGCACGGCGACTGCCAGCCCGGCAACGCCCTCTTCGACGGCGGCCGCCTGACCGGCCTGATCGACTGGGAGCTCGCATCGATCGGCAGCCGCCGCATCGATGCCGGCTGGATGATGATGCTCGCCGACCGCGACAGCTGGGCGGACGAGTGGCGGCCCGTCTGCCCCATGACACCCTCAGAGGTGGCAGCGCGCTACGAGCAGGCGATGGGCGAGTCTTGCGAGGATCTGCCGTGGTATCAGGCCTATGCCGGCTACCGCCTGGGCGCGATCTCGTGCCTGAACGTCTACTTGCATCGCAGCGGTCGGCACCCCGACGACACCTGGGAACGATTCGCCCTCGCGATCGAGCCGATGTTTGCGCGCGCCGCTGCGATCGTCCACGATCTGCCGATCACCAACGGAGGGTCTCGATGATCGATTTCACGCTGCCGCCCGAGCACGTCGACTTGCACGAGCGCGTGACCGCGTTCATTCGCGAGGAGGTCATTCCGCGCGAGAGCGATCCGCGCCAGGACGCCCACGGTCCGAGCGACGCGCTGCGCGTCGAGCTCGTCGGCCGCGCCCGCGCCGCGGGGCTGGTCTCGCCGCACGCGCCGGTGCAGTGGGGCGGCCTCGGCCTGGATCACCGCGGCATGGCCGTGGTGTTCGAAGCGGCGGGCTACAGCCTGCTCGGGCCGCTGGCGCTCAACATCCAGGCGCCCGACGAAGGCAACACCAACCTGCTCAACAAGGTCGCCACGCAGGCCCAGAAGGAACGCTGGTTGCGCCCTCTGGTTGCCGGCGAGATCCGCACGGTGTTCTCGATGACCGAGCCCGACGACGGCGCCGGCGCCGATCCGTCGCTGCTGAAGACCACGGCGCGCGTCGACGGCGACGGCTTCGTTATCGACGGCCGCAAGTGGCTGATCACCGGCGTTCCGGGCGCGGCGTTGAACATCGTCATGGCGCGCACCTTCGATGCGAGCGGGAAGGACATCGGCGCGAGCATGTTCCTGGTCGACATCGACGCGCCCGGATTTCGCATCGTGCGCCAGCTCGACACGATCGACGCCGTCTCGCCCGGCGGCCACGCGGTGGTCGAGTTCGAGGGCGTGCGCGTGCCGCGCAGCGCCGTGCTCGGCGAGCTCGGCCAGGGGTTGCGCAACGCGCAGGTCCGGCTCGGTCCGGCGCGGCTCACCCACTGCATGCGCTGGCTCGGCGCGGCGCGGCGCGCGCACGACGTCGCGGTCGAGTACGCGCGGCGCCGGCATGCGTTCGGCAAGCTGATCGGCGAGCACCAGGGCGTCGGCTTCCAGCTCGCCGACAACGAGATCGAGCTGCATTGCGCACGGCTCGCGGTGTGGCATGCCGCATGGCTCCTCGACCAGGGCAAGCACGCGCGCACCGAGACGAGCCAGTGCAAGGTGTTCTGCTCGGAGGCGCTGAGCCGCGTCGTCGACCGCTCGCTGCAGATCCTCGGTGGCCTGGGCATCACGACCGACACGGTCGTGCAGCGCATCTACCGCGAGATCCGGCCGTTTCGCATCTACGACGGACCGTCGGAGGTGCATCGCCACGCGCTGGCAAGGCGCATCGTCGGCGCGTGAGGCTGCATGCTGATCACCCGCGCCGCCACCTTCGACGAGATCCACCGCGCGTTCCGCTGGAATCTGCCCGAGCGCTACAACATCGCGCGCGATGTCTGCGATCGTCATGCCGCCGACCCGGCTCGCACCGCGTTGATCCACGAGCGCGGCGACGGCAGCGTCGCACACTACAGCTTCCGCCAGATCCGGTGCCTCGCCAACCAGTGCGCGAACACGCTGCGCCATCTCGGTCTCGTCCAGGGCGATCGCGTGCTGATCTATCTCGGCCAGGACCCGGCGACGGCGGTCGCGCACGTCGCCTGCTGGAAGGCGGGGCTGATCTCGGTGCCGACCTCGCTCCTGTTCGGCACCGACGCGCTCGCCTACCGGCTGCGCGACAGCGGCGCGAAGCTGCTGATCACCGATGCCGCGCATTGGCCGAACGTCGCCGCCGTGCGCGAGCAGGCGCCCCACCTCGCGCACGTGATGCTGGTCGACGGCAAGGGCGCCGGCACGCTCGACTTCTGGGCCGAGCTCGCGCGCGCCACGGACGAGTTCGAAACGCTCGCGCTGACACCCGACACGCCCGCCTTCATCAACTACACGTCGGGCACCACCGGCCAGCCGAAAGGAACCTTGCAAGGCCATCGCTCGATGCTCGGCCACATGCCGGGCCTCGAGCTCGTCTACGACTTTCTGCCGCAACCGGGGGACGTGATGTGGTCGCCGGCCGACTGGTCTTGGCTTGCGGGGCTGATGGACGTGCTGATGCCGGCGTGGTTCTGCGGCCTGCCGGTGCTGACCTATCGCAACACGAGCTTCGACCCGGAAGAGGCGTTCCATCTGATGGGCAAGCACCGCGTGCGCATCAGCCTGCTGACGCCGACGATGCTGCGCCGGCTCAGCGTCGTCCCCGATCCACTGCGTCGCCACGGCGTCGCGCTGCGTTCGGTCATCAGCGGCGGCGAATCGGTCGGACGCGAGACGCTCGAATGGGCGCGCGGCGCGCTCGGCATCGAGATCAACGAAGTGTTCGGCCAGACCGAGTGCAACATCGTCCTCGGCAACTGCACGCAGGTGCTGGCGCCCAAGCCCGGCTCGCTCGGCAAGGCGCTGCCCGGCCACGTCGCCGCGATCGTCGACGACCACGGGCATCCGCTGTCGGCGGACACGGTCGGCAACATCGCGTTCCGCCGCCCCGACCCGGTGATGCTGCTCGAGTACTGGAACAAGCCCGAGGCGACGCGCGACAAGTTCGCCGGCGACTGGTTGCTCACCGGCGACCTCGGCCGCTGCGACGAGGATGGCTACTACTGGTACATGAGCCGCGCCGACGACGTCATCACGAGCGCCGGCTACCGGATCGGCCCGGGCGAGATCGAGGATGCGCTGAACGGTCACCCCGCGGTGGCGATGTCGGCGGTGATCGGCGTTCCCGATCCGGTGAAGACCGAGGCGATCCGCGCCTTCGTGCTGCTGCGCCCCGGCAACACGGCGAGCGCCGAGCTCGCCGAGGCGATCCGAGACTCGGTGCGAACGCGCCTGGCGCGCCATGAGTGCCCGCGCGACGTCGTGTTCGTCGAGTCGCTGCCGCTCACGGCTACCGGCAAGATCATGCGCCGCGAGCTGCGCCGGCTCCCGGTGACCTAGGGAAATCCTTGGCGCTCCGGGCTTGCGCGAGGCCAGCCCGGCGACCACTATCCCACTTCGCGTTACCGACGAGTAACCGCGCTTCTCGAACAGCAAGAAGCCTCGCCGCGCCCTCGTGCGGACCCGGCTCGCCAGGAGACCTGATGCCCGCTGCCGCTGTCCTCGCTTCGCCGTGGGCCCATCCGCTCGACCGCGGGCAGGAGCGCGCGGTCAAGCGCGATGCGGTGCTGCGCGCGGCGGCGCAGCTGTTCAACGAGCATGGCTATCACGCGACCTCGCTCGCCATGGTCGCCGAGCGGCTGCAGGTCACCAAGCCGACGCTCTACTACTACATCCACAACAAGGAAGAGATCCTGTTCGAGTGCGTCCGGCTCGGCCTCGAGCTGCTGCGCTCGGCGATCGCCGGCGCCGCTGCGTCGGGCGGCACCGCCGTCGACAAGCTGGAGGCGGCGATGCACGAATACGCGCTGATCGTCACCTGCGATTTCGGCATGTGCCTGATCCGCGTCGGCGAAGACCCGCTCGCGCCGGCGGCGCGCAAGCAGCTGCGCCGGCTGAAGGCCGAGCTCGACCATGAGTTCCGCGCGCTCATCGAGCAGGGCTTCGCCGAAGGCTCGATCGCCCGCTGCGATCCGAAGCTCGCCGCGTTCACGCTGGCCGGTGCGCTGAGCTGGATCGGCCGATGGTATGACCCCGAGGGGGAGCTCGGCGCGGCGGACGTCGCGCAGCAAAGCATCGCGATCCTGATGAACGGCCTGGCGCCGCGCGGGCGCCGCGCCGCCGCGACCCCGCGATGAAGCTGCCGCAGATCTCGCAGCAGACGATCGTCTTCACGATCTTCGTGCTGATGTTCGCCGGCTTCAGCCTGTTCCTGACGGGCTTCCTCACCGCCGGGAACCTGCTCGGGCTGCTGCAGAACGTGGCCATCCTCGGCATCCTCGGCCTCGGCATGGCGATCGTCGTGATCGGCCGCGGCATCGACATCTCGATGGTCGCGGTGCTCGCGGTGCCGGCCGGCCTGGTGCTGCAGCTGGTCCAGGACGGTCATTCGGCGCCGATGGCGTTTCTCGCCGCGCTCGCGCTCGCGCTCGCGTTCGGCCTGGTCAACGGCTGGCTGGTCGCCTACGCCGAGGTGCCCTCGCTCTTCACGACGCTCGCCTCGGGGCTCTTCCTCGCCGGCCTCGGCCAGGTCGCGTTCTTCCGCCTCGACATCGTCCAGTGGAGCCCGCAGCTCGACCGCTTCGCGTGGGTCGGCCGCGGCACGCTGCTCGGCGTGCCGATGCCGGTGATCATGTTCGGCGTCGTCGCCGCGGCGGTGTCGTTCTTCCTGCGTCGGACGCGCCTCGGCACCTACGTCTACGCGATCGGCGACAACCCGTTCGGTGCGCGCGTCACCGGCATCCCGACGCGGCCCGTGATCGTGCTGCAGTACGTGCTCGCGGCGCTGATCGGCGCGTTCGCCGGCATGGTGATGGCGGCGTCGGTCAACAGCATGCCGACGCGGATCTACAACTCGACCCTGATCTACGACGTGATCCTCGTCGTCGTGCTCGGCGGCATTGGCCTGTCGGGCGGGCGCGGCGGCGTCGTCAACGTCGTCATCGGCACGCTCCTGATCGGCACGCTGCTCAACGGCATGACGATCCTCGACGTCTCGTACTCGGCGCAGAACCTGGTCAAGGGCGTGATCCTGCTGATCGCCATCCTGATCGATTCGTTCATCAATCCCCGCAACGAAGAGACCGCGCAGCAGGGAGACATCTGACGACCGCTCGCAATCCCGACGGCGGCCCCGTGCCGCCTCCCTTCCACCAAGACAGGAGACACGCATGACGCTGCACCCCACCTCCACACGCCTTCGCACCGGCCTCGCGGCGCTGACGCTGCTCGCCGGCATGGCCTTCGGGCAGCTCGCGTTCGCCCAGGGCAAGGGCATCGACGAGCCGTTCCGCGACGCCTATCGCAAGACGCTCGCGGGCAAGACGGTCGCCTATGTCCCGGTGGCGCTCGGGTTCGACCTGGCGCAGGGCTGGCTCGAGGGCCTGAAGAAGGAGCTCGAGCCGCTCGGCGTCAAGATCGTCGTCCGCGATCCGAACTGGAACACCAACGCCGGCGCCCAGGCCGTGACGACGCTGATCAGCGAGAAGCCCGACGTCATCGTCGTCCACAACCCCGACGTGCAGACCTACGCGAAGCTGCTGCAGAAGGCGGAGTCGCAGGGCATCCAGATCGTGCAGATCAACATGCGCTCGGCGTATCCCTCGGTCGTCTACGTTGGCGCCGACTGGATCGAGGTCGGCGAGAAGGCGACCAACGCCGTGGTCGACGCCTGCAAGGGCAAGTCGAACAAGATCGCGGTCGTGCAGGGCGCGCTGTCGGCGGCAGCCAGCGCCTACACGCTGAAGGGCGTCGAGAACGTGCTCGCCAAGCACCCCGACATCAAGGTCGTCTCGAGCCAGGCGGCGGATTGGGACGCGGCGAAGGCCAAGGGCATCACGCAGACCGTGCTCAAGCAGCATCCGGACCTGTGCGGCATCGTCGGCTTCTGGGACGGCATGGACTCGGGCACCGCGGCGGCGATCAAGGAGGCCGGCCTCACGGGCAAGGTCTTCCTCGCGACGTCCGGCGGCGGCGAGCAGAAGGGCGCGTGCGACCAGGTCAAGTCGGGCGCGTTCGACCTCGATCTGAGCTACGACGTGCCGACGCAGGCGAGCAACATGGCAGCGTCGATCAAGTGGCTGCTGCAGAACCCGGGCAAGACGGGAACCGCGAAGGGATCGATCTACACCACGCTGATCCCGATCACGAAGGCCAACGCCGGCAACGAAGGCACCTGCTGGAAGCTGGGCAAGACCTGAGTGGATCGCACGGCCGCATCGCTCGCGCCGGCGCCCGTCGAGGAGCGCTGGACCGACACGCTGACGCGCTGGCGCTACCGGTACTGGCCCGACCACGCGCTCGGCGAGATCCTTGCCAAGCGCTGGATGGAGACCGCGATCCCGGTGATCGTGCTGGTACTGGTCGCGTTCGCGCTGTCGCGCGCGATCCCGAACTTCCTCTCGCCGGCGGCGCTCGCCGACACCGGGCGGCAGGCCGGCGAGATCGGCTTCATCGTGCTCGGCATGGCGCTGGTGATGATCGTCGGCGGCATCGATCTCTCGGTCGGCTCGATGTTCGCGTTGACGAACTTCTGCGCGCTCTACCTGATGCACGTGCTGAAGTGGGCGGTGGCGCCGGCCGTCGTCGTCACGCTGCTGTGCGGCGCCGCGCTCGGCGCGCTGAACGGCGTGCTGATCGGCTACTTCCGCCTGCGCGCCTTCCTGACGACGCTCATCACGCTGATCATCTACCGAGCGCTCTACGACCTCCTCACCGCCGACTACGCCACCGCGATCGCCGGCGGCTTCCCGGAATCGAAGGCGTGGGACTTCATCGGCAACGGCGACTGGCTCGGTGTGCCGACGGTCGTCTTCGTCTACGCCGCGGTCGCGATCTTCGGCCACATCTTCCTGACGCGGCTGCGCCCGGGCTGGCACGTCACCGCGATCGGCGGCTCGCGTCGATCGGCCTACAACACCGGCATCGCCGTGCGTCGCACGGTCGCCCTCTGCTACGTCGCGAGCGGCGTGCTCACCGCTCTCGGCGGCGTCTTCTTCGCGTCGCGCCTGGCGACTGCGGGCGGCGACATCGGCGTCAGCCTCGAGATCACCGTGCTCACGGCGGCGGTGCTCGGCGGCATCAGCCTCGGCGGCGGCAAGGGCTCGGTGATGAAGGCGCTCGTCGGCACCCTGATCGTGCTCCTGATCATCAACGGCCTGACGACGATGTCGCTGCACGGCGGCTACAACCGGATGGTGCTCGCCGGCATCCTGTTGCTCGCCGCGACGATCGACATCCGCTGGCTGAAGAACAGGCACCGGATCGTCAACAAGGTCTACGTCAGCCCGACGTACCACGGCATGCCGCCGCTGCCGTCGACGGCGCCCGATTGCGGCACCGCCTGGGCGCTGAACGACCGGCTGCGGCCGGCGACGCCGATCGGCCTCGGCCGCATAGAAGGCCCCGAGGACGTGATCCTCGATCGCTACGACAACCTCTACGCCGGCTCGCGCCATGGCGACATCATCCGTTTCCTCGCGCCCGACTACGAGCGGATGGAGGTCTTCGCGCACATCGGCGGCACGCCGCTCGGCATGGCGTTCGACCGCCAGGACAACCTCTACGTCTGCATCGGCGGCATGGGCCTGTACCGCGTCACGCCCGAGCGCAAGGTCGAGAAGGCGACCGACGAGACCAACCGCAGCTACACGTCGATCAACGACGACAGCCGCCTGCGGCTGGCCGACGACCTCGACATCACCGACGACGGCCGCATCTTCTTCTCGGAAGCGACGGTGCGCTTCGAGATGCACGAGTGGGCGACCGACGGGCTCGAGGCGCGCGGCAACGGCCGCATCATCTGCTTCGACACCAACACCGGCAAGACGCACACCGTCATTCGCGACCTGAAGTTCCCGAACGGCGTGTGCATCGCCAGCGACGGCATCTCGTTCCTGTTCGCCGAGACCTGGGGCTGCAGCGTCAAGCGCCACTGGTTCGACGGCCCGAAGAAAGGCAAGACCGAGATCGTGCTCGAGAACCTTCCCGGCTTTCCCGACAACATCAACAACTCTTCGGACGGCAACTACTGGATGTCGCTGGTCGGCATGCGCTGCCCGGCGCTCGACCTGGCGTGGAAGATGCCGGGCTTTCGCAAGCGGATGGCCAAGCGGGTGGCGCGCGACGAGTGGCTGTTCCCGAACATCAACACCGGCTGCGTGCTGAAGTTCAACGAGAAGGGCGAGGTTCTCGAGACGATGTGGGACCTCGGCGGCCAGAACCACCCGATGATCACCTCCATGCGCGAGCACCGCGGCTACCTGTACCTCGGCGGCATCATGAACAACCGCGTCGGCCGGCTCAAGCTCGAAGGCGCCGACCCCGATTTCATCCAGTACGACCGGCGCTGGGGGAAGGCTGCGTGATCGGCGCGATCCTCGACTGGAAGGAGCGGCTCCTCGGCCGCGGCGACGCGTCGATCACGGTGCCGGTGTTCGACGGCGCGCTGAAGTCGAACAACATCCTCGAACAAGCGCCGCCGTTCGCTGCGCTGGAAGCACCGGAAGACCTGGCCACGGACGGCGACGCGCTGTATGTCGCCGACGGCGTCACGGTGCTGCGCTACGACGTGTCGACTGCGGGGAGCGGCAAGACGTCGAGCGAAGTCCAGCGCTTCGACCAGCCCGTGACTGCGCTCGCCTGCCTTCCTGGCGGGGGCCTCGCGGTCGCGCTCGGCGGCCGCGAGGTTCGCATCGTCGGCGGCGCGCACGACGGCCGCAGATGGGACGCGGTCGGCGGGTCGAAGCTCAATGCGGTCAATGCGATCTCCGTCGCCGAAGACGGCCGCCTCCTCCTCGTCACCGACGGCTCGCTCGAGCATCCGGTGGACCACTGGCGCCACGACCTGATGGGGCTCGGTCGGAGCGGCCGCGTGTTCGAGATGCAAGCCGCGGACGGCTCCGCGCGCGTGCTCGCGAGCGGGCTCGCCTGCGCGTTCGGCGCGTGCGCGGCCGGCGCGGAAGTCTGGGTCAGCGAGAGCTGGTCGCACCGCGTGCGCGCCGTCGCCGACGGCAAGCGCGGGCGCGCGGTGACCGACTCGCTGCCGGGCTACCCCTCGCGCATCGCGCCTGCCGCGGGCGGCGGCTTCTGGCTCACCTGCTTCACCTTGCGAACGCAGCTGGTCGAGTTCGTGCTCCGCGAGCACGCCTATCGCGAGCGCATGCTCGCCGAGATCGAGCCGCAGCACTGGATCGCGCCGGCGCTGAACTCGGGCAACACCTTCCTCGAGCCGATGCAGGGGGCGCAACTCAAGATGATGGGCGTCGTCAAGCCGTGGGCGCCGCCACGCTCGTACGGCCTCGTCATCCGCCTCACCGATGAAGGCCTGGTGCGCTATTCGCTGCACAGCCGTTTCGACGGCAAGCACCACGGCGTCGTCGCCGCGGTCGAATGCCGGGGCGACCTGTTCGTGCTCGCCAAGGGTTGTCGCCGGATCCTGCGTCTGTCGGTTGCCGATGCGGAACGGAGCCTGCGGTCGTGAGCCCGAACCCGCAGGTCGTCACGCCGACCATCCTCGAGCTGCGCCAGGCGACCAAGAAGTACGCCGGTGTGCCGGCGATCGACTCCGTGGACTTCGCGCTGCGCACGGGAGAGATCCACGCCATCGTCGGCGAGAACGGCGCCGGCAAGTCGACGCTGACGAAGGTGATGGCCGGGGTCGTGAACCTGACGTCGGGCCAGATGCTGGTCGACGGCAAGGAAGTCAACCCGCGCACGCCGAACGAGGCCTTGCACCTGGGCGTGGCGATGGTGTTCCAGGAGACGAGCCTGGTGCCGACGATGACGGTCGCGCAGAACCTCTTCCTCGGCCAGGAGAAGTTCTTCAATCGCCTGCGCGGCATCTACATCGCGGCGCAGCAGTTCCTGCAGTCGCTCCAGTTCGACGTCGACCCGACGGCGGTCGTGAGCCTCCTCGGCGCGGCCAAGAAGCAGATGGTCGAGATCGCGCGCGCCGTGCTGCACAACGCCAAGGTCATCATCTTCGACGAGCCGACCGCGAGCCTGACGCCCGAGGAGAAGAAGTACTTCTTCGACCTGGTCTACAACCTGAAGGCGCGCGGCGTCTCGGTGATCTTCATCTCGCACGCGCTCGAGGAGGCGCTCCTCGTCTCCGACCGGATCACGATCCTGCGCGACGGCAAGCACGTCGTGACCGACGACAAGGTGAATTTCGACCGCGCCCGGATCGTCCAGGCGATGGTCGGCCGCGACCTGTCGCAGACGCTCTACGGCCAGCGCAAGACCAGCGTGCGGCCGCAGGGCAAGCGCGTCCTCTCGGTGCAGAACCTGCGCATGGCGGCGATGGTGAAGAACAACTCGCTGTCGGTGTTCGCGGGCCAGATCACGGGGGTGTTCGGGCTGGTCGGCTCGGGGCGGACCGAGACCTTCAAAGTCGTCGCCGGCGTCATCAAGCGCGACTTCATGCACGGCGGCGAGGTCCTGCTGCACGACCGCCCGGTGCGCTACTTCGTGCCGGCTTCGGCGGTGCGCGACGGCATCGTCTACGTCACCGAGGACCGCAAGATCGAAGGCTTCTTCGAGACCCAGTCGATCGCCGGCAACGTCTACCTGGGTCTCCTCGCCAAGCTGCGCGGCAAGCGCAAGCTGGTGTCCAGGAAGGAGGCTGCCGAGGTCGGTGCGCACTGGATCAAGCGCCTAAACATCCGCGCCATCGGCGAGGAGGTCAAGGCGATCGAGCTTTCCGGTGGCAACCAGCAAAAGCTCGTGATCGCCAAATCGCTCGTTCAGGAGCCCGAGATCATCATCTTCGACGAGCCGACGCGCGGCGTCGACGTCGGCGCGATCACCGAGATCCATCAGCTGATCAATCGGCTGGCGGACGAGGGCAAGGCGGTGGTCGTGATCTCGTCGTACCTGCCCGAGATCATGGCGCTCTCGGACCGGATCCTGGTCCAGCGGATGGGCAAGGTGGTTGAGGAGTACTCCGCGCTCGAGGCCACCGAAGAGAAGATCATGTACGCGGCGATCCACTGAGCCGCGGGGCGAAGACGATGGCCGCCGAACTGCAACCGCCGCGAGTCTCGAACCCAGGCGCACCGGGCGCCGCACCGATCGACTTCTACTTCGATTTCATCTCCAGTTACGGTTACGTCGCGAGCCTGCGCATCGAGGCGATCGCCGCGCGCCACGGCCGCAGCGTCAACTGGCACTGCATGCTGCTCGGTGTCGCCGTGATGAAGGTGATGGGCCTGAAGCCGCTGCTCGAAACGCCGCTGAAGGGCGATTACGTCCGGCGCGACCTCCCTCGCTACGCGCGCCGTCACGGCCTCGCGCTGGCGCGCGAGGTCAGCGACCCGATGATGGACCCGCGCCCCGCGGCACGCGCCTTCTGCTGGGTCAAACGACATCACCCGGGGCACGAAGGCGCCTTCGCGCACGAGGTATTCGACCGCTACTGGCGGCTCGGTCGCGACCTGTCGTCATCGGACGAGCTCGCTGCCACCGCCGGAGCGCTCGGCTTCGATGGCGCGGCCCTGCGGCAGGGCATCGACAGCGAAGAGGCGCGCACCGATCTCCGCGCTGCCGTTGCGGCATCGCTCGAGCGCGGCGTCTTCGGCTCGCCCTTCGTGTTCGTGGACGACGAGCCGTTCTGGGGCTCCGACCGGCTCGAGCAGGTCGAGGACTGGCTCGCGCGCGGCGGCTGGTGAGGGCGATGCACATGGCGCAGGAAGGGCAGGCCGAAGCAGACCAGGGCAGGCGCGTGCTGCCGCTCGCCGGCATCACCGTGATCGACCTCAGCCGCGTCGTCGCCGGGCCGTACTGCACGATGATGCTGGCCGACCTCGGAGCCACCGTGATCAAGGTCGAGCACCCGAACGATCCGGACTACGTGCGCGACTTCCCGCCGCACGTCGGCGCCGCGGCGCGCCCTGGCGCTGCGCTGGAATCGGGCGCGGCTCCCGGCGGAAGCGCGTATTTCGCGCAGTACAACCGCCACAAGCTCGGCGTGAGCCTGGACCTGAAGCATCCCGACGGCAAGGCGCTGCTGCTCGAGATGATCGCCAAGGCCGACGTCTTCGTCGAGAACTTCCGGCCCGGCACCATGGACAAGCTGGGGCTCGGCTGGCCGACGCTGCAGGTCGCGAACCCGCGCCTGATCTACACCGCGATCAGCGGCTTCGGCCAAACCGGGCCGCACTCGCCGCGGCCGTCGTTCGACAGCACGGCGCAGGCCGCAGGCGGACTGTGGTCTATGAACGGCGAGGCGGGCCGCCCGCCGGTGCGGGTCGGCAGCATCATCGGCGACCTCGCGGCGTCGTTCTACGCGACCATCGGCACGCTCGCGGCGCTCCGCGAGGTCGAACGCAGCGGCGTCGGCCAGAGAGTCGACATCTCGCAGCAGGACTCGGTCGTCACGCTGACCGAAAGCGCGATCGTCAACTTCACGGTCAACGGTGCGGTCGCCACGCCGCTCGGCAGCGCCCATCCGTTCGCGCGGCCGTACGGCCAGTTTCCATGCAAGGACGGCTTCGTGTTCTTCGGTTCCTACAGCGACAAGCTCTGGCGCGAAACCTGCGCGATCTTCGGCGAACCCGAGCTCGCCGAAGATCCGGAGATCGACACCATGGTGAAGCGCTTCGACGAAGCGACGTACAAGCGCCGCATCGAGCCGATCATCGATCGCTGGTTCCTGCCGCGAACCAAGGCGGAGCTCGAGGCCATGGCGGGCAACCGGATCGCGCTGACACCGATCAAGAAGATCGACGAGGTGGTTGGCGATCCGCACTTGCGGGCGCGTGAGATGTTCGTACCCGTCGGTGTCGGCGGGATCGAGGTCGAGGTGTTCGGCTCGCCGATGAAGCTTTCGGCAACGCCTGCGCTCGTGGCCGGCGATGCACCGTTGCTAGGTCAGCACAATCGGGAGGTCTATGTCGACTGGCTCGGCATGGCGCCTACCCGCTTCGCGCAGTTGCACGCAGACGGGGTCATCTGAGCAGAATTGACTTGGAGCATGGCAACGGCGCGGCTCTAGCAGAAGTGCAGCAAGCGCCGTTCCCAGCAAATGCCAAGAATGGGATCAACAACTTGCTATCAGGCAACGAGCTACGACCAACGGGTCGTGGGTTCGAATCCTGCCAGCCGCACCACCTCTTTTCAGCTTCGGATCGACGGCCTGGACGACACTGCGTCGAGGCCGTCTTTCTTTGACGGCGTGATCGCCTGATCTTTCAGACGACCCGGTCGGCACGCGCAAGGAGGTTCGGCGGCAACGTCAGGCCGAACGTGCGTGCGGTGTTGAGGTTGATCACCAGCTCGAACCGCGTCGGGCGCTCCATCGGCAGATCGGCGGGTCGGGCCCCTTTGATGATCTTGGTGATGAAGACGGCCGCGCGCTGCATGAGCTCGACGGTGTTCGGACCATAGGTCAAGAGGGCGCCGTCCCGGGTCCACTCGCCCCAGCCGCCGGCGATCAGAATCTGGTTCTTGGCCGCGAATTCGATGATGCGTGGGCGCTCGCGCGACATCAGCCTCGACGACACGATCACCAACCCTTCGGCCCGCTCGGCGAGGGCGGCCTTGAAGGCCGCGACGAAGTCCTCCGGCCGACGGACCTCGAGCGACTGGAGCCTGACCTTCAGGAGGTCGGCGGCGCGCTTGGTCTCCTGGAACTCCGGGTCGGCATGCTCGGGATTCCACAGGACGGCGACGCGCGTCATCGAAGGCGCCGCTTCCTTCAGGAAGCCGAGCGTCTTGCCGGCGAGCTCGTCGTAGATCAGCGTGATCCCGGTGACATTGCCGCCCGGCCTGCCGATGTTCGCCACCAGCCCGGCCTTGACGGGATCGTTGCTGACCACGACGACGATCGGGATCGTCGTCGTCGCGGCCTTGGCGTAGGGCGCGACGTCGCCGCCCACCAAGAAGATCACATCGGGGTTGAGCTGCACCAGCTCGACGGCGAGCGCGGGGAGGCGCTCCTGCCGGCCTTCGGCATAGCGGTAGTCGACCGCCAGCGTCCTGTCGACGACGTATCCGGCCTCTTTGAGACCGTCGAGCAGCGGGCCGAGGGGCTCCGAGGACGGGGAGTTGAAGAGCAGGATGCCGACGCGCGGCATCTTGCGCGACTGCGCGATCGCGCCGCCGCACGTTACGGCCAGCACGGACCCTGAGACGGCTTCGACGAACTGCCGTCGCTTCAGCATCGCGTGGGCCTCATGGGTGCAGAGCTTACGTGACAAGGGGCACCGCGACGCTTAACATTTTTCGGTTCGTGCGGCTAGGCTGCACCGTTTCACCCAGCAGAGGAAATGCGACATGCCCAACGCCCAGGATGCGTTCTGGTTCAAGAGCCAGTTCCAGCCCGCGATCGAAAGAGCCATCGCCGGAACGCCGTTCAGCGTCGACATGATCACCGCGTTCGCTTGTCAGGAAACCGGCGAGATCTGGCCGGCGCTGCGCCGCCAGGGGCTGCCGACCTCGCGCATTCTCGAGCTCTGCGTCGGCGACACGATCGACGCCTCGCCTACGGGCGGCGGGCGGCGCGCCTTCCCGAAGAACAAGGCCGAGCTGCTTCAGGCGCCGCAGGGCGATCGCATGTTCGACATCGCGCGCCAGGGCCTGGTCGACATGGCGAGCTACATCCCGGCCTACCGCGGCGCGGCGGCTCGGCCCGACAAGTTCTGTCATGGCTTCGGGATCTTCCAGCTCGACCTGCAGTTCTTCAAGACCGAGCCCGACTACTTCCTCTCGCGTCGCTACGCCGACTTCGATGCCGCGCTCGCCAAGTGCATCGGCGAGCTGAAGGCAGCGCTGAAGCGGGTCGGCTGGCAGGCGAAGACCTCCCTCAGCGATGCCGAGATGGCCGGCGTCGCGATCGCCTACAACACCGGCCGCTACGACCCGGCCAAGGGCCTGAAGCAGGGCTACTTCGACGGCGCGAAGTACTACGGTGAGAACTACTTCGCCTACCTGCAGCTCGCCAAGGGCGTCCGCTTTCCTGCGGCCGAGGCCGTCCCGTCACGCGGCGCGCGAGCCCTGCCGGCGAAGGGGAAGGCCAAGCCGGTCAGGCTCGCGCAGCTGAAGAAGGCCAAGGCCGGCGGCGCCGCGAAGCCCACCGTGGCCGCGAAAGCGAAGCCATCGAAGGCCGCGAAAGCACCGAAGGCGGCAAAAGCATCGAAGGCCCCGAAGCCAGCGAAAGCGACGAAGGTGACGAAGTCTGTGAGCGCCGCGAACACGGCGAAGAAGGCCGCAAGGCGACGCTGACCGGCTGCCTCAGGCCGGCGTCTTCGCCGTCCGCTCGATCCAGGCCGCGAACGCGGCGAGGAACTTGGCGAGGAATTGCTGCGTCTCCGGTTTCTTGAGGCCGCCGGCGTCGTCGAACAGATCGCCTGCGCTGCCGACGTAGGCCTCGGGCTGCTGCAGCACCGGCATGTCGAGGAAGACCAGCGACTGGCGCAGGTGATGGTTGGCGCCGAAGCCGCCCATGGCGCCCGGGGAGACCGTCATCACGGCAGCGGGTTTGCCCTTCCAGGCGCTCTTGCCGTACGGACGCGAGCCGACGTCGATCGCGTTCTTCAGCACGCCAGGGACCGAGCGGTTGTATTCCGGCGTCACGAACAGCACCGCGTCGGCGCCGGCGATCTTCTCCTTGAAGGCGACCGATGCTGCCGGCGGGGTCGCGTCGTCGTCCTGGTTGTAGAGCGGCAGCTGGCCGATCTCGACGATCTCGAGCGAGAGCGGCGCCGGCGCCATCGCCGCGAGCGTTTTCGCCATCTTGCGATTGAACGAATCCTTGCGCAGGCTGCCGACGACCACGGCGACGCGACGAGTGCTGGTCATATTGGAATTCCTTTCAGAAGGGAGATGGATGCGACGGCAGAATCATCGTCCAGCCCGGATTTGTCTGCAGCGCCACGTCATGAACAAGGCTTTCACGCGCGAGGTCGATCGCGAAGACGATGAAGACGACGACGTCGAGGCCGCCGTCCTGCCGCAGGGCGCGAAGAACTACATCACCGTCGCCGGCTACCGGCGCCTGCGCGAGGAGCTGATGACGCTCCTCGACGACGAGCGCCCGAAGGTGGTCGAGGCGGTCTCGTGGGCGGCCAAGAACGGCGACCGCTCGGAGAACGGGGACTATCTGTACGGCAAGAAGCGCCTGCGCGAGATCGACCGCCGCATCCGCTTCCTGACCAAGCGGCTCGACCTCGCCGAGGTCGTCGATCCGTCGCGGCACCACGGCAACGAGCAGGTCTTCTTCGGGGCGACGGTTCGCTACGCGAGCGACCACGGCGAGGAGCGCACGATCCGCATCATCGGCGTCGACGAGGCGGAGAGCGCGCGCGGCGAGGTGAGCTGGATCGCGCCGATCGCGCGCGCGCTGCTGAGGGCGCGCGTCGGCGACGAGGTCCGCCTGGTGACGCCGCGCGGCGTCGAGACGCTCGAGGTGCTCGAGGTGCGCTATCCGGCGCCGGGACCGGAAGCGCCCGGAGCCGCCGCCACCGTCAGGGCTTGACGCGCGCGACCCGCAGGACGGCATGCGAGCGCTTCAGCGTTCGCATCACTTCGGCCAGGTGCAGGCGGTCGCGCACGCTCAGAAGCAGCTTCAGCTCGGTCGTCTCGCTCGCCGGCTCCTGCCCCATGTCGATGTGGGTGATGTCGGCCTCGGCTTGGCTCACCGCCGACGCGACCTGCGCGAGCACGCCCTTGCCGTTCTTGACGAGCAGCGAGACCGCGGTCTCGAACGGCCGCGTCGGCTGCTCGGCCCAGTCGACGCGCATCCAGCGCTCGCTGTCGCGCTCGAGCAGGCGCTTGCCGACGCTGCAATCGGCGGTGTGGACGGTGAGGCCTTCGCCGCGGCCGAGGTTGCCGACGATCGCGTCGCCCGGGATCGGCCGGCAGCATGGCGCGAGCTGGACCGACGCGCCTTCGCTGCCGTCGATCAGCACGAGGCCTTGCGACGGCGCCGAATCGTCGACGGCGTAGCGGCCCATCGTCAGCGTCAGCGCGTCGGCGCGGACGCCGCCTTCGGCGAGCAGGCGCGCCAGCCGCGTCGCGACGATCGTCGCGATCTTGCGGCCGACGCCGATGTCGACGAAGAGATCGTCGCGGCTCTTGTTGCCGGTCCAGCGGATCAGCTGCTGCCAGACGCCCACGCCGCTGCCGTCCTCGGGCGGCAGCGACAGGCCCTCGGCGCGCAGCGCCTGCGCCAGCATCTTCTCGCCCAGGCCCTGCGATTCCTCCTGCTCCATGTTCTTCAGGTAGTGCCTGATCTTGGAGCGGGCCCGCCCGGTGCAGACGAAGTTGAGCCACGCCGGATTGGGCCGAGCATTGGGCGCGCCGATGATCTCGACGACGTCGCCGCTCCTCAGCTCGGCCCGTAGCGGCACCGGCTCGCCGTTGACGTTGGCGGCGACGCAGTGGTCGCCGACGTCGGTGTGGATCGCGTAGGCGAAGTCGACCGGCGTCGCGCCGCGCGGCAGGGCGAGGATCTTCGACATCGGCGTGAAGACGTACACCGCGTCGGGGTAGAGGTCGATCTTGACGTGCTCGAGGAACTCGCCAGCGTCGCGCGTCTCGTCCTGGATGTCGATCAGCGACTGCAGCCAGAGCGCGCCGAGCCGCTGCGCCTCGGTGCCCTGGGCCGGGCCGTCGTCGCTCTCCTTGTAGAGCCAGTGCGCGGCGATCCCCTTCTCGGCGACGGCGTGCATCGGCTCGGTGCGGATCTGGAACTCGACCGCGGTGCCGAGCGGGCTGACCAGCGTCGTGTGCAGCGACTGGTAGCCGTTGGCCTTCGGGATCGCGATGTAGTCCTTGAAGCGGCCCGGCACCGGCTTCATCAGCTGGTGCAGGACCCCGAGCGCCATGTAGCACTCGGGCAAGGTGCCGACGACGATGCGAAAGCCGAAGATGTCGTTGACCTGCGCGAACGACAGGTGCTTCTCGCGCATCTTGGCGTAGATCGAATAGAGCGTCTTCTCGCGGCCGAATATCTGCGCCTTCAGCTTGGCCTGAGCGAACGCCTTCTCGACGTCTTTCTGGATCCGGTCGACGATGTCACGCCGATGGCCGCGCACCTTCTGCACCGCCTTCGACAGGGCGGCCTCGCGCCACGGCTTGAGGTGCTTGAACGAGAGCTCCTGCAGCTCACGGTAGGTCTGGTTGAGGCCGAGGCGGTGCGCGATCGGCGCGTAGATCTCGAGCGTCTCGGCGGCGATCCGCGTCCGCTTGGCGGCGGCGACGGCGTCCATCGTGCGCATGTTGTGGAGCCGGTCGGCCAGCTTGACGAGGATGACGCGGACGTCGCGCGTCATCGCCAGCAGCATCTTGCGAAACGACTCGGCCTGCGACTCCTCGCGCGTCGAGAAGCGCAGCTTGTCGAGCTTGGTGAGGCCGTCGACGAGGTCGGCGGTCGGCGCGCCGAAGCGCTCGATCAGCTCGGCCTTGCTGATGCCGCAATCCTCCATCGCGTCGTGCATCAACGCGGCCATGATCGCCTGCGCGTCGAGCTTCCACTCGGCGCACAGGCCCGCGACGGCGATCGGGTGGGTGATGTACGGCTCGCCGCTGGCGCGGAACTGGCCGAGGTGCGCCTCGTCGGCGAAGCGGTAGGCGTCGCGGACGCGCCGGATGTCGGCGGCGTCGAGGTAGTCGAGCTTGACGGTCAGCGCCGCGAACGAGGCGGCTGCGGCGTCGCCGGGCGTGAGCGGGTAGGCGGGCGGTGCGCTCGGCCGCTTTCTCGCCGCGGGCTTGGTCAGCCCGGGCACGGCGGTGGTGGAGCGCGTAGCCATGCCCGAATTTAGCGCGGATCGCGCGCTGTCATCGGCGTCGGGCGCCGGGGCGGGAGCAGGGTGGTGGCGGGAGCGCCAGGGCGGCGGCGGCATCCCGCGAGGGAGCCCGGGCGGGCGCCGGGCGTCGGGAAAGGCCGCGGCTAGACCGGCACCTTCTTCAGCATCTCGATGCCGATCTCGCCGGCGGCGATCTCGCGCAGGGCGGTGACGCCCGGCTTGTTCTTGGTCTCGACCTTGGGCGCGTGGCCCTGGCTCAGCATGCGTGCGCGATACGTCGCGGCGAGGACGAGCTGAAACCGGTTCGGGATCTTGACGAGGCAGTCTTCGACGGTGATGCGGGCCATGGGAATACCGGTGTGCGGAAGATGAAGGGCACGCGCTGGCGTGGACTCAGGGCAGATCGAGGGCGGCGAAGATCGCGGGCCGGGACCGCCGCAGCGCTGCGTACTTGAGCCGCTGCGAATGGACGATCGCCTTCAGATCGAAAAGCGCCGTCTCGAACAGGGCATTGATTATAACGAAGTCGAACTGATCCGCCTTGGAGACCTCGATGCGCGCGTTGGCCATCCGCTGCTCGATCGTCTCGGCGTCATCTTCGCCGCGGCGCTCGAGGCGAAGGCGCAGCTCGTCCCAGCTCGGCGGCAGGACGAAGATCAGGACCGCGTTCGGAAAGAGCCGCTTGATCTGCAGCGCGCCCTGCCAGTCGATCTCGAGGAGGACGTCGTGGCCGCGGGTGATGCGCTCCTCGATCGCGCCGCGCGAGGTGCCGTAGAGGTGGCCGTGCACCTCGGCCCACTCGACGAACTCGCCGCGCTGGACCATGGCGCGGAAGGTCGGCTCGTCGACGAAGTGATACTCGCGCCCTTGCTGGTCCTGGCCGCGGGGCTTTCGCGTCGTGTGCGAGATCGAGAGCGTCAGGTGCGAGTCGAGCTCGAGGAGCGACTTGACCAGGCTCGACTTGCCGGCGCCGCTCGGCGCGGCGACGGCATAGAGGTTTCCGGGATAGTCCATGCGATGCGCGCAGTTTACGTGGCGGCCGTCGGCGCGAAGCCGTACAGCTCGGCCGGGTTGTCGACGAGCGCCTTGCGCCGCGTCGCCGTGTCCGCGATGCAGCCGAGTCCCCAGTCGAGCATCGCCGCGTTCGCGGGCGCCGGCGCCTGGTTCGGATGCGGCCAATTGCTCGCCCACAGGCACCGTTCGGGGTAGCGCCGCGCGACCAGGCGGGCGATCCAGGCGATGTCGTCGTAGCCCGGCGGCCCGCTGCGCGAGCTTTCGTAGGGCGCCGAAATCTTGACCCAGCACGTTCCCGTGTCGAGCAGGCGGCAGAGCGCGAGCACGGCGTCGCTGTCGGGATCGACCGGGCCCATGAAACGGCCGACGTGGTCGATCACCAGCCGGCAGGGCAGGCGGCGCAGCATCGCTTCGCGCAGCGGCAGCTCGCGGCCGTCGAGCTGCAGGTCGATGTGCCAGCCGAGAGCCGCGATGGCGGCGGCCGCGTCCTCGAGGCCCGACCACGGCAGCACGCCGCCCGGCAGCATCATGTAGCGGACGCCACGCACGCCGGCGTCGTGCAGCGACTCGAGCTCGGCCGGCGCGACGTCGGGCGCAACGACGACGACCGCGCGCGAATCCGGGCCGAGCGCAGCCAGCGCGGCGAGCGTGCAGCGGTTGTCGAAGCCGTAGCCGGTCGGCTGGATGACGACCGTGCGCGCGAGATTGAGCTCGCGCTGCACGGCGCGATACGACGACGTCGGCGCGTGCGGCGGCTTGAACGTCGCCGTCGCGGCTAGCGGATACGAGTCCTCGTAGACGTGCATGTGGCAATCGCAGGCCCCCGGCCACGGCGAGCTCGTGATGCTCATGAAGAACTCCCTCGGTCGCCTTGCCGGTCGCGCCAGCGTCGCCAGCGATCGGCATGGGTCGGGTTGACGGCGCCGATCGGCATCTCGCCCTCGAGCAGCAGCGTCAGCTGGGCGACGGTCTCGAGCGCCTGGTGCTCGATCGCGGGCTGGGTCAGGCCGCCGATGTGCGGCGTCGCGATCACGCGCGGGTGGCGCACGAGCTCGGGCGCCGGCATCTGGTCGGGGGCGCGGCCGACGTCGAGCGCGCAGCCGCCGAGGTGTCCCGAATCGAGCGCGGCGAGGAGCGCCGCGTCGTCGACGAGCTCGCCGCGCGCGGCGTTGACGAAGAACGCGCCGCGCCGCATCGCCGCGAACGCCGCTGCGTTCATCAGCCGGTCGGTGTCGGCCTGCGCGGGCGCGAGGCAGACGACGAAGTCCGACTCGGCGAGCAGCTCCATGAGCGGGACGGGGCGGATGCGGCCGCCGCGATCGTCGATCGGTTGCGGCGTCGCGGCGAGCACGCGCATGCCGAAGGCGAGGGCGAGGTCGGCAAGGTGCGCGCCGATGCGGCCGAGGCCGATCACGCCGAGCGTCGCGCCGCGCAGCTCGCGGCCGACGAAGGGCGCGAGCGGCCGGTTCGCGCGCGCCGCCTCGGCGTAGCGAACGATGCCGCGGCCGAGATCGATCATCACGGCGACGACCCACTCGGCGACCGCGGCGACGAAGCCCGGGCTCGCCTGCGTGACGAGGACGCCGTGCGCGCTCGCCGCGGCGACGTCGACGGTGCGGATGTCGACCGCGCAGCGGATGAACGCGAACAGCTCGGGAAGATCGCGAAAGAGCGCGTCCGGCGCGGCGGTCTGCCGGTAGGCGATGAGCGCATCGCAGCCGCGCGCCGCCGCGACGAGGGCGGGCAGCGAGAGATCGCCCGGCGCGTCGTTGAAGCGCACTTCGGCGATCGCGCCGAGCGCCCGGGTCGCCTTGGCGCCGAAGTAGGTGTCGAGCTTGTCGGACGGGTGGCTGACGAAGACGGTGACCATCGCCGCCGCGCTACTCGACGTTCTGCACCTGCTCGCGCAGCTGCTCGATCGCGACCTTCATGTCGACCGAGATCGCCGTCATCTCGATCGACGGCGATTTCGAGCCGAGCGTGTTGGCCTCGCGCAGCAGCTCCTGGATGATGAACTCGAGGCGCTTGCCGATCTCGCCGCCCTTGTCGAGCAGCCGCGCGATCTCGTCGAGGTGCGAGCGCAGCCGCGCCAGCTCTTCGGCGACGTCGATGCGGATCGCGTACGCCGCGGCCTCGTTGAGCGCGCGCTCCTCGATCGCCTCGCGCGCCACCGACTGCGCCGCGCCGGCCTTGTCGAGCGCTTCCTTCCAGCGCTCGAGGAAGCGCTGCTGCATGCGGCTGACGGCGCCGGGCACGAGGGGCTCGGCCGCGTCGGCGAGGGCGCGCAGGTGGGCGACGCGCTCGGCGAGCACCGCGGCGAGCCGCTCGCCTTCGCGCGCGCGCGCCACGGCAAGCCGCTCGACGCAAAGCTCGGCGGCTTCGAGGACGGCGTGCTCGGGCTGCGCCTCGGGAGCGCTGCGGCACCAGTGCAGCGCCTCGTGGACCGACAACGCGCGCGCGTGCGGCAGGTGCTCGCGCACGCCGGCGTCGACGCGCGCCAGGTGGGCGAGCTGCTCGGGCGTCGGCTCGGGAACGGCGCCTTCGGCGCTGCCCGTGCCGGCGAGGCGCAGCTCGATCTTGCCGCGCTTGAAGCGCGCCGTGAGCATCGCCCTGAGCGCAGGCTCGAGGCCGCGCAACTCGTCGGGCAGGCGCATCGCGATGTCGAGAAAGCGCCCGTTGACCGAGCGGATCTCGACCGCGAGCGCGGGCGCCGGGGAGGCCTTCGCGGCCATGCCGCGCGACGCTTCGTGCAATGCTGCCGCAGGCGCTGTCGGAGCACTCGCCGAGGCATTCGCGTAGCCGGTCATGCTGTAAACTGCCACGCGCATTTGCTCCCATTTTCCATCGATTATGTCAAAGCCAAAGCCCGCGCCATTGCCATCCGGCACGGTCGTGGGCGGCTACCAGGTCATCAAGAAACTGGCGGCCGGTGGATTCGGCGTGGTCTACCTCTGCGAAGACGGCGAGAGGAAGCTGGTCGCTCTCAAGGAGTATCTGCCGTCCTCGCTCGCCGAGCGCTCGCCGGGCGAGCTGACGCCCCGTGTCAAGCCTGAAAAGCAGCCGCTCTACCGGCTCGGCCTGAAGAGCTTTTTCGAGGAAGGCCGATCGCTCGCCCAGATATCGCACACGAGCGTCGTCTCGGTGCTGAATTTCTTCCGCGAGAACGAAACCGTCTACATGGTGATGAATTACCTGCAGGGCGATACCCTGCAGGATTTCATCGTCACCGCGCGCGACCTCAAACGTGACAAAGTATTTCGAGAATCGACGATTCGTTCGTTGTTCGACGAGATATTGCGCGGCCTGCGCATCGTCCACCAGCACAAGATGCTGCACCTGGACATCAAGCCGGCGAACATCTTCATCACCAACGAGAACAAGGCCGTCCTGCTCGACTTCGGCGCCGCGCGCGAGGTGCTGAGCAAGGAAGGCAACTTCATCCGGCCGATGTACACGCCGGGCTTCGCCGCGCCCGAGATGTACCGCCGCGACGGCACGCTCGGGCCGTGGACCGACATCTACGCGATCGGCGCCTGCATCTACGCCTGCATGCAGGGCTATCCGCCGAACGACGCGCCGCAGCGGATCGAGAAGGACCGCCTCGCGCTCTCGCTCTCGCGCCTGCGAAACGTCTACAGCGACAACCTGATCGAGGTCACCGAGTGGTGCATGTCGCTCGATCCGCTGTCGCGCCCGCAGAGCGTGTTCGCGCTGCAGAAGGAGCTTTCGCGCGAGACCGAGCGGCAGTACACGAAGCTCAGCTTCAGCGAGCGGCTGAAGCTGCAGCTCGAGAACCTGACGGCGAGCGCAAAGGCCTGACATGGGCCCGATGGCGCCCTCACTGCGTTCGCTGCCCCCCGAGGGGGCGGCGCCCGGCTTGGGGCGGCCCGGCGCTCGGGCGCGGCTCGCCTCCACGCGTCGCTAGTCAGATGCGCTTCTCCGTCTACCAGGTCAGCCGCAAGGGCGGCCGCGAGAAGAACGAAGACCGCATGGGCTATTGCTACACGCGCGACGCGGGCCTGTTCGCCCTCGCCGACGGCATGGGCGGCCATCCGGAAGGCGAGGTCGCCTCGCAGCTCGCGCTGCAGACCCTCGCCGCGATGTTCCAGCGCGACTGCAAGCCGACGCTTCCCGACCCGCTGCGCTTCCTGCACGAGGCGATCGTCGCCGGCCACCACCAGCTGCTTCGCTACGCGACGCAGAAGGCGCTGATCGACACGCCGCGCACGACGATCGTTGCCTGCCTGATGCAGGGCAACGCCGCCTACTGGGCGCACTGCGGCGACTCGCGCCTGTACATGGTCCGCGGCGACAAGCTGATTGCCCGCACGCGCGACCACTCGTACTCGGAGCTGCAGCAGACGATGAGCCAGGTCGTGCCGATGGGCGACCGCTTCAATCGCAACGTCCTCTTCACCTGCCTCGGCAGCCCCGGCAAGCCCGTCGTCGATACGGTCGGCCCGCTGCTGATGCAGGCCGGCGACCGGCTCCTGCTCTGTTCCGACGGACTCTGGGGGACGGTGAGCGACAGCGAGATCACCGACCAGCTGACGTCGCTGCCGCTTTCCGACTCGGTGCCCGAGCTGGTCGAGCAGGCCTTGCGCAACGGCGGCCCGAAGTCCGACAACGTCTCGGTCCTGGCGATGGAGTGGGAAGGCGTCGAGAACGACAGTGGCTCGGGCATCCAGACGACGTCGCTCGGCGAGGCGGTGTTCGCCTCGACGATCCAGGCGAGCGTGCTCGGCACCGATGTCTCGCCGGACGAGCTCGACGATGCCGAGATCGAGCGCTCGATCAAGGAAATCAACGAAGCGATCAAGCGGTCCTCGCAGCACAAGAAAAGCTGACCGTTCGGTCAACCTTTCTTGCTCGCTCGAACCGCTTGCTCGCTTCGCTTCGCCTTAACAGGATCGCTCCCTCCCCGCTTCGCTCCCCTCCCTCCGAGAGGGAGGGGCGGGCGCCGCTGGCGCCCCTCTCGGGCGGCGACAATCCGGGCATGACATTCAAACGATCCAATGACCGTGCGCACGACGCGCTGCGGCCGATTTCGATAGTGCGCGGCTTCACGCGGCACGCCGAAGGCTCCGTGCTCGTCGCGTTTGGCGACACCAAGGTGCTGTGCACCGCGTCGGTCGAGGAGAAGGTGCCGCCGCACAAGCGGGGGAGCGGCGAGGGATGGCTGACCGCCGAGTACGGGATGCTGCCGCGCTCGACGCATACGCGCAGCGATCGCGAGGCGGCGCGCGGCAAGCAGAGCGGGCGAACGCAGGAGATCCAGCGCCTGATCGGCCGGTCGCTGCGCTGCGTCTTCGATCTGTCCGCCCTTGGCGAGCGGACGATCTCGCTCGACTGCGACGTGCTCCAGGCCGACGGCGGAACGCGCACCGCGGCGATCACCGGTGCCTTCGTCGCCGCGCACGACGCCGTCACCTGGCTCATGGCGCAGGGCCGCGTCGCCCGCGCGCCGATCCGCGACTTCGTCGCCGCGGTCTCGGTCGGCATCGTCGACCGCACGCCGCTGCTCGACCTCGAATACGTCGAGGACTCGGCCTGCGACACCGACATGAACGTCGTCATGACCGGCGCCGGGGGTTTCGTCGAGCTGCAGGGAACGGCCGAAGGCGCGACCTTTTCGCGCGCCGAGATGGACGCGCTGCTCGCACTCGCCGGCAAGGGCATCGGCGAGCTGGTCGCAGCGCAGCGCCGGGCCCTGGCCGCGCCGCTGCCGGTCGCGGCGTGAGGCTGGTCCTCGCTTCGAACAATCCCGGCAAGCTCGCCGAGCTCGCCGACCTGTTCGCGCCGCTCGGCGTCGATCTCGTCGCGCAGGGCGCGCTCGCGATCGGCGAGGCCGACGAGCCGCACGTCACCTTCATCGAGAACGCGCTCGCCAAGGCGCGCCACGCGGCGCGCGCCGCCGGCGGGGCGGCGATCGCCGACGACTCGGGCCTGTGCGTCGACGCGCTCGGCGGCGCGCCCGGCGTCGCCTCGGCGCACTTCGCGCCGATCGAGCGCGAGCCCGGCGAAGAGCGCGAGACGTTCCGGCGCCGCCAGGACGTCGCCAACAACCGGCGCCTGCTCGAGCTGCTGCGCGGCGAACGGCACCGCGCCGCGCACTTCGTCGCGGCGCTGGTCGCGGTGCGACGCGCCGACGACCCCGAGCCGGTCGTCGCCATCGGTCGCTGGGGCGGCGAGCTGCTCGAGGCACCGCGCGGATCGGGCGGCTTCGGCTACGACCCGCTGCTCTACCTGCCATCGTTCGGCCGCACCGTCGCCGAGCTCGACGCCGACACCAAGAACCACCTCAGCCATCGCGCCCAGGCCGCCGAGCGGATGCTCTCGCTGCTGCGCGAGGCCTGGGGCTTGCGCGCGCTGAGCGAGGCGAGCGCGAGCGGGCGCTAGCGATGGCCGCCGTGCCGATCGTCGTCGAGCCGGCGGCGGCGCGTCCCCTCGGCGACGTCGCCGAGCGACTCGCGCGATTCATGCGCCCCGGCGCGCTGACCCTGGCGGCGCTGCCGCCGCTGTCGCTCTACGTCCACCTGCCGTGGTGCCTGAAGAAGTGCCCGTACTGCGACTTCAATTCGCACGCCTGGCGCGGCGACGCCGGCGCGCTCCCCGAGTCGCGTTATGTCGACGCCCTCGTTCGCGACCTGGAAGCGTCGCTGCCCTTCGTCTGGGGCCGGCGCGTCCACACCGTTTTCATCGGCGGCGGCACGCCGAGCCTGTTCGCGCCGGCATCCATCGAGCGGCTCGTCGCCGCGATCCGCGCCCGGTTGCCGCTCGAGCCCGGCTGCGAGATCACGCTCGAGGCCAACCCCGGCACGTTCGAGCGCGAGCGCTTCCACGCCTACGCCGAGGCCGGCGTCACGCGGTTGTCGATCGGGGTGCAGAGCTTCGACGACGCCAAGCTGCTCGCCCTCGGCCGCGTCCACGACGCGGCGCAGGCGCACGCCGCCGTCGAGGAAGCGAAGGCGGCGTTCGCGACCTTCAACCTCGACCTCATGTACGCGCTGCCGGGGCAGACGCTCGCCGAGTGCGGCGCCGACGTCGAAGCCGCGCTGTCCTTTGCGCCGCCGCACTTGTCGCTCTATCACCTGACGATCGAGCCGAACACCTACTTCGCGGTGCATCCGCCGCCGCTGCCCGACGACGACCTCGCCTCGGCCATGCTCGACCACATCGTCGAGCGGGCGCAGGGCGCCGGTCTGGAACGCTACGAGGTCTCGGCGTTCGCGCGCGCCGGGCACCGCGCCCGGCACAACCTCAACTACTGGGAGTTCGGCGACTACCTCGGCATCGGCGCCGGCGCTCACGGCAAGATCAGCTTCCCGCACCGGATCGCCCGCCAGGTGCGCCTGCGCGATCCGGCGGCCTACATGGCGGGCGCCGAGGCCGGCGCGGCGATCGCCTCCGAGAGCGAGATCGCGCGTACCGACCTGCCGTTCGAGTTCATGCTCAACGCGCTGCGGCTGAAGGAGGGCTTCGAGACCGCCCGCTTCGCCGAGCGGACCGGCCTGCCGCTCTCGACGATCGAGCAGCCGCTCGCCGAGGCCGAGCGGCGCGGCCTCGTCGAGCGCGACCTGAAGCACGTCAGGCCGACGCCGCTCGGCTTCGATTTCCTGAACGACCTGCAGCAGCTCTTCCTCGCCGAGCCTCGCTGAGGTCGGCTCCTCACGATCCGCGCGCGTTGCGGCCACGCACCGGTTCGCGTGCATTCGCCGCACTCGATGGCTCGTCGACGCTCGCCTGCGCCCAGCGCGAGACCCCGCTGCTAGACTGACCCGAAGCTCACGCCCACTTCGTGCCGTCCAAGATCGACCCTCCGCTCAGCGATCGAGGCACGCTCAGCCTCGACGGGGCGCTGCAGTTGCTGCAGCAATCGGGCCATGTCCTGCCGGAGCGCCGCAGCGCTGGCGACGCGGCCTGGCTGCAGGCGGTGATCGACGGCCTGTGCCAGCTCTCGAGCCGCGATCCGCTCACCGGCCTGGCGAACCGGCGTCACTTCGAGCTGACGCTGGCGAGCGAGGTCGATCGCGTCGCGCGCGCCGGCGAGCCGGCGCTGGTGCTGATGATCGACATCGACCACTTCAAGCGCGTCAACGATGCGCACGGACACCAGGCCGGCGACATCGTCCTGAAGGCGGTCGCGGTCGCGCTCGGCGAATGCATCCGGCCGATGGACACCGTCGCGCGCTTCGGCGGCGAGGAGTTCGCCATGATCCTGCCCAACTGCGCGCCGTTCTTTGCCCAGCACGTGGCCGAGCGGATCCGCACCCACGTCGGCTCGCGCCGCATCGACATCGGCCCCGGCGAGGAGGTCTCGGTCACCGTGTCGATCGGCGGCGCCTTCGCGCCGCAATGGGTTCGCTCCTCGCCGCTGCTCTGGGTCGAGCGCGCCGATCAGCAGCTCTACCGCGCCAAGTCGGAAGGGCGCAACCGCGCCTGCCTCGAGCAGCCGATCGTCTCCCACGTCAGCGCCGAGGAAAAAGGCCTCCTCTTCGGCACGTCCCAGTTCTCGGAGCTCTGATGACCGTCCCGACCAGCCCTCGGGCACGAATCCTCGCGGTGACGAGCGGCAAGGGAGGCGTCGGCAAGACGTTCTTCGCGGCGAACCTGGCGGCGGCCCTGGCGCGACGCGGCGACCGCGTCCTCGTCATCGACGCCGATCTCGGCCTGGCCAATCTCGACGTCGTCCTCAACCTGCATCCGAAGATCACGCTGCACGACGTCTTCACCGGCAAGGCGAGCCTCGACGAGGCGATCCTGCCGGCGCCCGGCGGCTTCTCGGTGCTGCTCGCCGGCTCGGGTCTGGTCGAGTACTCGCGCCTGACGCCGCAGGTCAGAGAGCAGCTCGTCGACATCATCGAGCGCGTCGCGCCGCGCTTCGACCGCATCCTGCTCGACACCGGCGCCGGCATCTCCGACGTCGTCCTGCACGCGATCTCGCTCGCCGACGACGTGCTTGTCATCGCCACCCCCGAGCCGACATCGATGACCGACGCCTACGCGACGATCAAGGTGCTGGCCATGCAGCAGGGCCGAAGGGCGATACGCGTCGTCGTCAACCAGGTCAGCGTCAACGGCGAGGGCAGGACGATCAGGAAGCAGCTGCAACTCGTCGTCGACCGCTTCGTCTGCCCGTCGCTCGACGACGGCCGGGGGGCCGCCGTGCCGCTCGAGCTGCTGGGCGAGATCCCGACCGATTTTTCCGTGCGCGAAGCCGTTCAGAAGCGGAAGTTGCTGCTCGAGAGCATGCCCGGCTCGCCGGCGGCGCTCGCGGTGGTCGCGATCGCCGGTCGCATGGCGTCGTAGCGACGCTGGGTCTCAGCCCGAGACGCCGTTCCTCGGGCCGGGCTTCAGCAGCACGATCAACGCGCCGTGGCCGCCGTCGGCCGGCCGCGCGTGGGTGAACGCAAGCACTTCGCTGCGCTGCATGAGCCACGACTTCACCTTCGCCTTCAGCACCGGCTCGCGTCCGGGCGAGCCCAGGCCCTTGCCGTGGACGACGCGAACGCAGCGCAACCCGGCGCGGGCTGAATCGCGCAGGAAGTCGGCGACGCGCTCGCGCGCCGCGTCGCTGCGCAGGCCGTGCAGGTCGATCTCGTCCTGCAACACCCAGACACCGCGGCGGAGCTTGCGAACGACGTCGAGGCCGACGCCGCGGCGGCGAAACGAGAGCGCGTCGTCGGTCTCGAGCAGCGACTCGACGTCGAACGCGTCGGAGATCGATTCGACCAGCGCCGCGGCTTCGTCGCGCTGGCGCTGGCGCGCGACGGCCGGTGGCCGCGCCCGCGGCAAGTGCGGCGTCGCGCTCTTGCGCAGCGGCACGACCGCGCCGACGGCGTCCGCGAACAGATCCTTCTCGCGCCGCTCGGCGGCGAGGCGATCGCGCTCGCCGGCGGCGAGCGACTCGGCGCGACGGCGCTCGTCGAGCAAAGCGGCGCGGATCCGCGCCAGGTCGGCGAGCGCGCCGCCCTTGACCGGCGCCGTCACAGCAGCCCCCGCTCGGCGAACGACACGACCGCGCCCTGGCCGACGACGAGGTGATCGAGGACGCGGACGTCGACGAGGGCGAGAGCGCTCTTCAGCGTCTGGGTCAGGAACTCGTCGGCGCGCGACGGCTCGGCGGCGCCCGACGGATGGTTGTGGGCGAGGATCACGGCAGCGGCGCCGAGCTCGAGCGCGCGCTTGACGACCTCGCGCGGGTAGACGCTCGTCTGCGTCAGCGTGCCGCGAAACATCTCCTCGAGGCGGACCAGGCGGCTCTGTGCGTCGAGGAAGAGGACGGCGAACACCTCGTGCTCGCGGCCGCCGAGCTGCAGGTGCAGGTACTCCTTGACCTTGCCGGGCGAATCGAAGAGCGGCCGCGTTCCGAGCTCGGCCGCGATCGAGCGGCGCGCCAGCTCGAGCACCGCCGCGACCTCGGCGCGCTTGGCCGGGCCGAGCCCCTTGATCTTCTTCAGTTGCTCCGGATCGGCGCGCAACAGGCCGGCGAGGCCGCCGAAGGCGCCGAGCAGCTGCTCGGCGAGCTGGAGCACGCCGGTGCCGACCAGGCCGGTGCGCAGCAGCAGGGCGATCAGCTCGGCGTCGGCGAGGGCCGCCGGCCCGAGGGCGAGGAGCTTCTCGCGCGGTCGCGCCGAGGCGGGAATGTCCTTGAACATGGCGGGTCGAAACGGGCCCGTGCACCCGGCTCGTAAAATGCAACCCAGTCTATCTCCCGAAAGGCGCACGCCTTGAAGCGCGTCGAGCCCGGCTCCTTCCTCACCTTGCACTACCGGCTGCGCGATGGCGACGGCGTCGCTTTCGTCGACACCTTCGGCACGCCGCCGGCGACGCTGTCGCTCGGCACCGGCGAGCTCGCGCCGGCGATGGAGGCACGCCTGATCGGCCTGGTCGCGGGCAGCGAGGAGTCGTTCGCGCTCGCCGCCGGCGAGGCGTTCGGCGAGCGCGATGCGGCGCTGGTCCATCGCGTCAGCCGCGCCGTGCTCGACGCCGAAGGGGATGCCGACGGCGACTACCGCGTCGGCGACGTCGTCCGCTTCCCGGCGCCCGACGGACAAACGATCGCCGGCGTGGTTCGCAGCATCGAGGACGATGCCCTGGTCTTCGACTTCAACCATCCGCTCGCCGGTCGTCCGCTGACCTTCGATGTGAAACTGATCGGCGTCCTCTGATGCTCGAAGAAGTCCTCCTCGCCGAGCCGCGCGGCTTTTGCGCCGGTGTTGATCGCGCGATCGAGATCGTCGAGCGGGCGCTGCACAAGTTCGGCGCGCCGATCTACGTTCGCCACGAGATCGTCCACAACACCTATGTCGTCGACGACCTGAAGCGAAAGGGCGCGATCTTCATCGAGGACCTCGAAGACGTCCCGCCCGGGGCGACGCTCGTCTTCAGCGCCCACGGCGTGTCGCAGGCGGTGCGCAAGGAGGCGGCGGCGCGCGGCTTCTCGGTCTTCGACGCGACCTGCCCGCTGGTCACGAAAGTGCACATCGAAGTCGCCAAGCTCGCCCGCGAGGGCTACGAGTTCATCATGATCGGCCACAAGGGACACCCCGAGGTCGAGGGCACGATGGGCCAGCTCGACCATGGCATCTACCTCGTCGAGGAAGTCGCCGACGTCGAGCACGTCGAGGTGCGTGCGGGGCAGCCGCTCGCGGTCGTGACGCAGACGACGCTGTCGGTCGACGATGCCGCCGAGATCCTCGCCGCCGTGAAGCGGCGCTTCCCCGACGTGCGCCAGCCGAAGCAGCAGGACATCTGCTATGCGACGCAGAACCGTCAGGACGCGGTCAAGGTCCTCGCGCCCGATGTCGACGTCGTCATCGTCGTCGGCAGCCCGAGCTCGTCGAACAGCAATCGCCTGCGCGAGCTCGCCGAGCGGCTCGGCGCCGACGCCTACATGGTCGACACCGCCGACGACCTGCGCCCGGAGTGGTTCGAAGGCAAGCGCCGCGTCGGCCTCACCGCCGGCGCGTCGGCGCCCGAGGTGCTCGTCGCGGCGGTGGTCGCGCGCCTGCGCGCGCTCGGCGCGGTGTCGGTTCGAAGCGTCGCGGGCCCCCCCGAGCGCGTCCATTTCCCGCTGCCGATGGGGCTTGGCGACAAGGCGATGCGCGAGCTGCCGAACTAGGGCCTGTTCACGCTATGGGAGGGCTCGCGTGACTTGGCAAACAGGCGCCCGCAAGGCGCAAAGCGCAGCCGTAGCCGCAGCTACGGCGAGCATTTGCAACGCGGCGGGCGCCTGTTTGCCGAGATCACCCGAAGGGCAGGTGCGCCTTGCCCGGCGGCCGGCAGCACACCTGCGCGAGCCCTCCCATAGCGTGAACAGGCCCTAGCGGATCGTTCGCGTCGCTCGACGACGCGGCCGCCTTGGCGCTCCTTCAGCGCGGAACGCGGCGATGGAACGTGATCGGCGCGACCCCGCCTGCTGCCTGCGGCTTGGCCGTTGCGGGCGCGCCGTCGCAACCGTCGCAGGCACAGCCGGCACTCGTCGCCTGGGCATGCTTGCGCAGCGGTGTCGCCAGCACGCGCGGCAAGGGCCAGGCGAGCAAGACCCGCGCGACTGAGCGGCGCACCGTCGCCGGCGCGAGGATCCACGCCGCGCGCAGCGAGCAGGCGACGAC
>JADGRJ010000089.1 GCA_017881025.1 Rhizobacter sp. | reverse complement strand
GCCGTTCTGGCACGTGCTGACCGACGGCGCCGACGCGATCGCGCTGGCGTTGCTGGTGATGGGCGGGCTCCTGGTCTGGCGCCACAGCGCCAACATCAAACGGCTCTTCGCGGGGACTGAAAGCCGGCTCGGCGCCGCGAAGGCGGCGCCGCGACCGGCGGCGGCGAAGGGTCGGCGCGCCGCGCGGCGCTGATCGGCGCGCGAGCGCCGCCGGCCCCTAGTAGCTGAGACCCATCGCCTCGCGCACCTCGCGCATCGTCTCGCGCGCGACCGTTCGTGCGCGCTCGGTGCCGACCTCGACGATCCAGTGGACGCGCTTCGGATTCGTCAGGTACGGCTCGGCGCGCTCGCGCCAGGGCGCCTGCTCGCGGATGATCGCCTCGATCAACGGCTGCTTGCAGTCGAGGCAACCGATCGCCGCGGTCGTGCAGCCGTGCACGACCCAGGCCTTCGTCTCGTCGTCCGAGTACACCTTGTGGAACTGCCAGACCGGGCACTTCTCGGGGTCGCCCGAGTCGCTGCGATGGACGCGCGCCGGGTCCGTCGGCATGCGCCGGATCTTGCGTTCGACCTCGACCGGATCCTCGCGCATCGCGATCGCGTTGCCGTAGCTCTTGCTCATCTTCGTGCCGTCGAGGCCGACGAGCTTGGAGGTCTCGGTGAGCAGGACGTCGGGCTCGACCAGGATCGTCTTGCCGGTGCCGCGCAGGTGGCCGTCGAGGCGCTCGCGGTCGGCGCCGCCGAGCGACCCGCTCGCCGCGATGATCGCGCGGCCGCGCTCGAGCGCCGCCACGTCGCCGCTCTCGCGGTAGGCGTGGCGCGCCGCCTCGAATTCCTTCGCGCGATCCTTGCCGAGCTTCTTGAGCGCGGCGCGGACGAGCTCGTCGAAATCGGGCTCGCGGCCGTACAGGTGGTTGAAGCGGCGCGCGACCTCGCGCGTGATCTCGACGTGCGGCGCCTGGTCGACGCCGACCGGGACGAAGTTGGCTTTGTAGATCAGGATGTCGGCCGCCTGCAGGAGCGGGTAGCCGAGGAAGCCGTAGGTCGCGAGGTCGCGGTCCTTGAGGCGCTCGATCTGGTCCTTGTAGGTCGGCATGCGCTCGAGCCAGCCGAGCGGCGTTCCCATCGCCAGCAGCGTAAACAGCTCGGCGTGCTCGGGCAGCCGGCTCTGGATGAAGAGCGTCACCTTATCGGGGTCGAGGCCGGCGGCGAGCCAGTCGGTCACCATCTCGTAGACCGAGGTCTCGATCACCTCGCGCTCTTCGTAGTGCGTCGTCAGCGCGTGCCAGTCCGCGGCGAAGAAGAAGCACTCGTACTCGTCCTGCAGGCGTACCCAGTTCTTGAGCGCGCCGTGCCAGTGGCCGAGGTGCATCGCCCCGGTCGGCCGCATTCCCGAGAGGACGCGGCGGCGCGGCGTCACTGCGTCGGCGGGGCTGGGGGCGGGCGCCGGATCGCTCGACGCCAGGGGGTGATCGCTCATCGAGGGGAGCCGGCAAAAGCCGCTGATTGTAGGTTTGGCTTCGGGCCGCGCCGATACACTGCGCGCGCCGATGAAGAACGTCGTCATCCTCATCTCCGGTCGCGGCTCGAACATGGAGGCGATCGTCCGCGCCTGCGCCGACGAGCGCTGGGACGCGCGCATCGCCGCCGTCGTCAGCAACCGCGCCGACGCGGCGGGCCTGGCCTTCGCGCGCGATCGCGGCATCGCGACCGAGGTCGTCGACCACCGCGCCTTCGCGAGCCGCGACGCGTTCGACGACGCGCTCGCCGACCGGATCGAAGGCCACGGCGCCGACGTCGTCGCTCTAGCCGGCTTCATGCGCATCCTCGGTGCCGCCTTCGTGCGCCGCTTCGACGGCCGGCTGGTCAACATCCATCCCTCGCTGCTGCCGGCTTTCCCGGGGCTGCAAACGCATCGGCGCGCGCTCGAGGCGGGTTGCAAGGCGAGCGGGGCAAGCGTCCATTTCGTCACCGCCGACCTCGATCACGGGCCGATCATCGGCCAGGCGGTGGTGCCCGTCCTCGCCGACGATACCGAGGCGACGCTCGCGGCGCGCGTCCTCGTCGCGGAGCATCGGTTGTATCCGCGCGCGATCGCCTGGCTGCTCGAAGGCCGCCTCGAGCGGCGCGGCAGCGTCGTGCGCCATCGCAATGGCGCGTCGCAGCTGCTCCTGCCCGGCGACCCGCGGCCCTAGAAGAAGCTCGCGGCGGCGTTGATCGAGAACGCCAGGATCGTCGTGTTGAACAGGAACGACAGCAGCGACTGGACCAGGACGAGCCGGCGCATCCGCCGCGTCGTGACGCCGACGTCGGAGGTCTGCGCGGTCACTGCGATGGTGAACGAGAAGTAGAGGAAGTCGGTGTGGTCCGGCTCGAAGCCCTCGAGGGTGCCGGGGAAGGCGAGGCCCCGGTCGGGCTCGGGACCGTAGTAGGCGCTGGCGTAGCTCAGGCCGAACAGCATCGGCAGCAGCAGCCACGAGCCGACCACCGACACGAACGCGAAGACCAGGTGCGGCAGCATGTGATGCGGGCCCGCCGCCTTGGCGGCGACAAGCTCGACGACGACGACGATCAGGCTCACGATCGCCGCGGTGACGACGATGGTGAGGACGATCGCCGCGCTCTCGGCCTGCGCCAGGGCCAGCCGCTTGATGTGGCCCGAGTCGGCGCGCACGACCGTGATCGCCACCGTGGCGAGATACAGCCAGACCAGGACGTTCCAGCCGATCAGCGCGCGCTGGATCACCGAGTCGGCGCCCGGACCGGACCACACCGCACCGGCGATCGCGCCGGCGATCGCGCAGAGGACGAGACGACGATGCGCGACGAGATGGCTGACCGACGCGCTCAGGGCGACCGAGGGTCGGCGGCTCACGGTGTCTCTCGCATAAAGAGGGCGCGACGCGCGCCAGGACGGTCCCGGGGCGCCAAGGATAATCCGGGCGATGCATCCGACTGCACTGCTCGAGGCGCAGACCGAGCTCGTGCACCGCGCGCTCCGCTTCGAGCACCCCGCCGACCGCGTCGTCGCCGATTTCTTCCGCGAGCAGCGCGCCCTCGGCACGCGCGATCGCCACCTTCTCGCCGACGGCGTCTTCGCGCTCCTGAGGAAGCTCCCGCTCTGGCGCCATCTGGCGAGCTCGGCCAACGGTGGCCGCGGCGAGGTCGAACGGCGTCTGGCGCTCCTCGTCTGGCAGGGCAACGCCGGCGTCCTGAATGCCGCGATCGACGAGCGCGAGCGCGACTGGCTCGCGCGCTGCCGGGCGTTCGATCTCGCCGCGCTGCCCGACCGTCTGCGCCACAACCTGCCCGACTGGCTCGCCGTGCCGCTGCAGGAGCGCCTCGGCGACGAGTTCTGGGCCTGGGTTGACGCGGTCGACGCGCCGGCGCCGCTCGACCTCCGCGTCAACGCGCTCAAGGCCGATCGCGACGAGGTGCTCGAGCGCCTGCGCTCGGCCGGCTTCGACGCCGCGGCGACGCCGTATTCGCCGCTCGGCATTCGCGTCGCCGGCAAGCCCGCGCTCCAGAAGACCGACGTCTTCGAAGAGGGACTGGTCGAGGTGCAGGACGAAGGAAGCCAGCTGCTCGCCCTCGTCGCCGGCGCCAAGCGCGGCGAGATGGTCGTCGATTTCTGCGCCGGCGCCGGCGGCAAGACGCTCGCCCTTGGCGCGCAGATGCGAAACACCGGGCGGCTCTACGCCTTCGACATCTCGGGCCATCGCCTCGCCGCGCTGAAGCCGCGCCTGCAGCGCAGCGGCCTGGCCAATGTCCATCCGGCGCAGATCGCGCACGAGCGCGACGACCGGGTCAAGCGTCTGGCCGGCAAGATCGATCGCGTCCTCGTCGATGCGCCGTGCAGCGGGTCGGGAACGCTGCGCCGCAATCCCGACCTGAAGTGGCGCCAGAGCGCCGAATCGGTGTCAGCCCTGGTGCCCACGCAGGGTGCGATCCTGGCGGCCGCGTCCCGCCTGGTGAAGCCCGGCGGCCGGCTCGTCTACGCCACCTGCAGCGTCCTCGACGCCGAGGGCGAGTCGGTGGCGCGCGAGTTCGACGCGCTGGGCGCCGGCCAGTTCGAGCGCCTCCCCGCCCAGGAGGCCCTCGAGCGGTCCCGGGTGACCGACGCCGGATCGCTCGTCAGCGGCCAGGATCTGCGTTTGTGGACGCATCGGCACGGTACCGACGGCTTCTTCGCGGCAATCTGGCAACGCCATTGAGGTCGGCGGCCGCGTCCCCATATTTCGACTCAGCGTGATATCCGTCAAATGCGAAGGTTATCGGCGAGGGCGCGTCGAATAGAATCGACGGTTCCTGTGATACGAGTGGAAAAAGGCCCCGGATGGATGTGCTGACCTCAGTTTTCAACGCGCTGGTGCAGTGGCTCGGCCACGGCTTTTCCGGCTTCAGCGGTTGGGAAATCGTCGCCTACACGCTGATCACGACGCACATCACGATCGCCGCGGTGACGATCTTCCTGCACCGGGCGCAGGCGCACCGCGCCCTCGACCTGCACGGCATTCCGTCGCATTTCTTCCGCTTCTGGCTCTGGCTCGGCTCGGGCATGGTGACCAAGGAGTGGGTCGCGATCCACCGCAAGCACCACGCCAAGTGCGAGACCGAAGACGACCCGCACAGCCCGCAGACGCGCGGCATCAAGACCGTGCTCCTGACCGGCAGCGAGCTCTATCGCAGCGAGGCCAAGAATCAGGAGACGCTCGCCAAGTACGGTCGCGGCACGCCCGACGACTGGCTCGAGCGCAACCTCTATTCGCGTTTCAGCTGGCAGGGCGTCGGCCTGATGCTGATCGCCGACCTGTTCCTGTTCGGCGCGATCGGTGCCACCGTCTGGGCGGTGCAGATGCTCTGGATCCCGATCACGGCAGCCGGAATCGTCAACGGCATCGGCCACTTCTGGGGCTATCGCAACTTCGAGGCGCCCGATGCGAGCCGCAACGTCCTGCCGTGGGGCATCGTCATCGGCGGCGAAGAGCTGCACAACAACCACCACACCTATCCGACCTCGGCCAAGCTGTCGGTCAAGCGCTACGAGTTCGACATCGGCTGGATGTACATCCGTGGCCTCGAGATGCTCGGCCTGGCGAAGGTCCGCAAGACCGCGCCGCAGCTGAAGCTCGGCGCGATCAAGCCGGTCGCCGACGGCAAGACGCTCGAGGCGATCATCGCCAACCGCTACGAGGTGATGGCCAACTACGCGCGCAGCCTCCGAAGCGCCAGCCGCGCCGAGATCGCGCGCCTGAAGGGCGAGGGCGAGACCGCCGGCCGCATCGCCCAGCTGCGCATCGCGCGTCGCTGGCTGCACCGCGACGACGACAAGATCCCTCAGGCCGCCCGCGCTCACGTCGCCGGCGCGCTGGCGTCGAGCCCGTACCTCGCCAAGCTGGTCGCCATGCGCGAAGAGTTGCGCCTGCTCTGGACCCGCACCAACGTCTCGGCCGAGCAGCTCGTCGCCGATCTGCAGGCGTGGCTGCGCAAGGCCGAGGAGAGCGGAATCGCCGCCCTCCAGGACTTCGCCCTGCGTCTGCGCGCGGCGCACGCTTAAGCGCGACGCAGCTCCAAAGAAAAGGGTCGCCGAGGCGACCCTTTTGCATTTGGCTGAACCAGAAGGGGTCGCGCAGCGACCCCGCTTTCCTACTTGAGCTTAGTTTCCTTGTAGGTCACGTGCTTGCGTGCTTTCGGATCGAACTTCATCAGCTCGAGCTTTTCCGGCGTCGTCTTCTTGTTCTTGTCGGTCGTGTAGAAATGACCGGTGCCGGCGCTCGATTCGAGCTTGATCTTCTCGCGTCCACCTTTTGCCATGGTCGCTACTCCTTAGATTTCGCCGCGCGCGCGCAGGTCGGCGACGACCTGCTCGATGCCGACCTTGTCGATCAACCGCAATGCCGCGTTGGTGATGCGCAGGCGCACCCAGCGGTTCTCGCCTTCGACCCAGAACCGGCGGTATTGCAGGTTGGGCAGGAAGCGGCGCTTCGTCTTGTTGTTGGCGTGGGAGACGTTGTTCCCGACCATTGGGCGCTTGCCCGTTACCTGACAGACGCGTGCCATGACGCTTCTCCGTGACTAGCTGTGTGAGGGGTTGCCAGCGCAGCCCATAGGGCCGGTCGCGGCAAAGCCTGCCATTATAGCGGCGCGGCGCCGACTTGCTCGACTCAGGCCTGCTCGAGGAATCGCTGGGCGTCGAGCGCGGCCATGCAGCCGGTACCGGCACTCGTGATCGCCTGCCGGTAGACGTGGTCCTGGACGTCGCCGGCGGCGAACACGCCGGGCACGCTGGTCATCGTCGCCATGCCGTCGAGGCCGGCCTTGCTCAGGATGTAGCCGTCGCGCATCTCGAGCTGGCCCTTGAAGATGTCGGTGTTCGGCGAATGGCCGATGGCGATGAAGCAGCCGGTGACGGCGATCTCGGCGGTCGCGTCGTCCTTCGTGCTGCGAATGCGAACGCCGCTCACGCCGCGCTCGTCGCCGAGCACCTCGTCGAGCGTCGACCACAGGTGCAGCTGCATCTTGCCGTCGGCGACCTTGGCCATCATCTTGTCGACCAGGATCGCCTCGGCGCGGAACTTGTCGCGGCGATGGACGACGTGCACCTTCGAGGCGATGTTCGAGAGGTAGAGCGCCTCCTCGACCGCGGTGTTGCCGCCGCCGACGACGCAGACCTCCTGGCCCCGGTAGAAGAAGCCGTCGCAGGTGGCGCAGCCGCTGACGCCGCGGCCCATGAACGCCTGCTCGGAGGGCAGCCCGAGGTACTTGGCCGAGGCGCCGGTGGCGATGATCAAGGCGTCGCAGGTGTAGTGGGCGGAATCGCCGCGCAGGACGAACGGCCGCTTGCCGAGCTCGACCTCGTTGATGTGGTCGAACACGACCTTGGTGTCGAAGCGCTCGGCGTGCTTGAGGAAGCGCTGCATCAGGTCCGGGCCCATGACGCCGTCGACGTCGGCCGGCCAGTTGTCGACGTCGGTCGTCGTCATCAGCTGGCCGCCCTGGGCGATGCCCGTGACGAGCATCGGCTTCAGGTTGGCGCGTGCGGCGTAGATCGCCGCCGTATACCCGGCCGGTCCGGAGCCGAGGATCAGGACACCGGCGTGATGGGAAGGCAAGGGCATGGCGACGATGAATGGGGTTCGGTGTGGCAGCGGCGCCGCAAGTCTGACATGGGGTTCGATCCTGCTGGCATCAACGCTCGTAATGGTGACAATAGCGTGACCGCGCGTGGCGTGATGTTTGCCACGGCCGCGCCCGCAACCAGAAAGGCTCCTCAGATGGCGATGCTCTCGAACCTCGATCTCATCCGGCGCGTCCCGCTCTTTTCGTTGCTGACGAACGAGCAGGCGCAAGGCATCGCCGACAGCGTCGTCAAGAGGCGCTTCAGGCGCGGCGAGATCGTCGTCGAGCACAACAAGAAGTCCAACGCCCTCTTCATCCTGCTCACGGGGCGGGCGCGCGTGCTCACCGCCGATGCGCGCGGCCGCGAGGTGATCCTCGCGGTGCTCCAGTCGGGCGACTACGTCGGCGAGATGAGCCTGATCGACAACGAGCCGCACTCGGCGACGGTCCGGGCCGAGGTCCAGACCGACATGCTGATCCTCGGCCGCGCCGAGTTCGCGCGCTGCCTGCCCGAGAACTCGAGCCTGTCGTACGCGATCATGCGCGGCCTGGTCCAGCGCCTGCGCAGCGCCGACCGCCAGATCGAGTCGCTCGCCCTGCTCGACGTCTACGGCCGGGTCGCCCGCACCCTGCTCGACATGTCCGAGATGGACGGCGAGATCAAGGTCATCCGCAACAAGGTCTCGCGCCAGGACCTGGCCAAGGTCGTCGGCGCGTCGCGCGAGATGGTGAGCCGGGTCATGAAGGACCTCGAAGGCCGCGGCATGGTGCAGACGCAGGAGAACGGCTGGGTGGTGATCAAGGAGCAGTTGACGGGCTGAAGCCCGTCAACTGCTCTCGCACAGGATTGCACCCTCCCTGCTGCGCTCCCCTCCCGCCGGGCGGGAGGGACCGGGCCCGTCGGGCCCGCTTTTCTGAGGTGCCGCGAGCACCGACAATTCGGGGATGACTTTTCCGCTGGGTTCACTTCGCGGCGACGGCGCCGATCCGGTGCCGTCGCGCGACCCCTCCGCCGCCTTCGCGCCGCACTGGCGCGAGCAGGTCGCTCTCCTGGTCGGCGCCGTCGTCTGGCTGCTCGCGCTGCTCGCCCTCGCCACGCACAGCGCCGCCGATCCGGGCTTTTCGACCTCGGGCGCCGGCGGCCCGATCAACAACCGTGCCGGCGTCCTCGGCGCCTGGCTCTCCGACGTCGCCTTCTTCGTCGCCGGCTACTCGGTCTGGTGGACGATCCTGGTCGGCGCGCGCGCCTGGCTCGGCGCGCTGGCGCGAACGCTGCGCGCGCACAGCGGCGCCGCGCCTGAAGCGCCCGCCCATGCTCTGCCGGCGTGGACGATGGGGCTCGGCCTGGCCCTGCTGCTCGCCGCCAGCGCTTCGCTCGAATGGACGCGCCTGTACCAATGGGAAGGCCAGGTCGCGGGCGGCAACGCCGGCGGCGTGCTCGGTCTCGTCCTCGGTCGAGCCAGCCAGAACCTGCTCGGCTTCGCCGGATCGGGCGTGCTCTGGATCGCCGTGCTCGTCGCCGGTGCCTCGCTGGCGTTGCGCTTTTCCTGGCTGCGCGTCGCCGATTCGATCGGCTTGAGCGTCGAATCGCTGCGAACGCGCCGGGTCGAGCGCATCGAGCGCGCCGAGGACGCCCGCCTCGGCGCCGAGGCGATCCGCGAGCGCGGCGAGGTCTTCGAGGTCGAGCAGGAGCTGCACGAGCAGCACCTGCCGATCGTCATCGAGCCGACCTTGGTCGACGTGCCGAAGAGCACTCGCGTCGTCAAGGAGCGCCAGAAGCCCCTCTTCAGCGAGCTCGTCGACACCAAGCTGCCACAGGTCGATCTGCTCGACTCGGCGCCGCAGCGTGTCGAGGGCGTCAGCGCCGAATCGCTCGAGATGACGTCGCGCCTGATCGAGAAGCGCCTCAAGGACTTCGGCGTCGAGGTCCGCGTCGTCGCCGCGTCGCCGGGGCCGGTGATCACGCGCTACGAGATCGAGCCGGCGCTCGGCGTCAAGGGCGCCCAGGTCGTGAGCCTGGCCAAGGACCTGGCGCGCTCGCTCGGCCTGGTCTCGATCCGTGTCGTCGAGACGATTCCCGGCAAGACGACGATGGCGCTCGAGCTGCCCAACGCCAAGCGGCAGATGATCCGCCTCTCGGAGGTTCTCGGCTCGCAGGCGTACGCCGATTCCGGCTCGCAGCTGACGATCGGCCTCGGCAAGGACATCATCGGCAACCCCATCGTCGCCGACCTGCAGAAGATGCCGCATTGCTTGGTCGCGGGCACGACCGGAGCCGGCAAGTCGGTCGGCATCAACGCGATGATCCTGTCGCTGCTCTACAAGGCCGAGGCGCGCGACGTCAGGCTGCTCCTGATCGACCCGAAGATGCTCGAGCTGAGCGTCTACGAAGGCATACCGCACCTGCTGTGTCCGGTCGTCACCGACATGAAGCAGGCCGCCAACGCGCTCAACTGGGGTGTCGGCGAGATGGAGCGGCGCTACAAGCTGCTGAGCAAGCTCGGCGTTCGCAACCTCGCCAGCTACAACAAGAAGCTCGCCGAGGCGGCCGAGCGCGGCGAGCCGATCGCCAACCCGTTCAGCCTCACGCCGGAGGCGCCGGAGCCGCTAGAGCGGCTGCCGTTCATCGTCATCGTCATCGACGAGCTCGCCGACCTGATGATGGTGGTCGGCAAGAAGATCGAGGAGCTCATCGCCCGGCTCGCGCAGAAGGCGCGGGCCTCCGGCGTGCACCTGATCCTGGCGACGCAGCGGCCGAGCGTCGACGTCATCACCGGCCTGATCAAGGCCAACATCCCGACGCGGCTGTCGTTCCAGGTGTCGAGCAAGATCGATTCGCGGACGATCCTCGACCAGATGGGCGCCGAGGCGTTGCTCGGGATGGGCGACATGCTGTACCTGCCCTCGGGACACGGCGCGCCGATCCGCGTCCATGGTGCGTTCGTGAGCGACGAAGAGGTGCACCGTGTCGTCGCTTATCTCAAGAGCCAGGGCGAGCCGAACTACATTGAAGGCATCCTCGAGGGCGGTGTCCTCGACGGCGACGGCGACGTCGCGGGCGAGCCCGGCGCCGGCGGCGGCGAGAACGACCCGATGTACGACCAGGCCGTGGGCATCGTCCTGCAGCACCGGCGCGCCTCGATCTCGCTCGTCCAGCGCCATTTGCGCATCGGCTACAACCGGGCCGCGCGATTGCTGGAACAAATGGAGAAATCCGGCCTCGTAACCAGCATGGCTACGAATGGCAACCGCGACATCCTCGTCCCGGCGCGAGCGGAATGAAACGCTCTCTCAGGCTCGGCCTGGCGTTGGCGGCGGCGCTCGCCGCTCCGCTCGCGGCCGCCGCCGACCCGGTCGACACGCTGCGTGGCTTCGTCCGCGACGTCAAGAGCGGGCGCGCCCAATTCACGCAGACGGTGACCTCGCCCGACGGCGTGAAGAAGAAGTCCTCGACCGGCAGCTTCGAGTTCGCCCGCCCGAACCGATTCCGTTTCGCCTACGCCAAGCCGTTCGAGCAGACGATCGTCGGCGACGGCGAGAAGGTCTGGATCCACGATGCCGACCTGAACCAGGTCAGCTCGAGGAAGCTCGGCCAGGCGCTGGGTGCGACGCCGGCGGCGCTTCTCGCTGGCGGCACGCTCGAGCGCGATTTCGATCTCGCCAACCTGCCAGCGAAGGACGGCCTCGAATGGGCAGAAGCGAAGCCGAAGAACAAGGACGGCGCCTTCCAGGCGGTGCGTGTCGGCTTCAAGGGCAAGGACCTCGCCGCGCTCGAGATCATCGACAGCTTCGGCCAGAAGTCGCTGCTCCAGTTCAACGCCTTCGCGGCGAACACGCCGATCAACGCCGAGGCGTTCCGCTTCACGGTGCCGCCCGGCGCCGACCTCATCGAGCAGTAGAACTGCCGCTCAGCGAGGCGATCAGCACGGCGTTCGTTCCGCCGAAGGCGAACGAACTCGACATCACGGCCCCGATCGTCGCGCTCTCTCGCGCGCCGCCGGTGACGAGATCGATGGCGAAGGCCCGATCGGCGGCGTCGACGTTCGCGTTCGGCGGCAGGCGCCCCGCGACCAGTGCGCGCACCGCCGCGAGCAGCTCGACCGCGCCGCCGGCGCCGAGGAGATGGCCGTGGATCGCCTTGGTCGAGCTCACCGGCACGCCGCTCGCGCCGAAGACGTTCGCGATCGACTCGGCTTCGGCGGCGTCGCCGGCGAGCGTCGCCGTGCCGTGCGCGTTGAGGTAGCCGATCGCCGCGGCGTCGAGGCCGGCGTCGGCGAGCGCCGCGCGCATCGCCCGTGCCTGGCCCGCAGCGTCGGGGTTGGTGATGTGGACGCCGTCGCAGTTGGTCGCGTAGCCAACGAGGCTGAACCGAGCCGTCGCGCCGCGCGCGCGTGCGTGCTCGACCGACTCGAGGACGAACGCGCCAGCGCCTTCACCGAGGGCGAAGCCGGCGCGGTCGGCGGCGAACGGCCGGCACGCGCGTCGCGCCGTGTCGATGGCATCGGCGCCGGCGCCGATTGGCGCCAGCACGCGCATCGCCTGCCAGCTGGCGAGCACGCCCGGCGTCAGCAGCGACTCGCTGCCGCCGGCGATGGCGACGTCGATCCAGCCGGCGCGGATCGCCCGCATCGCTTCGCCGATCGCCACCGCCGACGAAGCGCAGGCGCAGGCGTAGGCGAGGGCGGCGCCGCGTGCGCCGAAGCGCAGCGCGAGCTCGGCGACGGGCGCGTTCGGCATCGCCGTGACGACGCTCGTCGGCCGCATGCGGCGCCGGTCGGCATAGACGCTGCGGCACGTCATCTCGAAGGTCGTCGCGCCGGCCATGCCGCTGCCCCAGAAGATGCCGAGGCGCTCGGGATCGAAGCCGCCGATGGCCAGGCTCGCGTCGTGTGCCGCGTCTTCGGCGGCGGCGAGCGCCATCGCCGTGCCGCGGTCGAGCGGCACGCGCGACGGCGCGATCACGCTCGCGGCATCGAAGGCTGCGGCGGCGACCGGCACCGCCGGCAGCTCGATGCCGGGCAGATCGAGAACGTGGGGGCGGATCGCCGAGCGGCCGGCGAAGAGCGCCTCGTCGAAGGCGCCCAGGTCGTTGCCGATCGGACTGACGACGCCGCTGCCGCTGACGGCGACCGGCGCGCCGGCCGGCGGTCTAGCCGCTGACGACATCGCGGCTCGCCTTCGCGGCGATCGCCTCGTCGAGCAGGAGGGCGAGCTGCTCGAGCGTGACGCCGGCCTGGCGCGGGTCGAGGCGATCCTCGGGGATGCGAACGTCGAAGCGGTCCTCGACCGCGAACACGAACTCCATCAGCGCGAGCGAATCGAGGCCGAGCTGGTCGAGCGCGACCTGCGGCCGCACCGACGCGGCCTCGACGTGGAACTGGTCGACGAGCACGGCGGAGATGGCATCGAACGTCGAAGGATTCATGCGGATCGATGGCGAAGGCGAGGCGGCGACGCGCGCATCTTATGTCCCGCTCCGCGAGCACGTCGCCGACGCGGCAGAATCGGTGCGCCCGCGTCACCGGGCTGGACCGTGCCCCAGACCTCGCTCGAACTCGCCTTCGCCGACCTCGCCGCCGCGCCGCTCGCCGAACGGCTGCGGCCGAAGACGCTCGACGAGGTGATCGGCCAGCGTCACCTGCTCGGCCCCGGCAAGCCGCTGCGCGTCGCCTTCGAATCCGGGCGCCTGCACTCGATGATCCTGTGGGGGCCGCCCGGCGTCGGCAAGACGACGCTGGCGCGCCTGATGGCCGACGCGTTCGACGCCCAGTTCATCGCCATGTCGGCGGTGCTCGGCGGCGTCAAGGACATCCGCGAGGCGGTCGAGCGGGCGCAGGCGGCGCGAACGTCGGGCCGGGCGACGGTGGTCTTCGTCGACGAGGTCCATCGCTTCAACAAGAGCCAGCAGGACGCGTTCCTGCCGCACGTCGAGTCGGGCCTCTTCACCTTCATCGGCGCGACCACCGAGAACCCGTCGTTCGAGGTCAACTCGGCGCTGCTGTCGCGCGCGACCGTGCACGTGCTGAAGCCGCTCGACGACGACGACCTGAAGACCTTGCTCGAGCGCGCGCAGGCGCTGCTCGGGGCGCCGCCTCTCGCCGAGGCGGCGCGCGAGCGCCTGATCGGCTACGCCGACGGCGATGCGCGGCGGCTCCTCAACGCCTACGAGAACCTGGTCGCGACGGTGCGCGCGCGCCGCCCCGCGGCCAGCGACGAGGCGGGGCGCGATCGCGAGGTCATCGACGAAGGCATGCTGGAGCATGCGTTGGGCGAGCAGCTGCGCCGCTACGACAAAGGCGGCGAGCAGTTCTACGACACCATCTCGGCGCTGCACAAGGCGGTGCGCGGCAGCGACCCGGACGCCTCGCTCTACTGGTTCGTTCGCATGATCGACGGCGGCGTCGATCCGCGCTATGCGGCGCGCCGCCTGGTGCGGATGGCGAGCGAGGACATCGGCCTGGCCGACCCGCGTGCGTTGCGCCTGGCTCTCGACGCCGCCGAGACCTACGAGCGGCTCGGCTCGCCCGAGGGCGAGCTCGCCCTCGCCGAGGCGGTCGTCTACCTGGCGATGGCGCCGAAGAGCAACGCTGTCTACACCGCCTACAACGCGGCGCGCGCGTTCATCAAGAACGACCGCACCCGGCCGGTGCCGCTGCGCCTTCGCAACGCGCCGACCGCGCTGATGAAGGGCCTCGACTACGGCAAGGGCTACCGCTACGCGCACGACGAGTCGGGCGCGTTCGCAGCCGGCGAGCGCTACTGGCCCGATGACATGGAAGCGCAGGCGTTCTATCAGCCGGCGCCGCGCGGCCTCGAGATCTCGATCGGCGAGCGGCTGGCGGAGCTGCGGCGGTTGAACGAAGAGGCGAAGGGCTGAGACGAAGTGCCCGCCAAGCCCGCGGGGTGGTCGGTAGGGTCCGGGACTGTGCGGCGACCGAGCGTGCAAAGTCGCGGCCGGGCAGCGTTCTCCGCTTCGACTGCGGCAGGCCCCGGGACCGAGCACCGCAGGGGAGTCGGCCCGAAGGGACGACCGCCGCAGTCGAAGCGCCGCCGGGCACCCGCCCGCGGCTTGGCGCGCTCGGT
>JADGRJ010000321.1 GCA_017881025.1 Rhizobacter sp. | reverse complement strand
CGCGACCTTTAAGTTAAATTTGGTCGAGCGATCGGTCTCACTTGCGTTATGGCGACGCCCGAGATGGCGAGTAGCGCCCCGATAGCTAACGTCGGGGTCATGCGGTCGCCAAGGAACAACACGCTCGAAATCAGGGCGAAGACCGGGAGCAGCAGGGCGAATGGTGCCACGCGGGCCATGGTGCAACGGGCGATCAGCCAGAACCAAAGGCCGAACCCGACAATTCCTCCGATGAAAATAGTGTAGGCGAGCGCCATCCAGCCACGTTCGTCCGCCGTGACAAGGGTCGTCAGTTGTCCATGTTCAAGGTACAGCGACATCAACATGACCTGCGGCACTGTGAAAAGTGACGACCACCCCGTCAACATCAAGGGATCGAAGGGGCCGTGACGCTTGGTCAAGACGTTGGCGACCGCGAACGCGAAGGCTGCCCCGACCACCAGCAGGATCGGTAAAGCATTTGCGGATAGGCCCGGCCCGGCTGCCAACACGACCACGCCGCCGAAGGCAAGCAACACACCGGCGGACGAAATCAGCGACGGCCTCTCCGCCAGCAGTGGCCAGGCTAACAGGACGGTGAAGGGCGTAGTGAGTTGATAGGCGACGGCAGACATACTGCCTGAACCGAGCCCCATGCCCACATAGAAGAACCCGAAATTCAGTCCACCAAGGAAGACCGAGATTACAGCGATAGGGCCGAACTCTTGACGTGTCGGCCTTCTGACGAAGGGGATGAGCAGCAGTGCTATGGCGAGGAAGCGCAGTCCGAGGAAGAAAAGTGGCGGAAACTGCACCACGCCCACTTTAATGGCTACGAACTGATAGCCCCAGAGTAGAGGCACCAGCACCGCGCAGGCGATCTGAATGAAAGACATGGCATCCTCGTTTTAAGACCAATCGGTCCAGATAGAGGCGCGCATAACCCGGAGTGCGTGCATGGGCTAGGCTACCTGATGAAGCGGTCGAGAAGAGCGTTAACAGTGGCTTGCGACGTGGTTCGCGTTGGTCCCGTTTTACCGATCACCCGAAGTCCCTCGACGAAGCTGACCAGTATCCGCGCGGCACTTGCAGGCTCAACACCAGCTGCCAGTTCGCCCGCTGCCTTCGCGCGCGAGAATGCGTCAGCGGCCTTGGCCTCCATAGCTTTGAAAAAACTGCCGATGCGACCTTGGACATCCGGGTCGTGGCCAGCCAATTCCATGGCTGTGGCCACCAGCAAGCATCCGCGCCGACCACTGGCGCCGCTCGTGCGGTCGACGTAACCAGCAAGGAAGGTCCGCAGGCCATCAACCGGCGCGTGGCGCGGACCGAGTTCGACGTCTATCCGCGCCAGAGCGTCGGCGATGTAGCGATCGAGCGCACGCAGGAAGAGCGCGTGCTTGCCCCCGAAAGCGGCATAAAGGCTGCCACGCGAAAGCTTCGTCGCTCGAAGCAGGTCTGGAAGCGCCGTGCCGTGATAGCCGCGTGACCAGAACACACCCATGGCACGCTCGACAGCGGCTTCGGTGTCAAAACTACGGGGCCGGCCACGCGGCAACCGCATTGGGGTTTGGTGTCTCATAGTCATAAATATAGACCAATCGGTCTTGAATTGTAAGTGGCAGCTGGATCAAAAGCGGACGACTACTGCGACTGCCACTGACCCTGCCGTCCGCCGGCCTGATCGACCTTGACCGCCACGGTGAGGGTTTCCATGCCGCCGCCATAGCGGGTGCCGCGCACCGGCGCGGCGCCGAGATAATCGAGGCCGATAGCGACGCGGGCATGGGCGTCGGTGGTGCAGATCGCATTGGCCGGATCGAAACCGACCCAGCCCAGATTCGGCACGAATGCCTCCGCCCAGGCGTGTCCGGCCTGCTGATTGACCATGCCGTCGGAGCGCAGGAAATGCCCGGCAACGAAGCGCGCCGGGATGCCGCCCGAGCGCGCGCAGGCGATAAAGATATGCGCGTAATCCTGGCACACCCCGCGCTTGCCGGCGAATGCCTCGACCGCCGAGGTGCCGCTATTGGTGGGGTCTTCATCGAACGTCATGTGCTCGTTGATCTGCATCATCAGCGCATGCAGAAATCCGAGCACGTCGTCTTCCGATTCCGACCGCAGCTCGCGCGAAAACACAGCCATCGCGGTGTTGACTTCGGTCAGCGGCGTCGAGCGCAGGAACAGGCTCGGCGGAAACCGCTCATCGGTGCCCCGCAACACGCCGCCGGTATCGTGGGTCTCGATCAGGCCTTCGACCGTGATCGTGAGATCGGCGATCGGCCCGTGGGTCAGCACATGCGTGACATTGCCGAAAGCGTCCTGATGCACATCGAGACGGGAATCGGTGGAGACGTCGATCTGCCATTCGGCGACATACTGCCCGTCATGGCTGCCGGGCGTCATCCGCAGGACCTGAATGACGCCGGTGGCCGGCGGCTCGTAACGGTAGCTGGTGGAATGGGCAATTCGCAGACGCATGGCGTACCGGGAGGGAGTAAGAGTTCGAGTGTTAGACGATCGTCATTGCGAGCGCAGCGAAGCAATCCATCTTACTTTGTCGCCAGATGGATTGCTTCGTCGCTCCGCTCCTCGCAATGACGTTGTTAGTGGCCGGGACAAGCGCAGCCACGACGGTATTCGTCAAATCAAATATTGCTTGCTGATGATTTCACCAAGCCTGCCGTTATCCGCGATGAATTCCTGAATGAATTCATGCACGCCGTGCTGGAAGATATCATCCATGTGACTGTGTTCCAGGCGGTTGCGGACGCCGCGGGCGTGGCGCTGCGCGGCGCCCTGGCGGCCATAGGCGACGCCGATCTGGTCGAGATTGCGCACCAGGTTGCCGTAACAACTGGCCAGCGAACGCGGCAGCGAATCGTTGAGGATCAAGAGGTCCGCGATCAGCCATGGCTTCAGCGTCTCGCGATAGACCCAGTGGTAGGCGGTCAGCGCCGATACCGAGCGCAGGATCGACGTCCATTGATAATAGTCGAGCGGTCCGCCGACATGCTCCTCCTCGGGCAGCAGCACGTGATATTTGACATCGAGGATGCGGGCGGTGTTGTCGGCGCGCTCCAGATGCAGTCCGAGTCGCGAAAACCAGTAGGCGTCGTTGCGCAGCATGGTCCGGTAGGCCGAGCCGTCGAACCGCAGTGAGGTTTCCTGCACGAAGCGCAAGAACTTGGTCAGTTCTTCCCGGGTTCTGGTGCCTTTGCCCCAGCCTTGCTGAAGATCGATCCAGGCCGAGTTGATGGTGTCCCACATCTCGCTGGTCAGCGCGGTGCGCACCGAGCGGGAATTGAGCCGCGCGTTTTCGATGCAGTTGCGAATCGAGGAGGGATTGGCCGGAGAGAACGACAGGTAGTCGACGACATTGTGCTCGTCGGCTTCCTCGTAGAGCTCGTAGAAGCTGGCGCTGACGCCCGCGGTCAACAGCGCCGAGTCCCACTCATTGGTCTTGCCGATATAGGCGTTCGGCAGAGCCGTGACGCGCAGCGTCGCCTCGATGGTGCGCGCCAGATATTCGGCGCGTTCGACATAGCGGGCCAGCCAGTAAAGATTTTCGGCGGTGCGTGACAGCATGCGGGGTCTATTCGTCCACTATCGAAATCTATTCATCCAGAATCCAGGTATCCTTGGTGCCGCCGCCCTGGCTTGAATTCACCACAAGCGAGCCTTCCTTCAGCGCCACGCGCGTCAATCCGCCCGGCACGATGGTGACGTGATCGCGTCCGGTCAGCACGAACGGCCGCAGGTCGACATGGCGCGGCGCGAGGCCGGATTCGGTGCAGGTCGGGCAGGTTGACAGTGCCAGCGTCGGCTGGGCGATGAAACCCTCGGGCTCGCGCTTGAGCTTGTCGCGAAACGCCTCGATCGTCGCCTTGGTCGCAGCCGGTCCGATCAGCATGCCGTAGCCGCCGGAGCCGTGGACTTCCTTCACGACGAGATCGCCGAGATTGTCGAGAACGTAGGCCAGATCCTTGGGCTCGCGGCAGCGCCAGGTCGGCACGTTCTTCAGGATCGGTTCCTCGCCGAGGTAGAATTTCACGATCTCGGGCATGTAGGAGTAGACCGCCTTGTCGTCGGCGATGCCGGTGCCGACCGCATTGGCCAGGGTGATGTTGCCGGCCGCATAGGCCGACATCAGCCCGGGCACGCCGAGCGCCGAATCCGGACGGAAGGTGAGGGGATCGAGGAAGTCGTCATCGACCCGGCGGTAGATCACATCGACGCGCTTGAGGCCCTCGGTGGTGCGCATGAACACCTCGTCGTTCTTGACGATGAGGTCGCGGC
>JADGRJ010000009.1 GCA_017881025.1 Rhizobacter sp. | reverse complement strand
CAGCATCCTCGGCATGGCCTTGCAGCTTCCGGCGATGAAGAGCATCGGCGATTCGATCGGCGTGGATCTTTCCGCGGCGGTGGGTGGGCCGAAGGGAGGGGGCCCGAGCCCGGGCGCTCCTGATTCCGCAAGCGACAGGTCGCAGCGCAAAGGCTGACCCCGAATCGCGTCGCGTTCGTTGCCATCCGGCGCATCACAACAGCAGGAGAACTCCATGTCGTTTTCACGTCGTCATTTCATCGCCTCGACGTCCGGCGCCGCTGCCGGTATCGCGTTGCCGTTCCACGTCTTCGGACAGGGCGCGACGATCAAGCTCGGCTCGGTCCTCGACAACTCCGGCAACCTCGACGCGTACGGCAAGCCGATGGTGCAGGCGACGACGATGGCGGCCGAAGAGATCAACGCCGCCGGCGGCCTGCTCGGCAGGAAGATCCAGGTCGTCCAGTACGACACCCAGTCCGACATTGCGCTCTACACCAAGTACGCGCAGCAGCTGGCGCGCGACGACAAGGTCGACGTCGTCCACGGCGGCATCACATCGGCGTCGCGCGAGGCGATCCGCCAGACCTTCCGGCGCGCCAACGTCCTCTACTTCTACAACGTCCTCTACGAGGGCGGCGTCTGCGACCGCAACTGCATCGTCACCGGCACGACGCCGGCACAGGTGATGGAGCCGATCGTCGAGATCGCGAGCAAGCAGTGGGGCAAGAAGGTCTACGTGCTCGCGGCCGACTACAACTATGGCCAGATCACGGCCAAGTGGCTCGCCCACTATGCCAAGCTGCGCGGCGGCACGGTATTGCAGACCGACTTCTTCCCGCTCGACGTCGCCGACTTCGGCTCGACGATCGCGAAGATCCAGGCGGCCAAGCCCGAATACGTTTGCGCCGCGCTCGTCGGCGGCGCCCACCTCTCGTTCTTCCGCCAGTGGGCGGCGTCGGGGATGAACAAGAAGATCCCGCTCTGCTCGACCACCTTCGGCGTCGGCAACGAGCACCTGGCGCTCTCGCCGGCCGAAGGCGACGGCATCCTGATCGCCGGCAACTACAGCCAGGAAGACCCGTCGCCGGCGAACAAAGACTTCCTCGCCCGCTGGGCCAAGCGCTTCGGCGACACCAAGATCGTCCACGAGATCGCGGTCTCGCAGTACCAGGGCATCAAGCTTTGGGCCGAGGCGGTGAAGAAGGCCGGCTCGCTCGACCGCGAGAAGCTGCTCAAGGTGATCGAGTCGGGGATCAGCGTCGAAGGGCCCGGCGGCCTGGTCAAGATCGATCCGGCGACGCACCACGCCTCGCTCGACATCAAGGTGATGGAGGTCAAGAACCAGAAGCTGACGATCAAGCAGACCTTCAAGCAGCGGCCGCCCAGCGACACTGCCGCGTCGTGCAACCTGGCCAAGAACCCGAACGAGAACAAGCAGTTCGAGGTGACGATCTAGAGCAGGTATCGGCGACACGCGAGCGGAGCCGCCTGTGGACTACGCTGCCGTCGTCTTCCTGGAGATCCTCTACATGATCGCCTTCCTCGCGCTGACGAGCGCGGGGCTGGCGGTCGTGTTCGGGATGATGCGGGTCATCAACCTCGCCCACGGCGAGTTCGTGATGATCGGCGGCTACGTCACGATCTTCGCCAACCGCGCCGGCGTCGACATCTGGTTCGCGATGCTCGTCCTCGCGCCGCTCGTCGTCGGCGTGATCGGCCTCATCGTCGAGCGCGTCGTGATCCGCCACCTCTATGGCCGGATGATCGACACGATGCTCGCCACCTGGGGCCTGAGCCTCCTGATGGTCGGCCTCGTCACCCTGATCTTCGGCAACACCGCGGTGAGCGTCACCGCGCCGATCCAGTCGTACCAGGCCGGCGCCTACCAGATGGGCGGCTACAACCTCTTCATCATCGCCGTCGCCATCCTGCTGATGCTCGTTCTCTGGCTGGTGCTGCGCTACACGCGCATCGGCCTGATCGCGCGCGGTGCGATGCAGAACGCCGACGTCGCCTCGTCGCTCGGCTACAACCCTCAGAAGATCTACATGTGGACCTTCACCGCCGGCGCCGCGCTCTCGGGCCTGGCGGGCGGCGTGATGGCGCCGCTCACCGGCCTCCTGCCGTCGTCGGGGTCGCTGTACATCGCCAAGTCGTTCATCACCGTCATCACGGGCGGCGCGGCGATCATCTCCGGCACGCTGGCGAGCTCGGTGATCTTCGGCACGATCAACCAGATCGTCTCGTTCGGCTCGACGCCGGTGATCGGCGAGATCGCCATGCTGGCGCTGGCGATCGTCCTGCTGCGCCTGATGCCGCAGGGCATCACCGGCCGCTTCTTCAAGAACTCGACATGACCGGCGGACCCACGTTCGGCGTCGGACGGATCCGCTGGGGCTGGTTCATCGTCGGCTGCGTCGTCGTCCTCCTGCTGCCGGCGGTCACCGGCACCAACACGCCGGCGCTGCTCCTGATCTGGGCCCTCTTCGCGCTCTCGCTCGGGCTGATGTGGGGATTCGCCGGCATCCTCAGCTTCGGCCACGCCGCCTACTTCGGTCTCGGCGCCTACACCTATGCAATCGCGGCGATGACGGTCGGCGAGAGCACCGGCCCGCTCGTGCTCGCGATCGTGCTGCCGGCGGCGGCGGCGGCGGTGATCGGCGCAATGATGTTCTACGGCCGCATCAGCGACGTCTACATGGGCGTGATCACGCTCGTCGTCACGCTGATCCTGTTCAAGTTCATGAACGCCACGGCGGGCGACGCGTATCGCATCGGGACGGTTCGCCTGGGCGGCTTCAACGGCATCCCGGCGTTTCCGGTCCTGAACCTGCCCGGCGATCCGAGCATCACCGCCTTCGGCACGCCGTTCTACTACGTCGTCTGCGCCGCGCTCCTGCTCTGCTACCTGCTCTGCCGCTGGATCCTGGGATCGTTCTTCGGCAAGGTGCTGATCGGCATCCGCGAGAACGAGGCGCGCGTCGAGCTGCTCGGCTACAGCGCGCCGGCGTACAAGACCGCGATCTTCACGATCAGCGCCGGCATGGCGGGGCTCGCCGGCTGCCTGTTCGCGAACTGGGCCGAGATCGTCACGCCCGGCGTGTTCAGCCTCGGCCAGTCGGCCGAGGTGATCATCTGGACGATCGTCGGCGGCCTCGGCACGCTGGTCGGGCCGATCGTCGGCGCGATCGTCCTCGGCTACCTGAAGCTGCTCCTCGGCCAGCAGACGCTGATCGACAACTCGCTCGTCCTCGGTGCGATCCTGATCCTCGTCGTGCTGCTGCTTCCGAGCGGCCTCCTGCCGGCGCTCACGCGCTGGCGCGCGCGCCGCGACCAGGCGAGCGTGAGCCGCCGGCAGGCAAGCAGCACGCGGCGCCGGCGCGGCCATCGCGGGGACGCGCCGTGATGCGGGCCGAGCGCCGGGCCGCTCCCAAGCCGGCCCGCACCCCCTCGGAGGGTCGGCCGACGTACTCGTCGGACGGGGGGCTCCAGTGAGCGAGACCGTTCTCGACACGCGCGAGCTGTCGATGCGCTTCGGCGGCGTGCAGGCCGTCAACAACGTCAACTTCTCGCTCGCCGACCGCGAGCTGCGCTGCCTGATCGGCCCGAACGGCGCCGGCAAGAGCACCTTCTTCAAGTGCCTCACCGGCCAGATCCGCCTCGACCACAGCCACGGCCGCGTCTTCATCCGCGGCCAGGACGTGACCGGCTGGCGCGCCTACGAGATCGTCCGCCTCGGCGTCGGCATCAAGACGCAGGTGCCGTCAGTGATGAACGGCCTCACCGTCGAGGAGAACCTGTGGCTGTCGGCGCGCCGCGTCGGCACGCGCGAGCAGACGCAGGCCACCGTCGCCGAGGTGATGCAGCAAATGTCGCTCGAGGCGATCGCGCGCCGCCTCGTCGGCGAGCTCGCGCACGGGCAGCGACAGCTGGTCGAGATCGGGCTCGTCCTCGCGCAGCGGCCGTGGCTGCTCCTCCTCGACGAGCCCGCCGCCGGCATCACCGGCGCCGAGGCCGACCAGCTGGTGAGGATCATCCACGAGGTCAACCGCAACGCGACCGTCGTCGTCGTCGACCACGACATGCAGTTCGTCCGCATGCTCGGCGGCCGCGTGACGGTGATGCATCAAGGCGCGATCCTGCGCGAAGGGCCGGTCGACGAGGTCCTCGCCGACGCCAGGGTGCGCGAGGTCTACATCGGGAGCCGCGCGAAATGATCGAGCCCGAATCCGCGCTCGCCGGCGCGAGTGCCGCCGCCAGCGACGTCGTTCTCGACGTCGCCGGCCTGCGCGCCGCCTACGGCCACGTCCCCGTCCTGCACGGCATCGACTTCCAGCTCAAGGCGGGCGAGGCGGTCGGCATCGTCGGCCACAACGGCGTCGGCAAGACGACCTTCCTGAAGACGCTGATCGGCCTGGTGCCGACGACCGCCGGGCGCATCTCGATCGACGGCATCGACGTGACGCGGATGAAGGCGCACGACCGCAGCCGGCTCGGCATCGGCTACGTGCCGCAGGGGCGCGGCATCCTGCCCGGGCTGACCGCGCTCGAGAACCTGCGCCTCGCCTGGACGGCCGACTCGGGCGACACCGAGGCGGCGGCGATCGAGCGCATCGTCGACACCTTGCCGCGCCTGGCGTCGATCCTCGACCGCAAGGGCGGCGCGCTCTCGGGCGGCGAGCAGCAGATCCTCGCCCTCGGCCGCGCCCTCATCGCGGTGCCGTGGCTGCTGCTCCTCGACGAGCCGTCGGAAGGCATCCAGCCGTCGATCGTCCAGGAGATCGGCGAGATCCTCGTCGGCTTGCGCAAGCGCGACAAGCTCTCGCTCGTTGTCGTCGAGCAGAACCTCGACCTCGTCCTCGACGTCGCCGATCGCATCGTCGTCGTCGAGCGAGGCCGAATCGAGCGCGAGGTCGACGCGCACACGGCGCAGGCCGGTGGCATCGCCGAGCTGCTCGGCATGGGCAAGATGCGGATGACGCGAGCCGCGCCGGCGCGTGCGGCTTCCCCCGGCGGCGCATCGTCGATGCCGCAATCTGCGCGCGTCGCCGCCTCGCAGCGCGAGCCGGGCGCGAGGCCCGCCGCCCCGCGTGCTGCGCCAGCCAGCGCTTCGACGCCGCGATCGCCCGCCACGGTCCCCCGTTTCTCATTGCCGCCGCCATCGGCCGCGGCCATTTCCCGAGGTGAATCCATGTCGATGGTCAAGCGCCCCACGCTCGAGCAGATGAGCAAGATCGTCGCCTCGCTGCACATGAGCATGTCCGATCACGAGGTCGGCGACTACCTCGAGGTGCTCGAGGGAACGATGCAGGCATACGACCGCGTCGACGCGCTGCCCGATTACCTGCCCGAGGTGCGCTATCCGCGCACGCCGGGCTCGCGGCCCTCCGCTTCGGAGAACCCGCTCGGCGCGTGGTACGTCAAGTCGGAGATCAAGGGCGCGCCGTACGGGCCGCTCGCCGGCAAGCGGGTCGTCCTCAAGGACAACATCTGCCTGGCCGGCGTGCCGATGATGAACGGCGCCTCGACGCTCGAAGGCTACGTCCCCGACGTCGACGCGACCGTCGCGACGCGAATCCTCGACGCCGGCGGCACGATTGCCGGCAAGGCGCACTGCGAGTACTTCTGCCTCTCCGGGGGCAGCCACACCTCGGCGGCCGGGCCGGTGCACAACCCCTACAAGATCGGCTATTCGGCGGGCGGCTCGTCGAGCGGCTGCGCCGCGCTCGTCGGCTCGGGCGAGATCGAGATGGCGATCGGCGGCGACCAGGGCGGCTCGGTCCGCATGCCCGGCTCGTTCTCGGGCGTGTATGCGATGAAGCCGACGCACGGCCTCGTTCCGTACACCGGCGCGATGCCGATCGAGGCGACGATCGACCACCTCGGGCCGATGACCGGCACCGTCGCCGACAACGCTTTGCTGCTCGAGGTGATCGCCGGCGCCGACGGACTCGATCCGCGTCAGTACAACGTCCGCGTCGACAAGTACACCGCCGCGCTCGGCCGCGGCGTCGCCGGGCTGCGCATCGGCGTCCTCACCGAAGGCTTCCAGTTCGAGTCGTGCGAGCCCGACGTCGTCCAGAAGGTGCGCCAGGCAGCGGAGCGCTTGAGGAGCCTCGGCGCGATCGTCGAGGAGGTCTCGATCCCGATGCACGTCGACGGCCTGCCGATCTGGACCCCGATTGCGCTCGAAGGCCTGGTCGCGCAGATGATGCACGGCAACGGCATGGGCTTCAATTGGGAAGGCCTCTACACGACGAGCCTGCTCGACGCGCACGCCAACTGGCGCGCGCGCGCGAACCAGCTCTCGCGCACGCTCAAGATCTCGATGATGGCGGGCGAGTACTTCATCCGCCAGTACCGCGGCCACTTCTACGCCAAGGCGCAGAACCTGTCGCGCCTGCTCAAGAAGACCTACGACCAGGCGCTGACGCGCCACGAGCTGCTGCTGATGCCGACGACGCCGATGAAGGCGACGCCGATCCCCGCCCAGGACGCGCCGCTCGCCCTCTACTGCCAGCGCGCCTTCGAGATGCTGCCCAACACCGCGCCGTTCGACGTCAGCGGCCACCCGGCGATGAACGTGCCGTGCGGAATGTCGGCGGGGCTGCCGGTCGGCATGCAGCTGGTCGGTGCGCAATACGCCGAGTCGACGATCTACCGCGCCGCGCACGCCTTCGAGCAGCTCGGCGACTGGCGCAACTTCTAGCGCGGCGCGGACGCTCGCGAGGATCACGTGTCGGCGAACCCCTTCCGCTCCGACTGGCTCGCGGGCGGCCACGACGAGCGGCTGAAGCCGCAGGGAACGCTCTCATACGTCTCGGGGTCGACCGGCGAGCCGCTGCGCTTCATCACCCTGTCGCAGCAGCTCGACAAGACCGTCGCCCGCCACGGCCCGCGCGACGCGGCGATCTTCGACGCCGAGAACCTGCGCCTGTCGTGGTACGACCTGAAGCAGCGCGCCGACGAGATGGCCGCGGGCCTGCTCGCGCTCGGCCTGCGCCGCGGCAACCGGGTCGGCATCTGGGCGCCGAACCGGCACGAGTGGATCGTCACCCAGTTCGCGACGGCGCGGATCGGCCTCGTCCTCGTCAACATCAATCCGGCGTATCGCAAGACCGAGCTCGAGTACGCGCTTGCCAAGGTCGGCTGCCGCGCGCTCGTCATGGCGCGTCGCTTCAAGGGCAGCGACTGGCTCGGCATGCTCGGCGAGATCGCGCCCGAGATCCATTTGAAGGGCGCGAGCGAGGTGCTCGACAGCGTTCGCCTGCCCGAGCTCAAGCATGTCGTCCTGCTCGGCGACGAGCCGGTGCCGCCCCGCTGCCTCTCGTACCTGCAGCTGCTCGCGCTCGCCGGGCCGGCACAGCGGGCGCGACTCGACGCCTTGAGCGGCGCGCTCGACCCCGACGATGCGATCAACATCCAGTTCACGAGCGGAACGACCGGATCGCCGAAAGGGGCGACGCTGTCGCACTTCAACATCGTCAACAACGCGCGCTACTGCGCCAAGGCGATGGCGCTCGGCCCGACCGACAGGCTCTGCATCCCGGTGCCGCTCTACCACTGCTTCGGCATGGTCCTCGGCGTGCTGTGCGCGACGACGTCGGGCGCGACGATGGTGTTCCCCGGCGACACCTTCGACGCGGGAGAAACGCTGCGCTCGATCGCCAGGAATCGCTGCACGGCGCTGCACGGCGTGCCGACGATGTTCGGCGCGATGCTCGAGCACGCCGATCTCGAGCGCCACGACCTGTCGTCGCTGCGTACCGGCATCATGGCTGGCGCGCCGTGCCCGATCGAGACCATGCGCAAGGTGATCGCGCGCATGCACATGAGCCAGGTGACGATCGCCTACGGCATGACCGAGACGTCGCCGATCTCGTTCCAGTCGAGCCTCGACGACCCGCTCGAGCGGCGCGTCTCGACGGTCGGCAGGATCCAGCCGCACCTCGAGGTCAAGATCGTCGACGGCGCCGGCCGCATCGTTCCGGTCGGCGCGGCAGGCGAGCTCTGCACTCGCGGCTACGCCGTCATGCGCGGCTACTGGAAGGACGAGGACAGGACGCGAGAGGCGATCGACGCCGCCGGCTGGATGCACACCGGCGACCTGGCGACGATCGACGCCGAGGGCTACGCCAACATCGTCGGCCGGGTCAAGGACATGCTGATCCGCGGCGGCGAGAACGTCTACCCGCGCGAGGTCGAGGAGTACCTGATGCGCCACCCCGGCATCCAGGACGTCCAGGTGTTCGGCGTCCCCGACGCGAAGTACGGCGAGGAGGTCTGCGCCTGGGTCGTCGTGCGCCGCGGCCACGCGCTCGACGAGGCGGCGGTGCGCGACTTCTGCCGCGGCCAGATCGCCCACTACAAGGTGCCGCGCTACGTGCGCATCGTCGAGCAGTTCCCGCTCACCGCGACCGGCAAGGCGCAGAAGTTCGAGATGCGCCGGGCGATGATCGAATCGCTGGGCGTGAAGGAAGCGCGCACCGCCTGACGCGCGCGCCGGCGCATGCCGGCCACGCGCGCGGGCACGTCAGGGCTTCGCCGACGCCATCGATGTCGCGGCCGGCGCGCCGAGCGGCGCCAGGTGCGCGCCGAAGAAGGCCGCGATCTTGCGATCGACTGCCGGCATCGTCGCCGCGCGAGCGAAGCCCGGCGGGTCGTTGAGCATGTCGCCGGCGAGGCCGGTCAGCCCCGGCGGCAGGGGCGACAGGAGCGCGCCATGCCCGCCGTCGGCAAGGTCGGCGAGGCGTTCGCACGGCCGGCACGCCGCCAGCACCCGGTCACCGTGGAAGCGCGGCGTCAGCCAGCGGTCGTGTTGCACCGTGACCAGGCCGAGCGGAACGCGCGGTCGCGCCAGCGAGCTCATGTCGAAGTCGGCGGCGAAGGGCACGCTGGCGACGATCGCCGCGATGCGCGGGTCGCCGTCGCTGCGCGGCCGGTCGTCGGCACCGAAGCGATGGCGAATGACGGCGAGCGCCAGCCACTTGCGCACGCCGTCGAGCGGGCTTCCGGTCAGCTGCGTGGCCAGGCCGACGCACGACTGGAAATCCTCGGCGAGATGGGCTTCGCAGTGGTGAGCGAAGGTCGCCGGCGACCAGCGGCCGCCGGCCAGGCTGAGCGCCGTGTGACCGCCGGCCGACATGCCGTACACGCCGACCTTGTCGAGGCGAACCAGCGCGGCGAACCGCGGGTCTCGGCCGACCGCGTCGATCGCGCGAACGACCTCGCCCGGCCGGATCGTCCAGCTGTCGGGTCCGGGATGGGCGTCGTCGCCATGGCTGTCGCCGCGATGCTGCGGCACGGCGACGACGAAGCCGTCGTCGACGAGCGCCCGCGCCACGTCGGCGTGCGTCCAGGCGCCACCGCCCGACCCGTGCGAGACGACGACGAGCCGGCCGTTGCCGGCCTTCGGCGCCGCGTCGACGGCGAGGTCGAGCGTGAACGGGCCGCGCACCACCGGCCGCGCCGTCCCGTCGGTCGGGTAGTAGACGGTGATGGGACCGTCGGGCGCGGTCGCTGCGATCCCGGCGAGACCGACCGCCGCGTGGGCGAAAGTTCCGGTGAGCGCGAGCGCCGCGCCGGCGAGGGTCCGGCGCCATGCGCCGGCCCGCAATCGAAGGGTGAATCGTTTCATCGTCGACTCCATGTCGAAGGCACCATGCCTTCGCTGGCGCGACGATGCCGGCGTAGCAAGCCGGCGTCTCGCCGAATCCCGTCGAACGCGATTCCGGCTGGCCGATTTCAGGAATCGGCGCTGTTTTCTCTCCGGAACTCGGTCGGCGTCAGTCCGGTCGCTGCCTTGAAGGCGCGGTTGAACGGGCCGATCGACTGGAATCCGGCTTCGAGCGCGATCGTCAGCACCGGCAGCTCGCGACGGGCAGGGTCGGCGAGCCAGGAGCGCGCCTCCTCGAGGCGGAACGCATTGACGTAGGCGTTGAAGTTGCGAAAGCCGAGGCGCTGGTTGACGTGGCGGCGCAACCGGTACTCGGGCACGCCGAGGCGCGCGGCCAGGCCGGCGACGGTGAGGCCTTCGCCGCGGTAGACATGCTCGTCGCGCATCAGCCGCTGCAGCGCCGCGGCCAGGCGCTCTTCGGCCGGGTCGGCGGGCGCGGTCGCCGTCGCCGCGTCAGCTGCGGCGGGCGGCTCGTTCAGCGGCACCGGCGCGACCGCGCGGCTCGCATCGGGCGCCGGTCCGACGACGGTGCGCGGGAACAGCTCGGACGGCGCCAGGCGCAGCATGCCGTAGGCGACCACCGCGACCATCGCCAGCAGGACGGCGGCATCGAGCGTCGCCGATGCCGGCGAGAGCCGGCCCTGCGGCGAGGCGACGCGCACCGCGAACATCGCGACGGTGTAGAGGCTGCCGGCGACGACGATGAACATGCGCAGGCGGCGGCGCTTCTCGACGAGGTCGGCGCGCCAGGTCGAGGCCGCCGCGGTGGCGGCGAGCACCGCGGTGACGAGCGGCACGCTGCGCTGCAGGCCGACGGCGATGCGGCCGAATGCCGACGGGTCGCGCCAGCCCGTGGCGCAGTTGAACGTGCTCACCGCGAAGACGGCGAGCCACGCGGCGACATGCCAGCGGCGCAGCACGAAATCGTCGTCGAAGAGGGCGAGCACGAAGAGCCAGAACAGGACGCCGTTGCCGACCGAGACGCCGACCAGCGGCGCCTGCCAGAGGCGCGGCGCCGTCGCCTCGAACGCGGGCGTCGAGGCGATGACCTGGACGACGAGACCGAGCGCGAAGAGGGTGCCGACGCGCGACTGGGCGAGGCGCGGCCGGTCGCGCGCGATCACCGCCGCGAGCAGGAGCAGCAGCGCGACGACGATCCCGCGCAGCGCGGCATCGAGGAGGATCGGCGCGGAGGCATCGGTCATGGGCGAGCGATTCTCCTCAATCTCCGCCGCGCCGCCGCTCGCGCCGCCGGCCTGAGCGCGGCCGGCCGAGCGGCGTCAGCCGAGCAGCTCGAGCAGCGCCGCGCCGGCGAGCTCGACCTGCGTGCGCGACACGTCGAGATGGGTGACGGCGCGAACCGTGCGTGCGTCGAAGGCATTGACGAGGACGCCGCGCTCGCGCGACCGCAGCACCAGCGTCGCCGCGTCGATTGCGCCGGCGCGCAGGCGAAAGACGACGATGTTCGTCTGCACCGTGGCGAGGTCGAGGTCGACGGCGGGATGCGCGGCGAGCGCCTCGGCGAACCGGCGTGCGTTCGCGTGATCGTCGGCGAGGCGCGCGCGGTGATGATCGATGCCGTGCAAGGCCGCGGCGGCGAAGAAGCCGGTCTGGCGCATCGCGCCGCCGAGCATGCGGCGCTGTCGCGTCGCCGCGGCGATCAGATCGCGCGATCCGGCGAGGAGCGAGCCGCCCGGCGCGCCGAGCCCTTTCGAGAACGAGACCGCGACTAGGTCGAACGGCGCCGCGAGTTCGCCCTCGGCGCTGCCGCTCGCGACGCTCGCGTTCCACAGGCGCGCGCCGTCGAGGAAGGTCGCCAGCCCGCGCGACCGCGCCAGCGCGCAGACTCGGACGACCTCGTCCTGCGGGAAGACGATGCCGCCGCTGCGGTTGTGCGTGTTCTCGATCTCGACCAACGTCGTCGGCGGATAGACCGGCAGGCCGCGCGGCTTGATCGCCGCATCGAGCGCGGCCGCGTCGAAGACGCCACGTGCGCCGATCTCGACCAGCTGCACGCCCGAGTTCGCCGCCGAGCCGCCGGTCTCGTGCCAGCCGGCGTGGGCCTCGCGGCTGACGACGACCTCGTCGCCGGGACGCGTCAGGACGCGCAGCGCGACCTGGTTGGCCATCGTTCCCGAGGGCAGCCAGAGACCCTGCTCCTTGCCGAGCAGCGCAGCGACGCGCGCCTGCAGCTCGTTGGTGAGCGCGTCCTCGCCGTACTGGTCGTCGCCGACGGGCGCCGCCGCCATCGCCGCGCGCATCGCCGGCGTCGGGCGCGTGACGGTGTCGGAGCGCAGGTCGATCGGCGGGTGAGCGGTCGTCATGCGACGGATTGTCGGCCGGTCTTGGCGCGGCGGCTCAGCGCGATCGCCAGTAGCGCCGATGCAGCGCGGCGATCGGCTCCTCGAACGACGCCACCGGGCCGATCACCTGGATGTCCTTCTGACCGCGCGCGAAGACGTGCCGGCACGGTAGGTCGAGGGTCGGGTTCTCGGCGTGGTTGCCGGTGATCGCGAGGAGCGCTTTCTCCTCGATGCCGAACACGGTGCGGCCGATGTTCGCCCAGTACTGCGTGCCGGCGCACATCGCGCACGGCTCGACCGTGGTGACGAGGGTGCACGGCCAGAGCTCCGCCGGCGCCCAGCGCCGCGCCGCCCGGCGCGCGAGCACCGCCTCGGCGTGGTTGACGCTGTCGACGTTGCCCTGCTCCATCAGGACGGCTTCGTGATCGGCGGCGAAGAGAAGGGCACCGAACGGATGGTGGCCGGCCTCCATCGCGTGGCGCGCGAGCGCCTGCGCGCGCTCGAGCATCGCTTCGACCTGCGCCGGCGTCGGCTCGGAGCGTGCCGGTGGCGCCGCGCTATCGGTGGGTGGTGTGCTCATTGACGACGACGGCGGCGAGGCCGGATGCGGACAGCGGATGCAAATTCTGTGCGCGTCCGGATCGACCAGCAGCCCAGTCGAACCCGAAGCAGGCAAGGGGTCCTCACCCGTTGTGAAGCGGGGACCGGCGTGCTAACTTGACTGATCCGCCCTTCGTTTCCCCGAGGCTCGTCATGACGCACGTTTCCCTTCGCCGGCTGCTGCCGGCCGTCGCCATCGCCGTCGCCGCGCTGGCGAGCGCGCCCGCCAGCGCCGGCCCGTACGACTCGTTCGTCGTCTTCGGCGACAGCCTCTCCGACAACGGCAACGACGCCGCCGCCGGCCTCTACGATCCGACCCAGGTCGTTACCGGCAACACTTACGTTCCAGATGCAGCTTACGCGCCGGGCACCTTCAGCAACGGGCTGGTGTGGGCGAGCGACTTCGCCGCCATGCTCGGCCTGCCGCTCATGCCCTCGCTGGCGGGTGGCGGCGACTTCGCGTTCGGCGGCGCGAGGACCGGTACCCCCGGCCCGGGGCCCGGCGGCTTCCCGTACAGCCTGCTCGTCCAGGCGAACCAGTACCTCGCCGCCACCGGCAACCACGCTTCGCCGAACGGGCTCTACGTCATCGCCGGCGGCGGCAACGATGCGCGCGACGCGCTCACCGCGATCGCCGGCGGTGCCAGCATTCCGGCGACGATCCTGTCGACCGCCACCTCGTTCGCGGCCAACGTCGGCTCGATCGTCGATCTGCTGCAGGCCGCCGGCGCGCAGCACATCGTCGTCTGGGATGCGCCGAACCTCGGCCTCGCGCCGGCGGTCGCCGCCGCTGGCGCCGACACCGTCGCCCTGGCCACGGGCCTGACGGCGTCGATGAACGTCGCGCTCGGCGCGCGCCTCGCCGGCGAGCCGGGGGTCACGACCTTCGACATCTTCGGCCTCGACACGCAGATCGCGCTCCAGCCCGCGCTCTACGGCTTCACCAACATCACCGACGCCTGCGGCGCCGTCCTCGGCGCCGACTGCAACCAGTACGCGCGCTGGGACGGCATCCATCCGACCGCGGCGGCGCATCGCGTCATCGCCGATGCGTTCGCGTCGGTCACCGCCGTTCCCGAGCCGGAGACCTGGGTGCTGCTCGCCGGCGGCCTGGCGGCGCTGGGCTGGGTGTCGCGGCGGCGCACGAGGGCGGGCACCGCGGCGTAGCGCCACCGGCCGGCAGCTCGTCTAGCGCCGGTCGCCGCCGCCCAGCAATTCGCGCAGCGTTCGCGCGACGACCTTGGTCGCCCGGCGCAGGTCTTCGAGCTCGAGGTGCTCGTCGGCGCGCTTGGCGTTCGATTCGAGCACGGTGCGCGGGCCGGCGCCGTAGATCGCTGCCGGCACCCCGGCCTCGCCGTAGAGGCGCACGTCGGTGTAGAGCGGCGTTCCCGATTCCGGGATCGTTTCTCCGAACACCGTCTCGCCGTGCCGCTGCAGCGCGGCGACGAGCGCGGCATTGCCCGGCAGCGGCTTCAGCGCGCGCGCCAGCAGGAGGCGGCGCACGTCGACGCCGATGCCTGGCCACCGCGCTGCGGCCTCGGCGATCACCCGGCGCAGCGTCGCCTCGACCGTGGCCGGATCCTCCTCGGGGATCATGCGCCGGTCGAGCCGGAACACGACCCTGCCGGGAACGACGTTGGTGTGGGTGCCGCCTTCGATCGTGCCGACGTTGAGATAGGGATGCGTGATTCCCGCGACCTGCGACGTCACGCCGCGATAGACCTCGTTCTGCGCATAGAGCGCGTTCAGGATCTCGACCGCGCCCTGCAGCGCGTCGACGCCGGTGGCGGGAATCGCCGCGTGCGCCATCTTGCCGTGCACCGTCACTTCGAGCTGCAGGCAGCCGTTGTGCGCGGTGACGACCTGGTAGCTGAAGCCGGCGGCGATCAGCAGGTCGGGCGCGACGATGCCGTGCGCGAGCAGCCGGCCCGGCCCGAGCTCGCCGCCGAACTCCTCGTCGTACGTGAAGTGCAGCTCGACGCCGCCGGCGAGTGTCGCGCCGAGCGATTCGAGCGCGCGCACGGCGAAGGTGTAGGTCGCGAAGTCGCTCTTGCTCACCGCCGCGGCGCGGCCGTAGATCCTGCCGCCGTCGACCTCGCCGCCGTACGGGTCGTGGTGCCAGCCTTCGCCCGGCGGGACGACGTCGCCGTGGGCGTTGAGCGCGATCGTCGGCCCGGCGCCGTAGCGGCGCCGGACGACGAGGTTGGTGATCGACGTCAGGCCGTGCTCGCGAACGATCGCATCGGGCACCGGGTGGCGCTCGACCGCGAAGCCGAAGCCTTCGAGCAGCGCCGCCGTCGCCTCGGCGTGCGGCGCGTTGTCGCCGGGCGGCGTGTCGGTCGGCACGCGCACGAGCGCTTGCAGGAAGCGCACCTCGTCGTCGAAGTGCGCGTCGATCCAGGCGTCGAGGCGTGCGTCGTCGTCGCTGGCGTTCATCGTGGCTCGCTCTCCGCGGCCAGGCCGTCGAGGAGTTGGAGAAAGGCCTCGACCGCCAGCTGCATGTCGTCGGCGTTGCTCGACTCGAGCGGGTTGTGGCTGATGCCGGCGTTCTCGCCGCGGACGAACAGCATCGCCTGCGCCATCACCTCGCCGATCTTCATCGCGTCGTGGCCGGCGCCGCTCGGCATCCGGTGCACAGGCAGGCCGAGGGCGACGACGGCGCGCTCCCAGCGCGCCTGCCACTCGGGCGCCGACGGCGACGCGGCGACGCGCATCGTCTCCTCGATCATGAACGAGAGGCCGCGCCGCGCGCAGATCGCTTCGAGCTCGGCGAGCACGTCGTCGCTGCAGGCGTCGCGCACCGGGTTCGTGGTGGCGCGGATGTCGAGCGTGAACTTGCAGCGGCCGGGGACGACGTTGGTCGATCCGTTCGGCACCTCGAGCATGCCCATCGTGCCGACCAGGTTCGGCGCTTCCCGGGCGCGCTTCTCGAGATAGACCGCGAGGTCGGCGACCGCGGCGGCGGCGTCGCGCCGGCTCGTCATCGGCGTCGTCCCGGCGTGGCTCGCCATGCCGCGCACCTCGCCGGCGAAGCGAACGCCGCCGTTGATCGAGGTGACGACGCCGAGCGGCAGGCCGAGCTCGTTGAGCACCGGCCCCTGCTCGATGTGGACCTCGACGAAGCCGAGGTAGTCGGCGGGCTTGCGCCTGAGCCGCGCGATCGCGCGCGCCGTCGCCGGCAGCTTCGCGTGTCGCATCGCGTCGCGCATCGACACGCCGTCGGCGTCGACCTGGTCGAGCCAGCGCGGTTCGAACTGGCCGACGAGCGCGCCGGAGCCGAGGAAGGTCGCCTTGTAGCGCTGGCCTTCCTCCTCGGCGAAGGCGACGACCTCGAGCGCGAACGGCAGGCGCCGCCCGGTGCGGCTCAGCTCGCGCACCGCGATCAACGGCACGAAGATGCCGAGGCGGCCGTCGTAGCGGCCGCCGTTGCGAACGGTGTCGTAATGAGAGCCCGTCAGCAAGGTCTTCGCGTCGGGCGCGGCGGCGCGGTAGACGCCGACGACGTTGCCGACGGCGTCGATCTTGACGTCGTCGAAGCCGCACTCGCGCATCCAGCGCACGAGCTGCGCGGCGCAGGCGCGATGCGCGTCGGTGAGGTAGGTGACGGTGAGCTGCCCGTTCCCGGCGAAGCCCGGGTCGGAGTGGCGCGCCAGCAGCTCGGCGCAGTCCCACGCCTGCTCGCCGAGCACCGGTCGAAAGTCGAAGCGATCGTCGAGGCGCAGCTCGGCGACGCGGTGGACGTTGCGCAGCGCCTCGGCGAACTCGAAGTCGGCGTGGTTCTCGAGCCGGCGCTCGAACGTGGCGATGATCTGCGCCTTGGTCAGGCCGTCGCCGCGCGGCCCGCGCACCGCGAGCATGAACGGAAAGCCGAAGCGCTCGCGGTAGAGGGCGTTGAGCCGCGCGATCGTCGCCAGCTCGGCCGGCGTGCACGCGTTGAGGCCGACCTTGCCCTGCTCGTGGCTCGACTCGGCCGTCAGCGTGCCGGCGGCCATCGCCTTGCCTGCGAGCTCGGGATGCGAGCGCAGCAGGGCGAGCTGCTCGTCGCGATCGGCCTCGGTCACGACCTCGACCAGCGTTCGCTTCAGCTGCGCGAGCGACGCGAACGGGCCGCGCGGCCAGGCTCGCTCGCCGACCCACGGCGAGTGTTCGTAGGTCCCCGCGAGGAGCGCGACGAAGTCCTTGTGCGAGGCGCCGTTCAGGCGCGCCAGCGTGAGAGCATCGTCCATCGTCGCTCCGTCATCCCGGGCCGGTCAGAGCGTGACGCGGATCGTCTTGACGACCGGCTGCAGCGCGTTGACCTGGTTGCGGACGAACGCCGTGAAGTCCGCCGGCGTTCCGGGCGTTGTCGTCACGCCGAGCTCGAGCAGGCGCTTCTTGATGTCGGGCTCCGCCAGCACCTCGTTGGTCGCGGCGTTGAGGCGCGCGACCAGGTCGGCCGGCATCTTCGCCGGCCCGGAGAGACCGAAGAAGTTGTCGAGGACGAGACGGCCGTGGCCGGTCTCGACGACGGTGGGAACATCGGGCGCGAGCGGCGAGCGCTGCGCCGAGGTCACCGCGAGCGGCTTGATCTGGCCGCTCTTGAAATACGGCACGAAGGCGGTGATGACGTCGATGCCGACCGGGATCACGCCCGAGATCAGGTCGGTCGTCATCGGCGCGCCGCCGCGGTAGGGAACGTGCGTCATCTTGATGCCGAGGGCGCGGCTCATCATCTCGCCGTAGATGTGGCCGATCGACGCCGGGCCGCCCGAGCCGAACTGCAGGCCGCCCGCCTTCTTCGCCGCGTTCTCGAGGTCGACGATGGTGTTGATGCCGACCGTGGGGTTGGCCATGACGACGCACGGCGCCGAGCCGATCGAGGCGATGTGGGTGAAGTCGGCGATCGGGTCGTACGGCTGCTTCTCGAGCGCGAACGGGCCGATCGAGATCGGCGTCGAGTTCGAGAGCATCAGCGTGTAGCCGTCGGCGGGCGACTGGACGACGTTGCTGCCGCCGACGCTGCCGCCTGCCCCCGGTCGGTTGTCGACGATCACCGCCTGGCCGAGCTTCTTGCCGATCTGCTCGCCGATCACGCGGGCGACGATGTCGCTCGCGCCGCCGGCGGCGAACGTGACGACGATCCGGATCGGCTTGTCGGGATAGGCGGCCCACGCGGGCCAGGCCAGCGTGGCGGCGCCGGCGGCACCGGCACGGAGACAGTCGCGGCGGCTTATTCGAAAGTTCATGGTCGTTCCTTGAAGGCTGCGGAGGGAAGCCGCGTCACGCAACTCCCGCGCCATCGCCGGCACTGGAGGCAGCAAAGGGGTGCAGGGCGCGCCAGTGGCGCGCGATGTCGATGCGCCGCGCGATCCAGACCTGGTCGCGCGCCTGCACGTGGTCGAGGAAGCGCCGCAGCGCGCCGATCCGGCCCGGCTTGCCGAGGAGGCGGCAGTGCATGCCGATCGACATCATCTTCGGCCGGTCGAGGCCGGCCGGGTCGCCCTCGGCGTAGAGCGCGTCGAAGGCGTCGCGCAGGTAGGCGAAGAAGTGCTCGCCGGTGTTGAAGCCCTGCGCCTGGACGAAGCGCATGTCGTTGGTGTCGAGCGAGTAGGGAACGATCAGGTGCGGCGCCTTCTCCCCGTCGCTCTTGGCGACCTCGGTCCAGAACGGCAGGTCGTCGCCGTAGTAGTCGCTGTCGTACTCGTAGCCGCCGTGCTCGACGACGAGCCGGCGCGTGTTCGGGCTGTCGCGGCCGGTGTACCAGCCGAGCGGCCAGGCGCCGCCGCTCAGCTCCCTGACGACGCGCGTGGCGATGTCGACGTGGCGCCGCTCGGCCGCTTCCGACATGTTCTGATAGTGGATCCAGCGCAGGCCGTGGCAGGCGATCTCGTGATCGCGGCGCATGAACTCGCCGACCAGCTCCGGGTAGCGCTCGAGCGCCATGGCGACGCCGAAGACGGTGAGCGGTAGCTTGCGCGAATCGAACTCGCGCAGGATGCGCCACACGCCGGCGCGCGAGCCGTACTCGTACATCGACTCCATCGTCATGTGCCGGTTCTCGTACGCCTGCGCAGTGACCAGCTCGGAGAGGAAGGTCTCCGAGACGGCATCGCCGTGCAGGACGCTGTTCTCGCCGCCTTCCTCGTAGTTGAGGACGAACTGGACGGCGATGCGCGCGCCGCCGGGCCAGCGGGCGTGCGGCGGGTCGGCGCCATGGCCGCGCAGGTCGCGCGGATAGACGGAAGCAGAAGCGGTCAAGGGTACCTACGTGCTGCGCACTCCGGTATTCGCCCTTGGGGCGGCCCGGCGGGCTCATGAAGTGCCGGCGACGATACACTTTTGCGCAGCGCCGGCGGACCTCCGCAGGGCAGGGAAGGCCCGATGGGAAAGCTCACGACGCACGTCCTCGACACCGCCCACGGCTGCCCGGCCGCCGGCATGCGGGTCTCGTTCTTCCGCATCGACGACGGCGTCTCGCGCGAGCTGAAGACCTTCGTCCTCGACGCCGACGGCCGCGCCGGTTCGCCTCTCCTCGAGGGCGCCGAGCATCGGCCCGGCCGCTACCGGCTGGTCTTCTCGGTCGCCGCCTACTTCGCGGCGCGCGGCGTGCATCTCGCCGACCCGCCGTTCCTCGGCGACGTGCCGCTCGACTTCGGCATCGCCTCGGCCGACGAGCACTACCACGTGCCGCTGCTCGTCAGCCCCTGGTCGTACTCGACCTACCGCGGCAGCTAGGGCCTGCCAACGCGATGGACGCGTACCTGCTCGACTGGGTCGGTCTCGTCCTGCGTTGGGCGCACGTCATCACCGGCATCGCCTGGATCGGCGCCTCGTTCTACTTCGTCGGCCTCGATTCGAGCCTGACCGCGCCGGCCGACGAGCGCGATCGCGCCAAGGGCGTCGGCGGCGAGCTCTGGGCGGTGCACGGCGGCGGCTTCTACCACCAGCAGAAGTACCCGGTCGCGCCGGAACGCCTGCCCGAGCATCTGCACTGGTCGATGTGGGAGAGCTACTCGACCTGGCTCACCGGCTTCGCGCTCTTCGCCGTGCTCTACCTCTTCAACGCCGGCACCTTCCTGATCGACAAGTCGGTGTTCGACTGGTCGGCGCCGGCGGCGATCGCCAGCGCGCTCGCGTTCTTCATCGTCTTCTGGTTCGCCTACGACGCGGCGTGCCGGCTGTTCGGCAGCGGGCCGCGCGGCGACCTCGTCGTGGGCGCGCTCGTCGTCGCCCTCGTCGTGCTGGCGTCGTGGGTGGCGTGCCACCTGTTCGCCGGCCGGGCCGCGTTCCTCATCGTCGGCGCGGTCATGGCGACGACGATGACCGCCAACGTCGCCTACTGGATCATCCCCGGGCAGCGCAAGGTCGTCGCCGCGCTGCGCGAAGGCCGGCCGGTCGATCCGGTGCACGGCCAGCGCGGCAAGCAGCGCAGCGTCCACAACACCTACTTCACGCTGCCGGTCGTCTTCACGATGATCAGCAACCACTACGGCTTCGTCTTCGGCGCGAAGCACAACTGGCTCGTCCTCGTCGCCCTCATGCTCGCCGGCGCGCTGGTGCGCGTCTCGTTCGTGCTGCGCCACAAGGCGCTGGTCGAGCAGCGGCCGGTGCCGTGGCGCTACGCGATCGCCGGCGTGCTCGTCGTCGTCGCGACCGTCGCCCTGCTGCTGCCCGCGCCGCCGGTGGCCACGGCACAGACGCCTGCGCCGACCTTCGCCGAGATCGAGGCGATCGTCGCGCAGCGCTGCAGCGTCTGCCACAACGCGACTCTCGCCAACAAGAACGTCCGCCTCGATTCCGCCGCCGGGATCCGCGCCCACGCGCAGGAGGTCTACCAGCAGGCGGTCGTGCTGAAGCTGATGCCGATGAACAACGCCACCCAGATCACGGACGTCGAGCGCGCCGCCCTCGGCCGCTGGTACGAGGCCGGCGCGCCGGCGCGATAGATCCGGGAGGGCCAGTGCGACAGAAGCGGATCAAAGCCTTGTTGTGTGCGGTCGCGGCCAGCTCCTGGCTCGTCGTCGTCGAATTCGCCTTCGCGCAGACTGTCGATGCGAATGCGACCCGGCAAGTGCATGCGCTCTTCGACGGCGCCTGGGAGGCGACGATGCGTCGCTATCCCGAATGGGCCACCACCGTCGGCGACAACCGCTACGGCGACCGGCTCTTCGACGCCTCGCCCGAAGCCGAAAGCGCCGACTACGCGCGCGTTCGGGCCCAGCTCGACAGCGGGAAGGCGATCGCGCGCGATCGTCTCTCCGACGCCGACCGGGTCTCGCTCGACATCTTCGTCTACGAGCAGGAAATGCAGCTGCGCATGGAGCGTTTCGTCGGCTTTCGCCGCATGACGCTCGGCGCGCAGGGCGGCTTCCAGAGCGAGTTCATCCAGCTCCTGATCGCCAGTCCGGCAGCGACGCGGCGCGACGCGGATCAGATCTTGGCGCGCTTGGCAGCCTACCCGCGACGAGTGGACCAGGAGATCGCCTTCCTCCGCCAGGGCATGGCGCTCGGCTGGGTGCCACCGCGGACCGTCCTGGAGCGCGTCCTCGCGCAGCTCGACCAGCAGCTGAGCCAGGCGCCCGGTCAAAGCCCGTTCCTGGAGCCCTTCAGCCGGTTGGGCAGCGACGTTCCCGCGACGGAGCGGGCCACGCTGCTCGCCCAGGCCCGGCAGAGCGTTGCCGACGGTGTCGTGCCGGCTGTGCGGCGCCTGCGCGCTTTCGTCGCCGACGAGTACTTGCCGCGATCGCCTCCCGTGGGTTCGCTGAGCAGCTATCCCGAGGGCGCCGCCGTGTACGCCGAGCAGGTTCGATCGTCCACCACCACGGACCTCTCCGCCGCGCAGATCCATGCGATCGGCATCAGGGAGCTCGACCGTCTGCGCGGCGAGATGGAAGCGGTGATCAGGGAGGTCAAGTTCGAGGGCGACTTCGCCGCGTTCGTGCGCTACCTGAACAGCGACCCGAAGTTCTTCCATACCAGCACGGAGACGCTGCTGGCCGGCTATCGCGAGATCGCCAAGCGGATCGATCCCGAGCTGCCTCGGCTCTTCGCCGAGCTGCCGCGCGCCCCGTACGGCGTGCGGTCGATGCCGGCCGACTTCAGCAGCGATGCCGCCGCGTTCTACTCGGGCCCGGCGCTCGACGGCAGCCGCGCGGGGTGGTTCAACGCCAGCGGACAGGCGTGGAGCAAGCGGCCGATCTGGGGCATGGAATCGCTGGTCGCGCACGAGGCCGTCCCCGGCCATCACCTGCAGGTCGCCCGCGCGATCGAGCTGGGCGGGCTGCCGACGTTTCGTCGCGCCGCCGGATACAACGCCTACGGAGAAGGCTGGGCCCTGTATGCAGAGACCCTGGGCTTCGACCTCGGCCTGTACAAGGATCCGTACAGCCGTTTCGGCCACCTGCAGGGCCAGGCGTTCCGCGCCGCCCGCCTCGTCGTCGATACCGGCCTCCACTCGATGCACTGGAGCCGGCAACGGGCCATCGACTACATGACCGAGCGCACCGGCCAGGACGAGCCCTACGTCGCTTCCGAGGTCGACCGCTATCTGTCGTGGCCGGGCCAGGCCCTCGGCTACATGATCGGCGAGCTGAAGATCATCGAGCTTCGCGATCGCGCCAAGGCCCGCCTCGGTGGCCGTTTCGACATCCGCAAGTTCCACATGGTCCTCCTCGACCAGGGCTCGGTGCCGCTGCCGGTGCTGGAGCGCGCCGTCGAGGCTTGGATCGGGCAGACCGCCGCGCGTGCGCCCTGATCGCACGGGGGCATACTTTGCCCCCGGTCCGCCGCGGCCGCGAATCCATTCCTAGGAGAGCCACCATGTCCCTGCGCATCAACGACACCGCCCCCGACTTCGAAGCCGAGACCACGCAAGGCAAGATCCGTTTCCACAACTGGATCGGCGACAGCTGGGCGATCCTGTTCTCGCACCCGAAGGACTTCACGCCCGTCTGCACGACCGAGCTCGGCTACATGGCCAAGATCGAGCCCGAGTTCACCAAGCGCAACGCCAAGCTGATCGGCCTGTCGGCCGACCCGGTCGACCGCCACAGCGCCTGGGCCAAGGACATCCACGAGACGCAAGGGTCCGAGGTCAAGTACCCGATGATCGGCGACAGCGACCTCAAGGTCGCCAAGCTCTACAACATGCTGCCCGCCGACGAGGTCGGCGCCGACGGCCGCACCGCCGCCAACAACGCGACCGTGCGCTCGGTCTTCGTGATCGGCCCCGACAAGAAGATCAAGCTGATGCTCACCTACCCGATGACCACCGGCCGCAACTTCGACGAGATCCTGCGCGTCCTCGACTCGATGCAGCTCACCGCCAAGCACCAGGTCGCGACGCCGGTGAACTGGAAGCAGGGCGAGGACGTGATCATCGCCGGCTCGGTGTCCGACGAGGATGCGAAGAAGAAGTACCCGCAGGGGTACAAGACGATCAAGCCGTATCTGCGGGTGGTCGGGCAGCCGAAATAGGCTTTGCGTCGATCGCTCTGATGGGAGCGGCACGGGGCCGGTGAGCGGCGGGTACGCCTCGGACGACGGCGGCCGAGGCGGTGATCACGAAGCCCGGCGGCTCCCCGCCGACACGTGCCGCCCGGTTCGGGGTGGCGAGTGGTGGGTATGACTCGGGCGATTTCGCAGCGGAGTTAAACGCCGAGCGAAGAGACGCAACGGGTCTGTTTGGCATCGTGATTGCCGCCCCGGGCGAAGTCGTCCGGGGCATACCCGCCGCTCACCGCCCCGCAGCGCAGCGCCCAAAGAAGAACGAGCGTCGAAAACGCCCCTCAACGACGCGGCGGCAACGGCTTCCTCGCCCGCACCGGCCGCGGCACATCCGGAGCGCGCAGCGGCGCCGTCTTGTCGGCGCAGTCGAGCGCGGTCTGCAGCGCGACCTCGAGCTGGCGATCGCGTCCTGCAGCCGCGTCCTGCGGCGCGTTGTCGACTTCGATGTCGGGGTCGGTGCCGTGATTCTCGACGCCGAAGCCGACGTCGCTGAACCAGAACGCGAACTCGGGCTGCGTCGTCTCGCTGCCGTCGACGAGCTTGTGGCGCGGCCAGATGCCGACGACGCCGCCCCACGTGCGCATGCCGACGAGCGGGCCGATCTTCATCAGCTTGACGTTGTGCGAGAAGATGTCGCCGTCCGAGCCCGCGTGCTCGTTGGTGAGCGTGACGACCGGGCCGGCGACCGCTTCTTCCGGGTAGGTGCCGACGTTCATCCAGCGCGAATGGACGAAGGCGATGCGCCGGCGCGCGATCTTCTCGAGCAGCAGCTGCGAGACGTGGCCGCCGCGGTTGTAGCGGACGTCGACGATCAGCGCGTCGCGCTCGCATTCGTTGCCGAAGTAGCGATGGAACTCGGCGAAGCCCGCCGCCTGCATGTCGGGGACGTGGAAGTAGCCGACGCGTCCGCCCGAGCGCTCGTGCACCCAGGCGCGGTTCTTCTCGACCCACTGGCGGTAGTAGACCGGCACGTCGTCGGCGAGCGCGGTGACGACGACGTCGCGCCGGCGTTCGCCGCCTGCGGCGTCGTTGGCGGCGAGCGCGATCTCGACCTTCTGACCGGCGCGATGGACGAGCAGCGCTTCGGGCGGCAGGTCCTTGGCCAGCGGCTGGCCGTCGACGGCGAGGATCAGCTCGCCGACCTTCGCTTCGACACCGATCGCGTTGAGCGGCGAATCGGCGCTCGCGTCCCACGGGTCGCCGTGCGCGATCTCGGTGATCGCCCAGCCGCCGCGCGCGTCGTCCCAGCGCGTGGCCGCGGCGAGGTGGCCGAGCGCGACCGCCGGCGGCTTGCGATGGTCGCCGCCCATCTCGTACGCGTGCGACGTGCCGAGCTCGCCCTGCATCTCCCAGACGAGATCGGAAAAATCGGCGCGCGTGGCGACGCGGTCGAGGAGCGGCGCATAGAGGCGCCAGACCGCGCCCCAGTCGACGCCGGAGAGATCGGCCGACCAGAACTGGTCGCGCTGCAGGCGCCACACCTCGCGCAGCATCTGGCGCCACTCGCGCCTCGGCTCGACGGCGACGCGAACGCGGTCGAGGTCGATGCGACCGTTCTTCCGCGACGGCGGGCCGTCGGCGTCGGCCGGATCGGGTTTGGCGTCGGACTTGCCGTCGGCGGCGATCGCGCGCAGGTTCTTGCCGTCGCGGTAGACGAGCGAGACCCCGTCGCCGGCGATCGCGAAGTCGTCGATCTTCTCGGCCAGCGTCTCGGCGCGGCCGGTCGCGAAGTCGAAGCGCTCGAGCTTGCCGGCGGCCTCCTTGTGGCCGCCGCGGCCGTGCGCGCCGACGATGTTCTGCGCGTTCCAGACGACCTTCGCGCCCGCCACGCCGGCGATGCGGCCGTAGCGGCCTTCGGCGACCGGAAACGCGGCGACGCGGCGGACGATGCCGTCGAGGTCGATCTTCACGGGCCGGGCGGCGGCGGGTGCTTTCGCCTTGTCGTTCGAGTCATCGGCGCCAAGCCCTTTGCTCTTCGCTTCGGCGCCGACGCCGCGCGGCTCGGGATCGAACGGCGGCCGGCCACCGGCCTGCAGCGCGATCAGGTACGGCCGCGCGCCGCGCGGAAAGCTGAGGTCGAAGCGGACGTTGTCGTAGACCGGATCGAAGGTGCGCACCGACACGAAGTAGAGATAGCGGCCTTCGGGATCGAACGCCGGCGCCGAGTCGCGGAACTCGGGCTCGGTGAGCGCCGTGACCGTCCGCGCTGCCACCGAGAACAGCCTGAGCGCGACGTGGCGCGTGTCGGCGGCGAAGGTGTAGGCGAGCCAGGCACCGTCGGGCGACCACGCCAGGTCTTCGCTGCGGCCGTACAGGCTCGTGTCGACGGCGACGAGCTCGCCGCTCCCGACGTCGCCGATCCAGACCTCGTTGCGGTGGTTGGCGAACGCGACGAGGGTGCCGACCGGCGCGGCGGCGAGCGCGCTGACATGGCCGGTGTCCCACGGCAGCGTGCGCGCGCCGCCGGCGGCGAAGACGACGAGCCGTTCCTCGCCCGACGCGTCGCTCGCGGCGATCATCGTCGTGCCGTCGGCGAGCCACTGGCCGCGGCGCAGGCGCGCCGCGGCAGGCTCGGCGCCGGCGTACGCGGCATCGCCGACGGCGCCGGCCGAGTCGTCGATTCGGCGCGTCGGCGCGCCTTCCCAGAGCGGCATCGCGAACAGCTGGCCGCGCGCGACGAGCGCGATCGAATGACCCGCCGGGTGCGGCTTGAACCACTCGAGGTGGTCGGCGCTCGGAACGAAGCGGCGCGCCGCCTGCGTGCGGTGCGCCGGCGCCTCGATCGCGAGCTCCTTCGTCTCGTCGCGCGCCGGGTCGAACAGCCACAGGCGCGCGCCGCAGGCGTAGACGATCCGCTTGCCGTCGCTCTGCGCCTGGCGCGCGTAGTAGCTGTCGTGGTCGGAGTGGCGGCGCACGTCGCTGCCGTCGGCGCGGCACGAATAGAGGTTGCCGACGCCCTCGCCGTCGCCGAGGAAGTAGAGCCGTTCGCCGATCCACATCGGCGCGGTCACGTTGCCGGCGAGGTGGTCCAGGCGGCGAAACGAGCCGCTGCCTTCGGCGTCGACCCAGATCGCGCCGGCGCGGCCGCCGCGGTAGCGCTTCCAGCGCGCCGGGTCGTCGGTGTTGCGACCGATCGCGATGCGGCCGTCGGCGCCGAAGGCGATGTGGTTGACCTGGCCGAGGCCGAGCGCGCGTGACGGCCCGCCGGCAGGCGCGACGGCGAAGCCTTGGTGATTGCGAAAGAACGGCTGGCCTTGCGTCGTCACGTAGGCGATCTCGCCCGCGGGTGTCCAGGCGCGCACCTGCGTGTCGGTGCCGAGCCACGTCAGTCGCTTCGCCTGTCCACCTTCGGCGGGCATGACGTGGACTTCCGGGTGATGCTCGTCGCGGCCGACGAAGGCGAGCCAGCGGCCGTCGGGCGACAGGCACGGCGTCGACGGCTCGGACAGGCCCGCCGTGAGCCTGCGCGCGATGCCGCCCGCGGCCGCAACCGTCCACAGGTCGTCGTCGGCGACGAAGGCGATGCGGTCGCCGTGCAGCGTCGGGTGGCGCAGGTAGGCGAGGCGGTCGGTGATCGCGCCGCCCGTGGGCGACAAGACGGAAGTCGGTTCGTTCACGGGCGCGTCCTTCTCTCTATGGGGTCGGCTCGATGCCGGCGTTGGCGAACAGCGAGCGCGCGGGCGCGCCCTGCAGCGAGCGCATCAGCGCCGCGACCGCGTCGGCGCGCGCCGGCTCGTCCGGCTTCGAGCCCGGCCACGGCAGGGCGACATAGCTGGTGTAGTTCTGCAGCGATGCCGGCAGCGGGCCGACCAGCTTCAGTCCTTGATCGGCGAAGAGGGCGATCTCGGTCATCGCGCCGAAGCCGAACTCGCGCGGCGACGTTCCGGCGAGCAGGCGCCGCATCACCGAGGCGCCGTCGGCGACCCGCTCGGCCTTGGCGTTGACGGCGTCGGCAACGCCGAGCTGGCGCAGCATGTGCTCGACGTAGATGCCGGTCGACGCGCGGTTGAAGACGACCCGCTCGGCACCGACGAGCGCCGCGCGCAGCGCGTCGGCGCTGCCGATGTCGGGCGCGACGACGCCCGGCCGGACCGCCACGCCGACGCCGACGCGGCCGACCGGCACCGGCGGCGCGGCGAACCGCTTTCCGGTCGCGGCGAGCTCGTCGACGACGCCCTGCGGCACGATGACGACGTCGGCAAGGATGACGACGTCGCCGGCGGCGTGGGGCCGCAGCGCGGCGCGCAACGCCGGCGCGGCGGCAAAGGCGACGCGGACGGTGTGGCCGCTATCGCGCTCGAAGGCGGCCAGCGCCGGCCGGATGCCGGGCTCGACCGCGCCCGCCGAAAGCAGGCTCAGCTCGAGCGCCGCTGCCGGCAGCGCCGTCGCGGCGAGCAGCACCGCGGTCGTGCAGCGACGAAAGCGCGCGCCGCCCATCGACGTCCTCAGCCCGGGTCGCGCGCCAGCCGCGCCCGCAACTCGGCGCGCGCCTCCGGCCATTCGGCCGCGGTCATGCTGTACATCACCGTGTCGCGGATCGTGCCGTCGCGGCGCAGGCCGTGGTGGCGCAGGACGCCGTCCTTGCGCGCGCCGAGGCGCTCGATCGCGCGCTGGCTCGCGAAGTTGAAGTTGTCGGTGCGCCAGCCGACCAGCTTCGCGCCGAGCGTCTCGAACGCGTGCGTCATGAGCAGCAGCTTCGTGCTCGCGTTGACATGCGTGCGTTGCCGGCTCTTCGCGTACCAGGTGTAGCCGATCTCGAGCCGCTCGACCGCGGCGACGATGTCGTGATAGCTCGACGAGCCGATCACGTCGCCGCTCGCCGCATCGAGCACGGCGAAGGCGAGGCGATGGCCTTCGGCGAATCCCTGCAGCGCGCGCTCGATGTAGCCGCGCGTGTCGCCGGGCTCGGGGACGCTCGTGACGCGGATCGTCCAGAGCTCGCCGTCGGCGGCGGCGAGCCTCAGTCCCTCGACATGCTCCAGCCCCAGCGGCACCAGGCGGATGCGCTCGTCGGCCAGCGTGACTGGGGCGACGGTCAACATCGGCGCGTGAAGAAACCGGTTCTCAGCGGTTGTGGCGCTGCATGAAGACGAGCTTCTCGAACAGCGAGACGTCCTGCTCGTTCTTGAGCAGCGCGCCGACCAGCGGCGGCACCGACACCTTGTCGTCCTTGCTCTGCAGCGCCTCGAGCGGGATGTCCTCGGCGACGAGGAGCTTCAGCCAGTCGAGCAGCTCGGAGGTGCTCGGCTTCTTCTTCAGGCCGGGCAGGTTCCTCACGTCGTAGAAGCTCTTCAGCGCGGCGCCGAGCAGCTCCTTCTTGAGGTTCGGAAAGTGGACGGCGACGATCTGCTTCATCGTCTCGGCGTCGGGGAACTTGATGTAGTGGAAGAAGCACCGGCGCAGGAACGCGTCGGGCAGCTCCTTCTCGTTGTTCGAGGTGATGAAGACGAGCGGCCGGTGCTTGGCCTTGACGAGCTCGCGCGTCTCGTAGACGTAGAACTCCATCCGGTCGATCTCGCGCAGCAGGTCGTTCGGGAACTCGATGTCGGCCTTGTCGATCTCGTCGATCAGGAGGACGACCGGCTCGTCGGCGGTGAACGCCTGCCAGAGGACGCCGCGGACGATGTAGTTGTGGATGTTCTTGACGCGCGCGCCGCTGTCGCTGCCCTCGACGCCGGCGAGCTGGCTGTCGCGCAGGCGGCTGACGGCGTCGTACTCGTACAGGCCCTGCTGCGCCTTGGTGGTCGACTTGATGTGCCACTGCATCAGCGGCATGCCGAGCGCCACCGCCACTTCCTCGGCCAGCATCGTCTTGCCGGTGCCGGGCTCGCCCTTGACCAGGAGCGGGCGCTTGAGGGTCGCGGCGGCGTTGACCGCGAGCATGAGGTCGGGCGTGGCGACGTAGTTTTCGGAGCCTTTGAACTTCATGGATCGCGCTCGGCAGAGGGTCGATTCAGTATAAGGGCGCCCCTATAATTCTCGGTTTGCGCGCGCCGCCACACTTGCCCCTCGCACCATGAAGAAGCTGCTCGTCCTGTCGTTCGCGAACGCCCTCATCGCCCTGTCGCTGGGCTTCGGCGTCGCCGCCCGCGCGCAGGACGCCAAGGCCGGCGATGTCGTCGCCGGCGAGAAGAAGATCGCCATGTGCGAGGGTTGCCACAACCTGCCGCGCTATCAGGCGAGTTTCCCCGAGGTCTACAAGGTGCCGATGATCGCCGGCCAGAACGCCAAGTACATCGCCTCCGCGCTCACCGCCTACAGGAAGGGCGAGCGCAAGCACCCGACGATGCGCGGCATCGCCGGCAGCCTCTCGGATCAGGACATCGCGGACGTCGCGGCCTATTACGCGCAGCTCGGCGGTCCGGCGGGGTCAGCGGCCGCGGCCGCGCCGGCCGTCTCGGCAGCGCCGGCGCACGAGCCGCCACCGCAGGTCGCCAAGCTGCTCGGGCAGGCGAACTGCGCCTCCTGCCACGGCAGCAACTTCAGCTCGCCGATCGATCCGTCGTACCCCAAGCTCGCCGGCCAGCACGCCGACTACCTCTACGTCGCGCTCAAGGCGTACCAGACCGACCACAACCCGTTCATGGGCCGCAGCAACGCGATCATGATGGGCATGGCGCGGCCGTTCACGCACCCCGAGATCAAGGCGATTGCGGCGTACCTCGGCTCGCTGCCGGGCGAGCTCAGGACCGTCCAGCAGCCGCGCTTCCGCTAGGAAATGAAGCGGCTCTGCTCGCTCGCGCTCGCGGGCGCGCTGGCCGTCGCCGCCGCCGACGCGCAGACGCTGCGCTGGGCCAGCCAGGGCGACCCGCAGACCATGGACCCGCACTCGCAGAACGAGTCCATGACCAACATGATGAACGGCCAGGTCTACGAGCGGCTGACGAGCCGCGACCGGCAGCTGAAGATCGTTCCTGGCCTCGCCACCGAGTGGCAGCAGGTCGGCCCGCTCGTCTGGCGCGTCAAGCTGCGCCAGGGCGTGAAGTTCCACGACGGCTCGCCGCTCACGGCCGACGACGTCGTCTATTCGGTCCAGCGCGGCCAGATGCCGACCTCGCAGATCAACAACTACGCGGCGGGGGTCGGCACGGCGCGGAAGATCGACGAGTCGACGATCGAATTCACGCTGGTGGCGGTGAACCCGATCTTCCTCGAGCACCTCGACACGCTCTGGATCATGAGCAAGGCCTGGAGCGAGAAGAACAAGGTCACCCGGCCGCTCGACTTCAAGAACAAGGAAGAGAGCTACGCCGCGCGCAACGCCAACGGCACCGGCCCCTACATGCTCGTCAGCCGCGCGCCCGGCATCAAGACGACCTACAGGCGCAACCCGAGCTACTGGGGCAAGGTCGAAGGCAACGTCCAGGAGATCGTCTTCACGCCGATCGCCAACGACGCGACGCGCCTGGCCGCGCTGGTCTCGGGCGAGATCGATTTCGTCCTCGACCCGGCGCCGCGCGACATCGCCCGGCTGCGCAACACCCCGGGCGTGAAGGTGATCGACGGGCCGGAGAACCGGGTCGTCTTCATCGGCATGGACCAGGGCCGGGACGAGCTGCTCTACAGCAGCGTCAAGGGCAGGAACCCGTTCAAGGACGTCCGCGTCCGCCGCGCGCTCTACCAGGCAATCGACATCGAGACGCTGAAGACCAAGCTCATGAACGGGCAGAGCTTTCCGACCGGCGCCGTGATGCCGTCTCCGCTCGGCACCTACAACGACGCGGAGCTCGAGAAGCGCTATCCGTTCGACCTCGCCGTCGCCCGCAAGAGCCTTGCCGACGCCGGCTACGCCGACGGCTTCGAGGTTCAGCTCCATTGCCCGAACAACCGCTACGTCAACGACGAGCAGATCTGCATCGCCCTGGCGAGCATGTGGGCGCAGGTCAAGGTTCGGGTCAAGGTCTCCGGCGAGCCGCGCGTGACCTACTTTCCGCGCCTCGAGAAGTACGACTTCAGCATGTACATGCTCGGCTGGGGCGGCTCGGTCACCGACGCCGAGACGACGCTGACGCCGGTGATGCGCAACAACCTCGGCGAGAAGGGAATCGGCTTCTACAACTACGGCCACTCGAAGAACGACAAGCTCGATGCGCTCGCCGCGCAGTCGAGCATCGAGGCCGATCCGAAGAAGCGCGAGGAGCTCGTCAAGGCGGCGCTGCGCGAGTTCAAGGAGCAGTTCACGGCGCTGCCGCTGCACCGCCAGGTGATTCCCTGGGCGGCGCGCGCGAACGTCGACGTCGTGCACCGCGCCGACAACTGGTTCGAGGTGTCCTGGGTGACGATCGGCAAGTGACGTCGCGCGCGCCGGGCGCGATGTCGACCGTCAGCCGAGCTCGCCGAGCGCCGCCGCGAAGCGCTCGCCGATCGCTGCCGCCGCCGGATGCACGCCGTCGCGAAGCACCCATCGGCCCGCGACCATCACGTCACGCCACGGCGCGGTCGGGCTGCTGAAGACGAGGGCGTCGAGCGATCGCTCCGGTGCGACGCCGAGGAGCGCATCGGCGCGCCGATCGACGACGAGCGCATCGGCGCGCGCGCCGGCGACGAGCCCCCACGTCGCCTCGCCCGCCGCCGCGGCCGAGCCGGCGAGCATGCACGACACGAGTCGTTCGGCGCTCGACGCGATGCCGAGCTCGGGCGCGGCGGCGACGTTGCGCTGGCGCCGCGACAGGCGCTGGCCGTATTCGAGCAGGCGCAGCTCCTCGCACCAGTCGCGCGTCGCCTGGCTGTCGGAGCCGATCGTCAGCGGCACGCCGGCGCCGAGCCAGCCGGGCAGGTCCGCGAGGCCATCGCCGAGGTTGGCCTCGGTGGTCGGGCAGAGGACGATGCCGGCGCCGCTCGCCGCGACCGCCGCGATCTCCTGCGCGGTCGAATGGGTCGCGTGGACGAGCTGCCAGCGCGCATCGAGCCGACCCTCGCGAACGAGCCATTCGATCGGCCGCGCGCCAGTTGCGCCGACGCACTCCTCGACCTCGCCGGTCTGCTCGGCGACGTGGATGTGAATCGGTCCGGAGAAGCCCTCGGCGAGCGTCGCCAGCGCCGCGATCGATGCCGCGCTCGCGGCGCGCAGCGAGTGGATCGCCAGCCCGGCATCGACGAGCGGCCGCGCGGCGGCGCGAATCCGCTGCGCCGCATCGACCGTCTCGCTCGGCGACGAGCGAAAGCGGCGCTGGTCGTCGCGCAGGCCGTCCGCGGCGAAGCCGGCGCGCTCGTACAGCACGGGCAGGATCGTCAGGCCGATGCCCGCATCGGCGGCGGCGTCGGCGAGCGCCCACGACATCGCGAGCGGATCGGCGAAGTCGGCGCCGTCGCGGTCGCGGCGCAGGTAGTGGAACTCGCACACGTGCGTGTAGCCGCCGCGCAGGAGCTCGACGTAGAGCTGCGCCGCGACCGCGCGCAGCTGCTCGGGGCCGATCCGCAGCGCGACTGCGTACATGCGCTCGCGCCACGACCAGAAGTCGTCGCTCGCCGCGTCGCGCCGCTCGGCGGCGCCGGCGAAGGCGCGCTGGAACGCGTGGCTGTGCGCATCGACGACGCCGGGCAGGAGCGGCCCGGCGAGGACGCGCGCGCCTTCCGGCGCAGTCGCGACATCGGCCGTCACCTCGGCCCAGCGGCCGTCGGCACCGGCACGCAGGAGGACGCGCTCACGCCAGCCGCCCGGCAGCCAGGCGAGCGGCGCCCAGAGCAGGGCGGGGGTCGCGTCAGACGGCATCGGGGCGCCAGTCGAGCGTCGTCTGCAGCAGGTCGCGCAGGACCGGCCGAAGGCGCGCGAGGCGGCTGCGATCGGGCGGCGCGACGGGAACGGCGGCATGCGTCTCGTCCATGTACGTCGCGAGGCCCATCTCGAGCTGGATCGCGTGGACGCGTTCTCGTGGCCGGCCGTAGTGGCGCGTGATGTAGCCGCCCTTGAAGCGGCCGTCGGTGACGTGGCTGAACGTCGATTGCGCCGCCAGCATGGCGCTCAGCGCGTCGCGCAGCGCCGGCGCGCAGCTCGCGCCGGCGGCGGTGCCGAGGTTGAGGTCCGGAAGGCGCCCTTCGAACAGCCACGGCAGCTCGGCCTGGATGCTGTGGCCGTCCCAGAGGATCGCGTGGCCGTGCTCGCCGCGCAGGCGCGCCAGCGCGGCCGCGAGCGCGTCGTGATACGGGTGCCAGTACGTTGCGCGCCGGCGCTCGATCTCGCGCTCGTCGGGAACGCGGCCTTCGCGGTAGAGCGCGTCGCCGGTGAAGAAGCGCGTCGGCACGAGCTCGGTGTTGTTCGCGCCTGCGTACATCGGCGTGTTCTCGGGCGGCCGGTTCAGGTCGATGACGTAGCGCGAGACCCTTGGCACGAGAACGCTCGCACCGAGCTCGCGCGCGAAGCCGTAGACCTCGGCGAGGTGCCAGTCGGTGTCCTCGAGCGCGAGCGCGCGCGGCACGAAGGCGGGTGCGAGGTCGGCGGGGATCGCGGTGCCGACGTGCGGCAGGCTGAGCAGAAGCGGCGCCGTGCCACGCTCGAGCGTGAAGACCTGATCGCTCATGCCGGCCGCTCGACGCCGCCCGCGATGACGCGAACGCATGGGTTGCGCCCGAACCAGTACGCCAGCTCGTTCGGGTGCGCGACGTCCCAGGCCGCGAAGTCGGCGCGCTGGCCGGCCGCGAGGGTGCCGCGGTCACGGAGGCCGAGCGCGCGCGCCGCATGGACTGTCATGCCGCGCAGCGCCTCTTCTGGCGTCAGCCGGAACAGCGTGCACGCCATGCTCAGCATCAGCAGCGGCGAGAGCGTCGGCGACGAGCCCGGGTTGTGGTCGGTGGCGATCGCGATTGGCACGCCGGCGGCGCGCAGCGCGGCGACCGGCGGTGCCTGCGTCTCGCGCAGGAAGTAGTACGCGCCGGGCAGGAGGACGGCGACGCTGCGGGCCCGCGCCATCGCGGCGACACCGGCGTCGCTCAGGTGCTCGAGGTGCTCGCACGAGAGCGCGCCGAACTCGGCGGCGAGCGCGGCGCCGCCGGAATCGCTGAGCTGCTCGGCGTGAAGCTTCACCGGCAGGCCGAGCGAGCGCGCCGCCTCGAAGACGCGCCGCGTCTGCGCGACCGAGAAGGCGATCCGCTCGCAGAACGCGTCGACGGCGTCGACGAGTCCTTCTGCGTGCAAAGCCGGCAGCCAAGCGCAGACCGCGTCGATGTACTCGTCGGCCCGGCCCGCGTATTCGGGCGGCAGCGCGTGCGCCGAGAGGCACGTCGTCCGCACGTCGAGGGGCAGCTCGCTGCCGAGGCGGCGCGCGACGCGCAGGCACCTCGCCTCGTGCTCGGCGCTGAGGCCGTAGCCCGACTTGATCTCGAGCGTCGTCACGCCTTCGCCCATCAAGGCGAGGGCGCGTTCGCGCGCCATGGCGAACAGGGTCGCGTCGCTCGCCGCGCGCGTCGCCGCGACGGTCGAGCGGATGCCGCCGCCGGCGCGGGCGATGTCCTCGTAGCTCGCGCCCTCGAGCCGCTGCTCGAACTCGCCGGCGCGCTGGCCGGCGTAGACGAGGTGGGTGTGGCAGTCGACGAGGCCGGGCGTGACGAGGGCGCCGCCGAGATCGATCTCGGCGTCGGCGCGAGCGCTTGGCGGCAGGTCGGCTTCGGCGCCGGCCCAGGCGATCGTCGCGCCGTCGACGAGCAGCGCGCCGCGCTCGACCAAGCCCCAGCCGCGCGCGTCGGCGAGGGTGACGAGGCGGGCGCCGCGCCAGAGCGTCGTCGTCATGGCGCGGGCGCCATGTCGGCGCTCAGCCACCAGCCGGCGCCGTCGAACGCGATCGAGTCGGGCGCGGCCGGCCACCAGCGCAAGGCGTCGGCGGGCATCGGCTCGGCGTCGGCGTGGCCGACCCAACGGCAGTCGCCGGCGGCGGTAGCGTACAGGCCGCACTCGCGCGTCTGCGGCTGCCAGGAGGCGCCGGGATCGACGCGACGCATCTCGCCGCGAATGCCGCGCAGCATGAGGTTCAAGTCGACCGTGGGACCGGCGACGAGCCGGCAGCGCGTTGCGGCATCGCCGGCGAAGCGGATCGCGTCGTCGTCGGCGCCGCAAGGATGCTCGACGCTGTCGATCGTCAGCACGACGCCGGCGCCGGCGAGCACCGCGAACCAGCGCGTCACGCCGGGGAAGCGCGAGAACGGGCCGTTGACGGCGACGTCGGCGACGCTGACGCGCACCTGCCAGTCGTCGCCGCGCGGCCGCACGAGCAGGGCGCGCGTCACGCCGCCGCCGTTGCGCCACGGCTGCGGGGCGACGTCGGCGGTGCGGACGGTGGTGCTCGCGGGCATGCGGTCTTATACAACCGGGCTCGCGGTCTCGCCTCCTTCGATCCGGCGAGGGCCTAAAGTCGAGCACCGACCGTCGCTGCCGGAGCCCGCCATGCCCGACCTCTCGACCACGCCGCCCCTCGTCGGCCCGCACCCGGTGCGCGCGCCGCGTGGCGCCGCGATCACGTGCCGCAACTGGCTGATCGAGGCGGCGTACCGGATGATCCAGAACAACCTCGACCCCGAGGTCGCCGAGAACCCCGACGCGCTCGTCGTCTACGGCGGCATCGGCAAGGCGGCGCGCGACTGGGCGAGCTACGAGGCGATCCTGAAGGCGCTGCGCGCGCTCGGCGAGGACGAGACGCTGCTCGTGCAATCGGGCAAGCCGGTCGGCGTCTTCCGGACGACCGTCGATTCGCCGCGCGTCCTGATCGCGAACTCGAATCTCGTTCCCAAATGGGCGACGTGGGAGCACTTCCACGAGCTCGACCGCAAGGGCCTGATGATGTACGGCCAGATGACTGCCGGCTCGTGGATCTACATCGGCAGCCAGGGCATCGTCCAGGGCACCTACGAGACCTTCGTCGAGGC
>JADGRJ010000320.1 GCA_017881025.1 Rhizobacter sp. | reverse complement strand
CAGCCTGCCGCAGGAGCGCCCGTGGAATGCGCAATTGGAGTGCGGCTGCGGTCGCGCGATTGATGACCAGATCGATCTTCGACGGTTGCTCGATCGGCAACTCCCCGAGCTGCGCGCCCTTGAATATCTTGTAGGTCCTTGCGAGGTCATCTTATGAGCCGTCGTGCACTCAAGGCCAGCAAGTCGTTCGGCCATAGGAGGACCCGGTCGGCCCTCAGCCCTGGAAGCGAGAGAACGGCTGCTCTACCAGTCTTCCTTCACCGCCAACACGCTCTGCGCGCCGACCGCGCGCCGGGCCGAGAAGAAGGCGGTGATGGTCCCTGCGCCGACGACTGCCGCGCACAACGCCGCGAGCCGGACCTCCGGCACGAGCAGGTCCATCGTCCAGTGGAAGCTCTGCGGGTTGACGACCTTGACGAGGACGACGCTGACGGCGATGCCTAGGACGAGGCCGAGGCCGGCGCCGACGCTGGTCCAGACCGCGCCTTCAGTCGCGACGACGGCGAGGATCTGGCGCCGCGTCAGGCCGAGGTGGGCGAGCAGGCCGAACTCCTTGCGACGCGCCAGCACCTGCGCCGAGAAGCTGGCGGCGATGCCGAACAGGCCGATCGCGATCGCCACCGCCTGCAGCCAGTAGGTGACGGCGAAGCTGCGGTCGAAGATGCGCAGCGACGTCGCGCGGATCTCGCGCGGCGCTGCGAACTCGAGCAGCGTCGCGTCGTAGCCGCTCGCGGCAGCGATGCGGCGCAGCTCGTCCTGGACCTGCGTCGTGCTCGCCCCGGACGCGAGCCAGAGCGCGAGGTCGTTGATTCGCGCGTCGCCGCTCAGCCGCAGCCAGTCGGCGCGCTCGATCACGATCGCGCCGTACTGGCGCGCGTAGTCGCGCCAGACGCCGCGCACGAAGACTGACGCGCGACGGCCGTCGGGAAGCGGCAGCGCCAGCGTCGTCCCGGGTGTGGCGCCGTAGAGATCGACCATCGCCTCGCTCACGTAGGCGGCGACGGCGCCGGCCGGCGCGGCGACGAGCTCGCCGGTGAGCGGCAGGCTCGCCGCGGGGTCGCCGACCGCGCGCGCGATCAGCGCCGCCGACGGCCGGCGCGGGTCAAGCGGAATCGAAACGACGCGCTGCGCTTCGGCGCGAGCGACGCCGGCGATCGCGCGGGCGCGCTCGGGCAGGCGCTCGGGCAGCGTCGCGACGTCGCCGCCGCCGGGCCCGACGGCGGCGCGTACGTACAGGTCGGCGGGCAGCACGGTGTCGAGCCAGCGCGTCACGGCATCGCGAAAGCTCGCCACCATCACCGTCAGCGCGACCGCCAGGGCGAGGCTCGCGACGACGCCGGCGACGGCGATCGTCGCGCTCGCGCGCTGGTGGCGGGCGCGCTCGACGGCGAGGAGCGCGAGCGCACGGCGCGGTTCGGGAACGACAGCGAGCGCCGCGCCGACGCCGCCGGGAACGCAGGCGATGCCGCCGATCAGAAGCAGCGCGACCGAGCCGTACGCGGCGAGCGGAATCTCGAACACCGGCGGCAATGTCGCGAGCAGCGCGCCGAGGACGAGCAAGGCGATGCCGACGAACCACGGCGAGCGCGAGGTCGCCGTCATGCCGAGCCCCTTCAAAGCCTGCGCCGGCGCGATGCGCTGCGCCGATCGTGCCGGCAGCCAGCCGCCGACGAGCGCGGCGACGATGCCGAGGAGGCCATAGCCGGCGGCGCCGGCGACGTCGAAGCGAAGCGCCGGCGCGACGCCGGGGAAGTAGCCGCCGCCGAGGTCGCCGCCGAAGAGGCGCAGCGCGATCGCCGCGAGCGCGGTGCCGAGGGCCAGGCCGAGGACGCTGCCGGCGGCGCCGAGCAGCGCCGACTCGGCGAGGACGAGGCCGAGCCGCTGTCGCGCCGTCAGGCCGAGGACGGCGAGCAGCGCGAGCGGCTGGACGCGCTGCGCGACCGAAAGGGCGAGGATCGAGAAGACGAGGAACGCGCCGGTGAACATCGCCACCAGCGCGAGCACCGTGAGGTTGACGCGGTAGGCGCGCGAGACGTTCGAGATCCGGTCGCTCGCTTCGCCGGGCGCGGCGGCGCGAACTCCCGGCGGCAGCCGCAGCGCGGCGAGGGCGGCGGCGCGATCGGCGCCGGGGACGAGGCGGACGTCGATGCGGCTCAGCTTGCCGGCGCTGCCGAGCGCGACCTGCGCGCCGGCGATGTCGACGACGGCGAGCGGCGGCCCGCCGGCGGCGACCGTGCCGGCGATGCGCAGCGTGCGCCGGCCGCCAGCGGTCTGCAGCGCGATCGTCGTCGTGGCGCCGCCGAGACGTCGCTCGGCGGCGGCGTTGAGGAAGACCGAATCCGGGTCGAGCACCGAGAACCGCACCGCACCGGCACGCGGACGCGGCAGCAACGCCGGCGCGACCTGGGCGACGACAAGCGCATCGATGCCGACCAGGCGGATCGGCACGCGAGCCCCGGCGCCGTCGAACGCGAAAGTCTCGGCCTCGACGACGGGACTGGCGACGGCGACCCCGGGCGCGGCGGCGACCGCGCCGTAGAGCGATTCGTCGAAGCCGCCGCGCGGGCCGACCAGGGTCAGGTCGGCCTCGCCGTTGACGGCGCGAACGGCTGCGCCGAACTCGGCGAGCGCCGAGGCGTTGATGAGGTGGACCGAGAAGGCGAGGGCGACGCCGAGCATTACGGCGACGAGCGCCGCGGCGTTGCGCCACGGATGATGACGCAGCTCGGGCCACGAGAGCTGGCGCAGCAAGGCGAGCATCAGGCCTCCTCGATCCCGCCTGGCGTCAGCGTCACGCTGCGATCGGCGCGCGCCGCCGCGGCACGTGAATGCGTCGCCAGCAGGCACGCGGCGCCGTGCTCGCGCACCTGCTCGACGAGCAGCGAGAGGACGCGCTCTGCGGTGGCGGGATCGAGGTTGCCCGTCGGCTCGTCGGCGAGGATGAGCTTGGGCCGGTGCACGAGCGCGCGCGCGATCGCGACGCGCTGCAGCTGACCGCCGGAAAGCGTGTGCGGCAGGCGCGCCTCGAAGCCGGCGAGGCCGACCGCGGCGAGCATGGCGCCGACGCGTGCCGGATCGGGTGCGTGCTGAAGAAGAAGCGGCAGGCCGACGTTGGCGGCCACCGTCAGGTGCGGCAGCACGTGGAAGGCCTGGAAGACGAAGCCGAGGTGATGGCGCCGGAACACTGCCTGTGCCGATTCGCCGAGCGCGTGGACGTCGGTGCCGTCGACGCGCACCGTGCCGGCGTCGATGCGGTCGAGGCCGGCGGCGCAGTTGAGCAGCGTCGACTTGCCGACACCCGATTCGCCGACGACGGCGACGAACTCGCCGGCGCCGAGGACGAGATCGACGCCTTCGAAGACGGTGCTCGCGCCGTAGCGCTTGGCGAGCCCCGCGACCGCGAGCACGGGCTCAGCCAAGCCGGCCTTCCTCGACGTGGCGCCGGGCGAGACGAACGACCTGGTCGACGGCGTCGGCGCCGTCGCAGGCGACCACCTGCCGCCATCGCATCGAGCGCAGCCAGGTCAGCTGGCGCTTGGCGAGCTGGCGCGTCGCCGCGCCCGCGCTCGCGGCGAGCGCGCCGAGGTCGCCGGCGTCGAGCGCCGCCCACGCCTGGCGATAGCCGACGGCGCGCATCGACGGCAGGCCGGCGTGCAGGTCGCCGCGCTCGCGCAGGCGGCGCACCTCGTCGACGAAGCCGGCGTCGAGCATCGCCGCGAAACGTTCGCCGATGCGGGCGTGGAGCCAGGCGCGGTCGACCGGCTCGAGCGCGATCAGCGGCGGCGTGCGGCCGTCGGGCGCGGTGTGCCAGGCCGAGAGCGGCCGGCCGCTGACGCGGTGCACCTCGAGCGCGCGCTGGATCCGTTGGCTGTCGTTGGGGGCGAGGCGCGCAGCGGTCGTCGGGTCGATCTCGGCAAGCTCGGCGTGCAGCGCCGGCCAGCCCGCGCGCGCGGCGCGCTCGTCGATGTCGGCGCGCACCGCGGGGTCGGCTTCAGGCAGCGCGTCGAGGCCGTCGAACAGCGCCTTGAAGTACAGCATCGTTCCGCCGACGAGGAGCGGGATCGCGCCGCGCGAGCGGATCGCCGCGATCGCCGCGGTCGCGTCGGCGACGAAGCGCGCCGCCGAGTAGCGCTCGGCGGGATCGACGATGTCGATCAGGTGGTGCGGCACGGCGGCGCGATCGGCCGCGCTCGGCTTGGCCGTGCCGATGTCCATGCCGCGGTAGACGAGCGCCGAATCGACGCTGACGATCTCGACCGCATGGCGCGGCGCGAGCGCCTCGGCGATCGCCAGCG
>JADGRJ010000319.1 GCA_017881025.1 Rhizobacter sp. | reverse complement strand
CCGAGGGTGAGGCCCACCGAGCCGGCCCACTCGACCCAATGGTCGGCGTGCTTCTGCTCGACGCGGATGTTCTTGATCAGGTAGTGGCGCGCCAGGTCTTCGCCGGCGCCGTCTCCGGCGTTGACCTTCTTCAGGCTCATCGCCATGAACTGCGGAAAGTTCTGGATCGTCGGCCACGCGCCCATGAGAAAGCGCCGCATCGCGGAGGTCGGCAGCCTGGCGTCGCGCATCAGCGCGAACAGCTCGTGGTCGACGATGCGCTTCTTGTCGGCGTGCGTCTCTCTCACGACGCGCTGCAGCCAGAGGGGATAGCTCGAAATGTCCTTCAAAGCGCCGGTGCGCTGGAACGGGTGAGCCATTCGCCGGACCTCCTCCACGCTGGTGCTTGTATGTGCCTACCTACCCGTCTTCATTGTAGGTGCCGGATCCCGAATCGTGAAAGGGGTCACGCAAGTCGTGTGCCGATTCGCCACGCGATCGACTAAGGGTAGACGCCTATCTGCGCGATCGGCCGTCGAGCACGTCGAGGAGGTCGCGAAAGTTGATCGGCTTGGTCAGGTATCCCTCGAAGCCCGCGGCCATGGCCGCGGCGATCTGCTCGGGCAGGGCATCGGCCGAGAGGGCGACGAGCCGGATCCCGGCCGTCGCGTCGTCGGCCCGAAGCGCTTGCGCGAGCTCCAGGCCGGTCATGTCGCCCAGGTTCATGTCGACCAGCATCAGCTCGGGCGGGTCGCGCCGCGCTTGCTCGAGCGCAAGCGTGCCGTTGATCGCCACTTCCAGCGCCACCGAAGGCCGCAGCGTCACCACCTGCCGGACGAGCTCGACGTTGACCTCGTTGTCCTCGGCATAGAGGACGCGCAGCGGCTGGTCGAGCTCGCCGTGCTGGCTCGGCGGCGCCAGGCTGCTCGGCAGCGCCGAGGGATCGTAGGAGCGCGCGAGCGTCAGGGTGGCGATGGTCCCTTTGCCGACCTCGCTTTCCACGTGGAGCTGGCCCTGCATGAGCCCGGCCAGACGGCGCGAGAGGACGAGGCCGATGCCCGTGCCTTCGACGCCCGAGGCCTCCGCACCCAGGCGGTTGAAGGGCTCGAACAGCCGCGCGACCTTCTCCGGGCTCATGCCCACGCCGTTGTCGGCGATGCGCAGGTCGCAGTGCTTCTCGTGGATGCCCCAGCTCACCCGGACGCGGCCGCCGGGCCGGTTGTACTTCACCGCGTTGCTGAGGAGATTGACGAGCACCTGGCGCAGGCGGACGCGATCGGCGACGACGCGGACTTCGCCGTCGTCGAGCGTGTCTTCCAGGGTCGAGTCCTCGTCGGCACCGACAACCCGAAGCTCGATGCCCGCTTGCGCCGCCAGCGGCACCACCATCGAGATCGCGTCGTCGGTCACGGTGCCGAGCGGTACCGGCTCCAGCGCCACCGTCATCTGGCCGGAATCGACGCGCGAGAGGTCGAGCACGTCGTTGACGAGCGCGAGGAGGTGGGCGCCGGCGTTCTCGATGTGCTGGATCCGCTCGAGCTGCTGCAGCGTCGGCGGTTGCGCCGTGTCGAGGCGCATCAGCTGCGAGAAGCCGAGCACGGCGTTGAGCGGCGTGCGCAGCTCGTGGCTCATGCGCGAGAGGAATTCGCTCTTCGCCCGGCTCGAAGCCTCGAGCGCCTCGAGCGCCTGCCGCTCGAGGCGGGCCGTCTGAAGGTAGGTGATGTCACGCAACACGGCGGTGACCAGCATCCCGCTTTCCGTCTCCAGCCCCGAGAGCGACGCCTCGAGCGGGAACTCCTCGCAGTTCGAGCGCACGCCGGTCAACTCTTCGACGGCGCCGCCCGGTCGTGTGGCCGCGAAGCGAAGGCCGCGGATGGAAGCGTCCCGGCCGTTGCGCCGTCGCTTCGGGATGAAGCGCTCGACGCCGCTGCCGATCGCCTCGGTGGCGGAAACGCCGAACAATCTTTCCGCCGCCCGGTTGAACAGGACGATGCGATCCTCCGGGTCGACGGTGATGACGCCGTCGTTCACGGCGTCGACCAGCCCGGCGATCCTGACCTCGCCCTGGCGCAGCGCCGCCTGCATGTTGAGCCGCTCGGTGATGTCGAAGAAGGTCGCGACGGCGCCGTCGAGCTGGCCGTCCTTCAGCATAGGGTGCGACCAGTATTCGGCCGGAAACGAAGTGCCGTCGCGGCGCCAGCACATCTCGTCGGTGACGTGCAGCTCGCGGCGCAGCTGCCAGGCGAGGGCGATGCGGGACTTGCTGGCCGGGCGCGCGCGGCCGTCGGGATACGAATGGTGGATCAGCGCGTGGATGTCGCGACCAAGCAGCTCCGCCTCGCTCTCGTACCCCAGCATCTGGAGCGCGGCCCGGTTGATGAAGGTGCAGCGGCCTCGGGTATCGACGCCGTACAGACCCTCGGCCGAGGAATCGAGCAAGCGCTGGAGCGACTCCTGACGGCGCCTGACTTCGTCTTCGGTGGCTGCCTGCACTCGCGAGCTGTAGCGCACGAAGGCCAGTCCGGTCAGCCCGAGCAGGAGGGCCAGCGCGAGGTTCAGTCCGAGCAACAGACGCTGGCTCTGTCGAGCGGCTTCGCCAAGTTGCGCCGCGAACCGGTTTTCGAGCGCCGTCAGTCTCTTGTTGAGCACGAGCGCCTGGTCGCGCATCTCGGTGACCGCGGGGTCGTGCAGGTTGCCAAGCATGACCTGCTCGTGCGCCCGCCCTGCGAGCAGGCGCATCTGCTCGATCACGCCGTCGCCTTCGGTCCACGTCGCGATGGCGCTCGACATCAACGGCGTCTTGTGGAACAGGCGGAACAGGCGGATCACGCCGGGGATTTCGCTGTCGTCGGTACCGCCGTCGAGGAAGCCCTGGCGCGCCACGCTGTAGTCGGGGTTGGGCTTCTGAAGCTGCTCGCGCGTGGCGCGATACGCCAGTGGCGCCGCGATCGCCGCCAGGAAGCGCCGATAGTCCTCCTCGCGGTGGAATTCGGCGTAGTCGATCAAATAGATCTGGGCGTCCTTCTGTCCCTTCGAATAGAGGCTTTCGCCGGTGACGTAGGAACGCACCGCCGAGAGCATGTCGATGCTGATGATCGCCACCGACACCTGCAGCGCGACGATCAATGCGAAGACCGTCAGGACCGGCCATGAGCGTCGACGCTTCGGGGTGGAGCGCGCGATCGCGTCTAGCCGGCCGGCCGGCGCCCGCCGCGCCTGCGCCGGGCGTTGCGCGGCCTCCGGGGAAGCGCCGTCAACGACGGCGAGACTGTCGAGATCTTTCAAGCGTCATGGGCTCCGGCCATGACGCATGCTATTCCGTCGTGCGCCCGAGGTCCGAGCGCCGGTGTCCAGGCCGCGGCCCTAAGAGGGTCAGCGTCTGGTCTCGGGGCGCGGCGATGCGTGGGTGATGAATGCGACGACGTCATCGAGCACCGGCGCGAGCCCCCGCAGCGGCCGCGCGAACGCTGCGGCCAGCAGCGCATGCGTGATGCCGTCGTACATCCTGAGCTCGACCGGCACGTCGGCACTGCGGAGCTTGGCCGCCATCGCGAGCGTGCTGCGCTGCGGGCTCACGACCTTGTCGTTGGCAGGCGCGGCGAGGAAGGCGGGCGGCGCGTCGCTCGCGACGTGGTCGATCGGCTGCGTTCCCGGCGGGTAGTCGGGGTGGAAGAACACCGGACGTGACGGCCCGGGCTTCAGCGGCAGGAACTCGTACGGGCCGGCGAGGCCGATCCAGCCGGCGAGCTCGTCCTTGGCGCTGTGGCCGGTGGGTGCGAGCCAGCGCGCATCGAGCGCGAGCATCGCCGCGTTGTAGCCGCCGGCGCTGTGGCCCATGACGAACGTGCGCCGCGGGTCGCCGCCGAGGCGCTTGCCGTGGTCGAGGCCCCAGGCGAGCGCGAGCGCGGTGTCGCGCAGGAACTCGGGGTAGCGCACTTGCGGGTACAGCCGATAGTCGGCGACGACGGCGAGGATGCCGCGCTCGGCGAGCGCCGCGCCGACGAAGCGGTAGTCGCCGCGCTCGCCCGTGTTCCACGAGCCGCCGTAGAAGAAGACGACGACCGGCCAGCCCGCCGGCGAGGTTGCGGGCGCGGTCGGCGTGTAGACGTCGAGCCGCTGGCGTGGCAGCGGCCCGTAGGCGATGCCTTCGTCGAGCCGGTAGGTGTCGCTGCGCGCGAGCGCGTTGAGCGCGGCGAGCGGGGAGCAGGCGGCCAGGGCGAGGAGGGCGAGGAGGGCGCCGAGCGCCGCCCCCGCCAGGGCACGCCGGGCGCGGCCGGCACCAAGACCACGGCGCGTTCTCATGACGGGCCCATACGCGCCCGCCTCCGCGCCGGATTCGCG
>JADGRJ010000088.1 GCA_017881025.1 Rhizobacter sp. | reverse complement strand
GGCGCCATCGGCGCGCACTGCCGGCGATCGGCGTCCTCGTCGGCGTACAGAGCCTCTGCCTCTATTCGGCCGTGGCGCGGCTGCCGGTCGCGCTCGCCCTGCTCGCTTTCAACACCTACCCGCTCTGGACGGCGCTCTGGGCGCGTCTCGTCTACGCGAGCCGGCCCGAGCGGCGCGTCGTCCTGGCGATGCCGGTGATGCTGGTCGGACTCGCCCTCGCGCTCGACGTGCTCGGTGCCGCGTCCGGTCTCGGCGCGACGGCGCAATGGCGCCAGATCGGCGCCGGCGTCGCCTTCGCGCTCGCCGCGGCGGCGACCTTCGGCTTCGCCCTCGTCCTCACCCAGCACGAGGCCGGCGACCTCGACGGGCGGCTGCGCACGGCGACGACGATGGCGATCGTCGCCGTGATCGGGACCATCGCGGCGACGGCGCAGGGCGGCTTTCACCTGCCTGACGCGGCGCCCGGCTGGTGGGGCCTCGCCGCGCTCACCTTCCTCTACGGCACCGCGTTCACGATCATGTTCACGGTGCTGCCGCGCCTGGGCGTCGTCGGCAACTCGGCGATCATGAACGTCGAGCCGGTGTTCGCGCTCGGCCTCGCCTGGCTCGTCCTAGGCCAGTCGATCGCGGCGTCGCAGGTTGGCGGCGCCCTGGTCGTCGTGGCGACGGTCGTCTGGCTCGGGCTGCGCCGGCCGCGCCTGCACGAGCCGCTTCCCGAGTGACGCGAGCGGCGGCGCGCGACCGGCCTGCGGGCCAGCCCGTTCACATGCTCTCGGCGTACAGCTCGCGGCCGATCAGCATGCGCCGGATCTCGCTGGTGCCGGCGCCGATCTCGTACAGCTTGGCGTCGCGCCACAGGCGCCCCGCCGGGTACTCGTTGGTGTAGCCGACGCCGCCGAGCGCCTGGATCGCCTCGCCCGCCATCCAGGTCGCCTTCTCGGCCGAGTAGAGGATCGCGCCGGCGGCGTCCTTCCTGAGCGTGCGCGAATGGTCGCCGCGGTCGCACGCCTGGCCGACCGCGTACACATAGGCGCGCGACGCCGACCAGGTCGTGTAGAGGTCGGCGATCTTGCCCTGCATGAGCTGGAACTCGCCGATCGACTGGCCGAACTGCTTCCTCTCGTGAACGAACGGCAGGACGACGTCCATGCACGCGGCCATGATGCCGAGCGGCCCGCCCGAGAGCACGGCGCGCTCGTAGTCGAGGCCGCTCATCAGCACCTTGACGCCGCCGCCCTCCTTGCCGAGCACGTTCTCGGCCGGCACCTCGCAGTCCTGGAAGAACACCGGCCAGGTGTTCGAGCCGCGCATGCCGAGCTTGTCGAGCTTGGCGCCGAACGACAGGCCCTTCATGCCCTTCTCGACGATGAAGGCGGTGATGCCGCTCGGCCCGGCGTTCACGTCGGTCTTGGCGTAGACGATCATCGTGTCGGCGTCGCCGCCGTTGGTGATCCACATCTTCGAGCCGTTGAGGACGTAGCGGTCACCCTTGGCCTCGGCGCGCAGCTTCATGCTGACGACATCGGAGCCGGCGTTCGGCTCGCTCATCGCCAGCGCGCCGACGTGCTCGCCCGAGACGAGCTTGGGCAGGTACTTCTTCTTCTGCGCCTCGCTGCCGTTGCGATGCAGCTGGTTCACCGCCAGGTTCGAATGCGCGCCGTACGAGAGGCCGACCGACGCCGACGCGCGCGAGACCTCCTCCATCGCGACGATGTGGGCCAGGTAGCCGAGGTCGCTGCCGCCGTATTCCTCCTTCACGGTCATGCCGTGCAGGCCGAGCGCGCCGAGCTTTGTCCACAGGTCGGCGGGAAAGAGGTTGTCGAGATCGATCGCGGCGGCGCGCGGCGCGATCTCGGCGGCAGCGAACTGCTGCACCGTGTCGCGCAGCATGTCGATCGTCTCGCCGAGGTCGAAGGCGAGGCCGGGCAAGTGGGGCATGGGGGTCTCCGAAGCACGCCTGGAAGGCACGGCGGAAGCTTACCCGCCGTCGTTCAGGGCGAGGCCGCCGACGGGCAGCGCCGCGCGATCTCGCGCCGGCGCGGCAGGGCCGTGCAGGCACGACACCGAACGACGGGCGCGCTTCGGCCTATCCTTGGCCATGATTCGCCAATCGGCCATCGTCCTCGTCTTCGAGACCCGCGACCGCGGCCTGCTCGAGATCACCCGGCCGGTCGCGGCCTGGGTCGCCGAGATCGGTGTGCAGACCGGGCTGCTGACGCTCTTCATCCGCCACACGTCGGCGAGCCTGCTGGTCCAGGAAAACGCCGACCCCGAGGTCCGCGCCGACCTCGACCGCTTCTTCACCCGCCTCGTCCCCGATGGCGATCCGATCTTTCGCCACCGCGACGAGGGCGTCGACGACATGCCAGCGCACGTGCGCGCGGCGTTGACCGCGGTGCAGCTGTCGATCCCGGTCGTCGACGGGCGACTCGCGCTCGGCACCTGGCAGAGCCTCTACGTGTGGGAGCACCGGCGCGAGCCGCACCGGCGCGAGGTGGCTTTGCACCTCGTCGGCGAATGAGGAGCCGGCGTTGACGAGCGAGGCGAAGCCGCCGCGCGCCGCGGCGCGGAAGAAGGCGGCCGCCGGCGCGTTCGCGCGCCGACGCAGAAGGAGGTCTGGAGCTTCGCCAAGCGCTTCGCGTTCGACCTCGCCGCGTTGCGGCCCGACGTGATCGCCGCCGAATACCGGATCGCCGAGCGGCCGGCCGGGCGCGTCCTCGTCGACTACGACCAGAACGCCTGGGGCCGAACGCTCGCCTCGGCGTACTCGCCCCGGCCGCCGCCGCTCGCCACCCTCGGCGACCTGTGGGCGCCGCTGCTCGCCAAGTCCGGGCGCTTCGATCTCGAGCCGCTGCTGCGCCCAATCCGCTGATGCGCCTCCTCTGGACCTACCTTCGGCCGCACCGCGCCCTTGTCGCCCTCGCCCTCCTCCTCGCCGCCGTCAGCCAGGTGCTGGCGCTCGTCGACCCGATCATCTTCGGCTGGATCGTCGACGGCTACGCGACGAACCGCGGCGCCAAGACGCACGACGAGCTGATCGCGGGCGTGCTGCGCCTGCTCGCGCTCGCGGTCGGCGTCGCCGTGTTGTCGCGCCTGGCCAAGGCGGTGCAGGAATATCTGACGCGGCTGGTGGTGCAGAAGTTCGGAACGCAGATCTTCAACGACGGCCTTCGCCAGACGCTGCGCCTGCGCTACCAGGAGTTCGAGGACCTGATGAGCCGCGAGATCAAGGCGCAGCAGCGCTCGATCGTTCGCGAGACCAACTGCAGCTCGGGCTTCATCAGCGAGTCGCTGCGCAACGTCGAGCTGATCAAGAGCCTGGGCCTCACCTTCGTCGAGATCCGCCGCCTGCAGGCGCAGACGACGCGGATCTTCGCGCTCGAGATGGCGAAGGTGATCGAGAAAGGGCGCGTCGTCGAGAGCGGCGGCCACGCGGCGCTGCTCGGGAAGAAGGGCCTCTACTACGCGATGTGGCGCCCGCAGATCGGCGAGCGGCCGGTGCTCGCGCACGACGACGTCTGAACGGCGCTGCCGACGGCGCGCACCGAACGCGCCCGCGACCGGCGCTGTCGCTCAGCCGGCGACGGCCGCGTCGCGGGCGAGCAGCTCACCCAGCCGGGCGAGCAGCTTCTCGAACTCGACCGGCTTGACCAGGTGCTCGTCGAAGCCGGCGTCGAAGGCGCGGCTGCGGTCCGGGCCGCGGCCGTAGCCGGTCAGCGCGATCAGGACGATCGCGCGCGTGCGCGGGTCGTCGCGCAGCGCAGCGGCGAGCTCGTAGCCGTTCATCGTCGGCAGGCCGATGTCGAGGATCGCCGCCGCCGGCGCGAACCGGTCGAGCAGGCGCAGCGCCGCGTCGCCGTCGGCCGCCGTCTCCACCTCGTGGCCCTCGAGGCGGAGGACGAGCGCGAGCGACTGCGCCGCGTCGTCGTTGTCGTCGACGATCAGGATCCGCGTCGGTCGCGCCGAAGTCGCGGCCGGCGCCGCGGTCGCCGGCGCCGGCCCTGCCGTGGCCGCGTCGGCGACCGGCAAGGCAACGGTGAAGCGCGCGCCCCGGCCCGCGCCTTCGCTCTCGACGCTGATCGTGCCGCCGTGAAGCTCGACCAGATTCTTGGCGATCGCCAGGCCGAGGCCGAGGCCGCCGCTCGCCCGCTGCAGCGCCTGCTCGCCCTGGACGAAGCGCTCGAAGATTCGCGGCGCGAGCTCGGCCGGGATGCCGACGCCCTCGTCGTCGACACTGAGCAACGCGGTGTCGCCGCGCCGGCTCAGCGCGATGGCGATGCGCCGGTCGGGCGCCGAGAACTTGGCCGCGTTGGTGATGAGGTTGCAGATGACCTGGGTCAGCCGCACCGGGTCGCCGCTGACGCAGACCGGGGTGTCGGTCCCCTTCACCTCGGGCGGCTCGCGCCGGCCTTGCAGTGCCGGCTCGGTGAGCTCGAGCGCGCGCGCGATCACGTCGCGCAGGTCGACGCGCTCGCGGCGCAGCTCGATCTTGCCGGAGGTGATTCGCGAGACGTCGAGCAGGTCGTCGACCATGCGCGAAAGGTGCGCCACCTGGCGCTCGATGATGCCGCGCTCGCGCCTTTCGGCCGAGCCGTCGCGGCGCGCCATGACCTCGAGCGAGGTGACGATCGGCGCCAGCGGGTTGCGCAGCTCGTGGCCGAGCATGGCGAGGAACTCGTCCTTGGCGCGGTTCGCCACCTCGGCCTGGTGCAGCGCATCGCGCGATTCGCCGAACAGGCGGACGTTGTCGAGCGCCAGCGCGGCGCGCTGCGCGAGCTCGCCGATGAGCGCGCCGTCCGCCTCGCCGAAGCGGCGCCCCGACTCGGCCTGCAGCGCGCACATCGCGCCGATCGTGTGGCCACGCGCGACCAGCGGCACGACGCACGCCGCGCCGATGCCGAAGCCCTGGACGAAGGCCCGGAAGGTCGGATCGGTGTACTTCTCGGCGTCGCTCGGCTCGAGGTTGGCGAAGAAGGTCTTGCCGGTCGCCACCGCCCACGCGAACGAGCCCGGCGAGTCCGGCGTCGACACGTTCTTGCTCACGAAGGCGAGCATCTCGGCCTCGCGCGCCGGGTCGACGTGGTGGGTGAGCTTTCTCTGCAGCACGCCGTTCTTGTCGAGCAGGTCGATCCGGCAGATGTCGGCGATGCTCGGCACGATCACCGAGCCGATCGCCGCCAGCGTCGTCTCCTCCTCGAGCGAGCGCGAGAGCAGCGCGCCGGCGCTGACGAGCTGCTGCAGGCGCGCCTGCGCACGCTCGGCGGTCGCGCGCGCCTGCCGTTCCGCGTCGAGCAGCATCTCGCGCTCGGCCTCGCCCTGCGTGCGCTGCGCGGCGGCGGTGACGAGCGCCTGCGAGACCGCCTCGATCTCGATCAGGTCGGCCTTGGCGTCCTCGACCGGCGCGCCGCGGCCGAGCGCCGAGGCGGCGTCGCGCAGGCGCGCGATCGGCGTCGCGATGCTGCCCGAGAGGAGCCACGCGGCGATGCTGCCGAGGCCGAGCGAGAGCAGGATACCGCCGCCGTAGGCGAGCGCGGAATCGTGCAGCACGCCAGCCTCGACGGCGGAAGGCACGCCGAGCGCGACAACCCAGCGCGCCGAGCGCACGCGGGCGAGCGCGGTGTGCACCTGCGCCCCCTCGATCGTCGACGACGCGCCGACGATTTCGTTCCTGGCGCCGAGCGACGCCATCAACGCCTGCAGCGAAGGCGACGGTGCGGTGCCGAGAAAGCGCTCGTGATCGCGCGAGCGGGCGACGCGTGCGCCCCTGGAATCGAACACCGAGACGATCCAGTCGTCCGGCACGCGCTGCGCGTTGACGACGCGCAGGATCGCCTCGGGGCGGACGATCGCCGACAGCACGTAGCGCAGCTTGCCGTCGCGCTCGACCGGAACGCGGACCGGGATGCCGTAGTTGGCGAGCGGGCCACGCGTCAGCGGCCCGACGACCGGCGCGCGCACGCGCGCCACCTCGTCGATGCTGGCCGGCTCGGTGACCTTCGGCGCCGGCGCACCGAACGCGGTGCCGGTGTTGAACAGCGGCACGCCCGCGGGCGTCGCGAGCAGCACGGCGCGCCATTCCGGACGCGCGGCGAGGACGCGCCGGGCCGACTCGTAGGCGCTCGCGAGGTCGACCTCGTCCGACGTGGCGAGCGGCTCGGTGAGCGCGAGCGACTGCAGCGCCGAGATCGTCAGGCGCAGCTCGGTGTCGACCGCCGTCGCCAGGGCGCGCGCCAGGTCGAGCGACGACTGCTCGGTCTGCAGGCGCTGCTGCTCGAGCAGCGCCTGCAGCGCGATTCCCGACATCAGCGCCAGCGGCAGGATCGTCACCGCGGCGAGCAGCAGGAGGCGGCGGCGAAGCGGAACCGGGCGCCTCGGCATGCGCAGATCAGCGGGCGACGCCGCGTTGGCGCGCCCGGGCGCGGGTCCGGGAAGCGATCTGCACGGTCGGCATTCTGACGGCATCGCCGACTGGCCGGCACTCGCGAGCCCGCGCGACGCGGGGTGCGACGCGCCGGCTAGCCGCGCGTCAGGCGCAGGCCGGCATCCAGGAGCAGCACCTCGCCGGTCGTCTTGGTCGCCTTGACGCCGAGGAACCAGGCCGCCTCGGCGACGTCCTCCGGGGCGATCACCGCGTCGAGCGCGGCGCGCGCGCGGTAGCCCTGCACCGTCGCCGCGTAGCGCTCGGCGCCGAGCCCCTTCTGCAGCCACGGCGTCTCGACCAGCCCGGGCGCGATCGCGTTGACGCGAATCGCCGGGCCGAGCGAGCGCGCCAGGCCGATCGTGAGCGCGTTGAGCGCGCCCTTGCTCGCCATGTAGGCGAGCGACGAGCCCGTGCCCATCAGCGAGGCGATCGACGAGACGTTGACGATCGCCGCGCCCGGCTCGCGCCCGAGCAGCGGCGCGAGCGCGCGCACCATCTGGAAGGCGCCGATCACGTTGACCGCGTAGATGCGCTGAAAGTCCTCGGCGTCGAGGCCGTCGAGGTCTTGGGCGGCGACGAACTTGGTCGTTCCGGCGTTGTTGACGAGCACGTCGGCGCGGCCGAAGCGCGCCTCGACCAGGGCCGCGAGGCGGCGGCAGTCGGCGTCGGCGGCGATGTCGGCGCGGACCACGAGCGCATCGACGCCGAGCGCCCGGCACTCGCTCGCGACCGCTTCCGCCGGCGCCGCCTCGCGCGAGTAGTTGACGACGACGTTCCAGCCGTTCGTCGCGAACAGCCGCACCGTCGCCGCGCCGATTCCCGACGACGACCCGGTGACGACACAGACCTTGCGTTGTTCGACCACGACTTGCTCCTCGCGGCCGCGGCCGCTGTGTTCCGACGCGCCGGCGCTGGCGGCTGCTTCAGCTCGAGACCGGCGATCGACGCGCTTCCGCGATCTGCTTGCGCCGGATCTCGCCCTGGCGCGTGAACATCCAGCCCGGGTACTCGGCCGGCAGCCGGCTGACGTCGCCGAGGCGGGCCAGCTCACCGGCGTCGAGGGCGACGCGGGTCGCGCCGATGTTGTCGGCGAGCTGCTCCGGCTTCTTCGCGCCGATGATGACGCTCGTCACCGCCGGCTGGTGCAGCAGCCAGGCGAGCGCGATCTGCGCCACCGAGACGCCGCGCGCGCCGGCGATCTCGCGCATGACGTCGATCGCGTCGTAGGCGCGCTCCTTGTCGACCGGCGGGAAGTCGAAAGCGGTGCGCCGGCTGCCCGCCTCGCCCTGCCGGTCGCGGCCGTACTTGCCGCTCAGGAAGCCGCCGGCGAGCGGGCTCCAGACCATCAGGCCGAGGCCTTCGCTCTGCAGCATCGGCACGAGCTCGCGCTCGAGGTCGCGGCCGGCGATCGTGTAGTACGCCTGCAGGCTCTCGAAGCGCGCCAGGCCGAGCCGCTCGGAGATGCCGAGCGCCTTCATGATTTGCCACGCCGCCCAGTTCGAGACGCCGACGTAACGGACGTGGCCGTGCTCGACCATCGTGTTCAGCGCGCGCACGGTCTCCTCGATCGGCGTCGCCGGATCGAAGCCGTGGATCTGGTAGAGGTCGACGTGGTCGAGCTGGAGGCGGCGCAGGCTTTCCTTCAGCGCCGACACGATGTGGCTGCGCGTCGCGCCGCGCGCGTTCGGCGCCGGGCTCGTCTCGCCGAACACCTTGGTCGCGACGACGACGCTCTCGCGCGGCACCTTCAGGTTCCTGAGCGCCTGGCCGGTGATCTCTTCCGACCGGCCGCCGGCATAGACGTCGGCGGTGTCGATGAAGTTGATGCCGGCGTCGATCGCGCTGCCGACGATCTGCTCGGCATCGCTCTGCTGCAGGCGGCCGATCTTGCCCCACAGGCCTTCGTCGCCGCCGCCGAAGGTCATGGTGCCGAGGCAGAGCTCGGAGACGAAGAGGCCGGTGCGGCCGAGGGGATTGAGCTTCACGAGAGGGTTCCTTCGATGTCAGAGGCGGCCGAGCAGCTCGGCCTTCTTGGCGGCGAACTCGGTCTCGCTGAGGATGCCGCGCGCACGCAGCTCGGCGAGGCGTTCGATCGCGGTGATCACGTCGTGGACATGGCCGGCGCGCGGCGCGTCGGTGCCGGCCGCCGCGCTGGCGGCTGTCGGCACTGCGGACGTCGTCGCAGCCTGCGTTTCGTCCGCGGCGCGCGTGCCGTCGCCGCTGCGCGCGTCGTCCACGACCGGCAGCCGCTCGACGTCGACCGGGCCGTGCTGGCTCGTGAACGACAGCGAGCTGGTGCCCGATTGCTGCTGCGAGAAGCCGCCGATGCGGTGGTCGAGGGTGTCGTACAGCGTCACCGTCCCGGCGCGCTCGATCGCGAGCCGGCGCGTCGCCGCGAACCAGGCATAGCGGACGTCGTTCTGGGCGCCGGTACTGTCGGGCGCCAGCAGGCCCGCGGGCCACCACGCGCCCGAGAGCGCGCGCTCGCCCGCCCCTGTCGACGGCGCGCTCGGCGCGGGCGCGGTCAGCTCGGGGTCGCTGTCGACCAGGGCCGAGAGATCGGCGCAGAGGTCCTCGACGCGCGCCTTCAGCGCGGTGTTGAACATGTCGCCGACCATCGTCATGCCGCCGCGCATCCACTGGCCGGAGCCGCCGAACTCGGGGTGGTCGAACTGCGCCATCGCGCCACGGCCACGCGCGACGGCGGCGAGCATGACCTCGGCCGCGGTGGCGCTGAAGCCGTGCCAGCTCGCGATCTCGGCGACGCGCTCGCGCGTCGCGGCACTCAGGGGCGGCATCGGTCTTCCTTCAGCGCGCGCCGAACGTCGCGTTCTCGAACAGGTCCTTGTACTCGCGCGGCTGCGAGCGCCAGTACTGGTGCGGCGCGGCGACGCGCGCGCCGAGCTTCGCCGCGGCGTGCCACGGCCAGCGCGGGTCGTAGAGCATCGCCCGGGCGAGCGAGATCGCATCGGCCTCGCCGCTGGCGATGATCGTCTCGGCCTGCTCGGCCTCGGTGATCAGGCCGACGGCGATCGTCGGCAGGCCGACCTCGGCCTTGACGCGCTGCGCGAACGGCACCTGGTAGCCGGGGCCGACCTTGATCGACTGCTGCGGCGAGACGCCGCCGCTCGAGACGTGGATCGCCGCGCAGCCGCGCGCCTTCAGCGCCCGCGACAGGGCGACGGTGCCTTCGATGTCCCAGCCGCCCGGCACCCAGTCGGTCGCCGAGATGCGCGCCCAGACCGGCCGCTCGGCCGGGAACGCGGCGCGGACGACGTCGAAGATCTCGAGCGGGAAGCGCATCCGGTTCTCGAGGCTGCCGCCGTAGTCGTCGGTTCGCTTGTTGGCGATCGGCGAGAGGAACTGGTGCAGCAGGTAGCCGTGCGCGGCGTGGATCTCGAGGCCGTCGAGGCCGAGGCGGGCGGCGCGGCGCGCCGCCATCACGAAGTCGGCGCGGATCTTCGCGAGGCCGGCGGCGTCGAGGGCGACCGGCGGTTCTTCGCCGGGCGAGTGCGGCAGCGCCGAGGGCGCGACCGCGCGCCAGCTTCCCGGCTGGCCGAGCGGCACTTGCGCGCCGCCTTGCCACGGCGCGCGGCTCGACGCCTTGCGGCCGGCGTGCGCGAGCTGCATGCCGATCCGGATCGGCGAGTTCTCGCGCACGGCGCCGAGAACGCGCGCCAGCGCCGCCTCGTTGGCGTCGCTGTAGAGGCCGAGGTCGCCGGCGGTTATCCGGCCCTCGGCCGAGACCGCGGTCGCCTCGACGATCAGGAGGCCCGCACCCGAGAGCGCGAGGTGGCCGAGGTGGATCAGGTGCCAGTCGCCCGCCGAGCCCTCGCTCGCCGAGTACTGGCACATCGGCGCAATGATGATGCGGTTGGCGAGGGGCAGCGCGCCGATCTGCAGCGGCTCGAAAAGCTTGGACATGGAGGAAGGCCGCGAGCGGGCGCGAGAAGGAAGCGCGAGGATACGGCGGCGCCGGCGGCGGCGCAGCGACAGGCCTTGGCATTCGCCGGCCCGGCTATCGGGCTGATCGCTCAGTGCGGCCGCTGCAGGCGTCGGTAGGCGTTGAAGTGACGTACCGCCTGCCTCGCGTCGCCGAGCTGCTGGTGCAGGCGGGCGGCGTTGTAGTGCGCGTCGGCGAGATCGGGGGCGAGGCGCAGGCACGCGTGGTAGCTGGCGAGCGCGGCCGCAGCCTGGCCCTGGTCCTCGAGCGCGATCGCGCGATTGAAGTGAAGCAGCGCTTCGTGGGGCTTTCTCCGCAGCGCCTCGTCGTAGAGAGCGACGGCCTCGTCGCAGCGGTGGCTTTCGCAGAGCAGCGCGCCGAGGTTGAGGTACGCGTCGGCGTGCGCAGGGTCGATCGCCAGGACGCGCCGGTACGCGGCCTCGGCGGCGCGCCGGTCGCTCGCCTCGAGCGCTTCGCCGCGGCTGAACCACGCCGCGGCGTCGGCTGGCGGCGGCGTCGCGCGCGCAGGCGTCCGCTGCAGGAAGGCAACGCTGCCGGCCGTGGGCGCGACCTCGAAGTCCATCACCAGCTGGCCGGTCTCGGCCTGCCACTGCGAGCGGCCGTCGCGCACGGTGACGTCGTTGCCGACGGCGCTGATGCGCAAGCCCGTGAGCGGCAGCTCGGCGGGCAGCGTCGCCTTCAACCTTCGCAGCGACGCGAGGATCTTGCGCGGCGGGATCCGCGCCGCCTGCAGCTCGACCGCAGTGCGCAGCAGGACGACCTCGCGGAAGGTGAAGCGGTACTCGTTGCGCGGGCCCCGGCTCGGCGCGACGAAGCCTGAAGCGATCAGGCCGGTGATGACGCCGCGCGACAGGCCCAGCATCTCCTGGAGGGCGCGGATCGTGTAGGTGTTCGGGTCCGCCTGGCTCGTCACTTCCTGGCCCGCGTGCGCGCGGGCGCCGGGGCTTCCTCGACCTTCGCCGCGCGCCTGACGCCCTTTCGCTCTTTGGTCGTCGACTCCGCCGGCGCAGGCTCGGCCGCCGCCTTCGCCGGGGTTGCGGCCTTGCCCTTCAGGCCGCCGCCCTTGCCGAGGCTCGCGCGCAGCGCCTCGACCAGGTCGATCACCTGCGCGCCGCCAGACGCCGGCTCGTGCGGCTCGTTGGCGACGATCTGCTTGCCGGCGATCTTCTCGTCGATCGCGGCGAGGATGCGCTTCTTCTCCTCGTCCTCGAACATCGTCGGGTCGTAGGTGTCCTCGCTGATCTGCTCGATCAGCTGCATCGCCAGCTTGAGCTCGGCCGGCGAGACCGTGACCTTCTCGATGTCGAGCTCCTTCATCGAGCGCACTTCGTCGGCGTAGAGCAGCTGCTGCAGGACGAGGCCGTCTTCCGCGGGGCGCACCTGGACGACGTACTGCTTGGCCTTCCACGCCCACTTGGCGAGGGCGCAACGGCCGCTCTGGCGCATCGCTTCCATCAGCAGGTTGTACGGCTTGGCGCCGCGCTTGTCGGGGGCGAGGAAGTAGGCCTTGTCGTAGAAGATCGGATCGACCGCCTTGTCGGGGATGAAGGCGACGATGTCGATCGTGTGGCTCGGGCTTTCCTGCAGCGCCTTCAGCTCCTCCGGCTGGAAGATGACGAAGCGGTCCTTCTCGAATTCGTAGCCCTTGACCATCTCGGCGCGCTCGACGACGTGCTGGTCCTTCTCGGACACGTACTGCTGCTTGAGGCGCGCGCCGTCCTTGTCGAGCATGTTGAAGCGGACGGTGGCCGAGCTCTCGGTCGCCGAGTAGAGCTTGACGGGAATCGACACGAGGCCGAACGAGAGGGAAAGCGATGCGATCGATCGGGCGGCCATGCGGGCTCCTCGAAGTCTCGGGTCCGCCGCGCTGGCGCGAGCGGACCGGGAGCATACGGGCAAGCCCCGTGCCTTGTCACCCCGCGGCGTTGCGCCGGGCCGACGCCTTGTAGCCGATCGTCTTCATGCCTTCCGCGAGGGTCTGGCGCGTCGTCCAGTACTCCGCCCAGGGGTCCTTCTGCTCGAAGCTGAGGTATTCGCGCGCCGTCGCGATCGTCCACTGCGCGCCGCCCTTGAGCGCCATCAGCTGCTCCCACGCCACCGGCATCGAGACGCCGAGGCCCGGCCGAGAGCGCGCCGAGAACGCCGCCGCCGTCGTCTGGCCGTGGCCGTTGCGAAGGTAGTCGACGAAGATCCTGCCGACGCGGTTGGCGCCGCCGCTCTTGGCGACGAAGCGCTCCGGAATCGTCTTCGCCAAGTGCGTCACGACCGCCTGCGAGAAGCCCTTGACGACGTCGTAGTCGAGCTTGGGCACGATCGGCACGACGACGTGCAGGCCCTTGCCGCCGCTCGTCTTCAGCCAGCTCGCGAGGCCGAGCTCGGTGAGCATCGCCCGCGTCAGCAGCGCCGCCTCCTGGACCTGCGCCCAGCCCACGCCCTCGCCCGGGTCGAGGTCGAAGATGACGCGGTCGGGCTGGTCGATCCTGCGCGCGGTCGAGTTCCAGGTGTGGAATTCGATCGTGTTCATCTGCGCCGCCGAGACCAGCGCGTCGAGCGTGTCGACGGCGAGCAGCGCCGAGTGGCCCGGCCAGAGCTTCGCGTCGAGCTCGCGCAGGCCGGGCATACGTGTCTCGGGGTGCTTCTGGAAGAAGAGCTCGCCGGTGATTCCCTCGGGCGCGCGCACCAGCGAGACCGGCCGGTCCTTCAGGTGCGGCAGCATGCGCTCGGCGATGCTCTCGTAGTAGCGCACGAGCGTGACCTTGGTGATGCCGGTCGACGGATCGATGACGCGATCGGGGTGGGTGACCTTGATGCTCGATGTCGGCGCCGCGACCTCGGCGCCGAGGGCCGGCGCCGCGGCGACCTCGCGCGTCACCTCGCGTGCGGGCTTGTCGGCGCGCAGCGACGCGAACACGGCGTGACGGACGTGGCCGTCGGGCGTCCACTCGCGAAACGACACTTCGGCGACGAGCTCGGGCCGGACCCAGCGCTCGCCGCCGGCGCTGCGCCGCGACCACCGCCCCGGCGTGATCGATGCGACGTCGAGCGTCGGCGTCTTGGTCTCGAGCTTGACGAGGCGCGCGTGCAGGTCGCGCGCGGCGCGCGCGTTCCAGCCGGTGCCGACGTTGCCGGCGTAGACGAGCACGCCGTTCTCGTAGGTGCCGAGGAGCAGGCTGCCGACCTCGCCGCGCGCGCCGTTGCGGTCGGTGAAGCCGCAGACGACGAACTCCTGGCGCAGCGAGCACTTGAGCTTGAGCCACGCCTCGCTGCGCTGCGACACGTAGGGCGCGTCGGGGCGCTTGACGATAATGCCCTCGAGCTGCATCCGGCACGCCGCCTCGAGCATCTGCGCCGGCGCGGCGGCGAACGACTGGCTGAGGCGAACCCGGTCGCTCGGATGCTTGTCGAGGAGGCCGGCGAGGAGCGCGCGGCGCGATCGCAGCGGCACCTGGCGCAGGTCGCTGCCGTCGTGGAACGGCAGGTCGAAGACGAAGTACTCGATCGCCTCGCTCGCCGCGTTGTCGATCGCGTTCTGAAGCGCGTTGAAGTCGGGGACGCCGGACTTGCTCATGACGACGATCTCGCCGTCGAGCCAGCCCGAGGCGATGCCGAGCGATTCGATCGCGGCGGCGAGCGGCTTCATCTTCGAAGTCCAGTCGTGGCCGCCGCGCGTGATCAGCTTGGCCTTGCCGGCGTCGATTCGCGCCATCAGCCGGTAGCCGTCGAACTTGGTCTCGACGATCCAGTCGCCGCCCGGCGGCGCGGCGACGAGCGTCGCGAGCTGCGGCTCGAGCCGGGCCGGCAGCGGCGCGCGGACCGCCGCCGAGAGATCCGGGGCGCGCGCGGCGTCGGCCACAGCCAAGGCACCCGCGCCGCCGGCGCCCGCCTCGCGCGGCTCGCGCGCCTCGACCAGCCCGAGCGGCCTGGCGACGACG
>JADGRJ010000318.1 GCA_017881025.1 Rhizobacter sp. | reverse complement strand
AGAAGGCATGGCGGGACGTGCCGGGCGAGCACCGCGCCAACCTGCGCCGCATCATCGTCACGCAGGGAGACACCGAGCCGGCGTCGGTCGAGCAGCAGCGCCACCTCGGCCTCACCGCGCCGTCGTTGTACGACCTCAGGAACCTGTTCCAGGTCAACGTCGAGGAGGGCCGCCACCTCTGGGCGATGGTCTACCTGCTGCAGAAGTTCTTCGGCCGCGACGGCCGCGAGGAAGCGGGAGCGCTGCTCGAGCGCACCTCGGGCGACGCCAACAACCCGCGCATCCTCGGCGCCTTCAACGAGAAGACGCCCGACTGGCTGGCGTTCTTCATGTTCACCTACTTCACCGACCGCGACGGCAAGTTCCAGCTCGCCGCGCTCGCGGAGAGCGCGTTCGACCCGCTGGCGCGCACGACCAAGTTCATGCTCACCGAGGAAGCGCACCACATGTTCGTGGGCGAGAGCGGCGTGTCGCGAGTCATCCAGCGCACGGCGCAGGTGATGAACGAGCTCAAGACCGACGACCCGAAGAAGATCCGCGAGGCCGGCGCGATCGACCTGGCGACGGTCCAGCGCTACCTCAACTTCCACTACTCGGTGACGATCGACCTCTTCGGCGCCGACCAGTCGAGCAACGCCGCGACCTTCTACAGCTCGGGCCTGAAGGGCCGCTACGAGGAAGGCAAGCGCGTCGACGACCATGTGCTGAAGGGCCAGACCTACAAGGTGCTCGAGGTCCAGAACGGCCAGCTGGTCGAGAAGGAAGTGCCGATGCTCAACGCCTTGAACGAGGTGCTGCGCGACGACTTCATCAAGGACTCGGTCGCCGGCGTCGGCCGCTGGAACAAGGTCCTCGAGAAGGCCGGCATCCCGACCCGGCTGGTCGTGCCGCACAAGGCATTCAACCGGCGCATCGGCGCGCTCGCCGGCATCCGCATGTCGCCCGAAGGCCGCGTCGTCAGCGAGGAGGAGTGGAAGGCGCACGAGGCCGAGTGGCTGCCGAGCGACGCCGACCGCGCCTTCGTGTCGTCGCTGATGGGCCGCGTCGTCGAGCCCGGCAAGTTCGCCCACTGGATCGCGCCGCCGGCGGTGGGCATCAACAAGCAACCCGTCGATTTCGAGTACGTGCGATTTGGCTGATGATGCGGGGATGGAGACGGCCAGCGAAGCAGGAGTGATCAAGCAGCACCTGATCGACCCCGAGATCTGCATCCGCTGCAACACCTGCGAGGCGACCTGCCCGGTCGGTGCGATCACCCACGACGACCGCAACTACGTCGTCCGCGCCGACGTCTGCAACTACTGCATGGCGTGCATCGCGCCGTGCCCGACCGGGTCGATCGACAACTGGCGCACCGTGCCGAAGGTGCGCGCCTACGACATCGCCGAGCAGCTCACGTGGGACGAGCTGCCGCCCGAGCTCACGCCCGAGCAGCTTGCCGCCGAAGGCGTGACGCCGGAGGCCGCGGCGAGCGTGGCGGCCGAGCCCGTGCTTGCCGTCAAGCCCGAGTCGGCCGCCGGCGAGGCGCCGTTCAACAGCGCCGCTTTCGGCGCGAGCGTGCCGCCGTGGTCGGCGGCGCACGCGTACACCAACCTGTTCGGGCCGAAGAATCCGACCACGGCGACCGTCGCGGGCAACGTCAACTGCACCGAGGCGGGCTTTCACAACCAGACGCACCACATCGTCCTCGACTTCGGCGCGATCCCGTTCCCGGTGCTCGAGGGACAATCGATCGGCATCGTGCCGCCGGGCGTCGACGCGAACGGCCGGCCGCACGTCGCGCGCCAGTACTCGGTGGCGAGCCCGCGCAACGGCGAGCGGCCCGGCTACAACAACGTCTCGCTCACGGTGAAACGCGTCACCGAGGACCACCATGGCCGGCCGACGCGGGGCGTCGCGTCGAACTACCTGTGCGACCTGAAGGTCGGCGACGCGGTGCAGGTGATCGGCCCGTTCGGCCAGAGCTTCCTGATGCCGAACCACCCGAAGTCGCACATCGTGATGATCTGCACCGGCACCGGCAGCGCGCCGATGCGGGCGATGACCGAATGGCGCCGACGCCTGCGCAAGAGCGGCAAGTTCGAGGGCGGCAAGCTGATGCTCTTCTTCGGCGCGCGAACGCGCGAGGAGCTGCCGTACTTCGGCCCGCTGCAATCGCTGCCGAAGGATTTCATCGACATCAACTTCGCGTTCTCGCGGACGCCGGGCCAGCCGAAGAAATATGTGCAGGACCTGCTCCACGAGCGCGCGGTCGACCTCGTGCCGCTGCTTTCGGACCCGAACTCGCACTTCTACGTGTGCGGGCTGAAGGCGATGGAAGAGGGCGTGCTGCTGGCGCTGCGCGACGTGGCCGTCGGCGCCGATCTCGACTGGGACGCCGCCATCGGCCCGGCGCTGAAGCGGGAGGGTCGCCTGCACCTCGAGACCTACTGAGGCCTCGATCCAAAAGGAAAACGCGGCCGAAGCCGCGTTTCTTGTCGAGCGCCGCGGGCGCGGCGCCGAGATCCGGACAGCCGTCTTACTTGGTGGCTTCCTTGGCCGCGTCCTTGGCTTCATGGCGGGCATGGCGGGCCTTGGCGCGGTGCACCTTGGCCTTGGCCTTGTGCACGGTCTTGGCCGGCTCGCTGCTCACGGCGGCCTTGGTGCTTTCGGTGGCTGCCTTCGCCGACTCGGCGGTGGCCTTGCCGGTTTCCTTGGCGGCGGTGGACGCTTGGGCGTGGACGCCGGCGGCGCCGAAGACAAAGGCGAGTGCAATCAGTGCGTTCTTCATGGAGGTTCTCCTGGGAGTGGGTTTTGGTTGCGGAACGAGAGGGGGAAGGTTCTTCCGACCCTGCTAGAAACGCCGGAGACGCATTTCCGTTGACGAGTCCCGCGCCGCTCCTGCCACGCCCCTGCGCAGGCCGCCTCAGTACCCCAGGCGGGCGATGGCGCGCAGGCACTCAGGGGTCGTCGCCGGGAAGCCGAAGAATTCGAGATACGGCGGGATCATCTCGAAAAGCATGTCGACGCCGACCTGGACGCGGCAGCCCCGTTCCCGGGCCGCGGCGAGGAAGTCGGGTCACGTCGGTCCGCATGACGACGTCGGCGACGAACGTTCGCGGCTCCAGGCGCCGGACGTCGACGGGAAGCGGGTCGCCAGCGCTCATTCCCAGCGGCGTGCCGTTGACCACCAGGTCGAAGCCGGCCGGATCGTTCGAGCCCGTGGGCGTAGAGGCCCGCCTGGACCGGCCCCTCGGTGCCCCGGCGCGACAGCTCTTCGTCGGACAGCTCGCCGGAGCGAAGGCTTTGCAGCGCGGCGAGGTCGTAGCCGCAAGCGTCGAAGATCCGGTCCGCCGCCTTGTCGCGGCCGCCGCGGAACTTCTGCTCGGTGGTGACGCCGACCTCCGGCGTCTCGGTGCGCAGGAGGTGGGCGGCCGTCGTTCCGGCTCGGGCTGCGACCTTCCTGGCCTGCTCGCCGAGGAACGTTCGCAGCCGCCCGCTGCCGGCGGCGGGCGGCGAAAGGCGCAGCGTCAGGACGTGGCGCGCGACGCCGAGGCCGAACGTCTCGACGACGCGGCACTGGCTGCGAACCATCTCGCGGTGATGCGGCATCAGCTGGGTCGACAACGGCGACGGCCGGTTCAGCCGCTCGAGCTAGTGCGGCGACGTCAGCGTCTCGTAGTCGTCGGGCTCGTACAGCACGAAGAAGCCCGGGCCGCCATCGGCCGCCGCCCAGCGCGATCCGCGCCGGAAGCCGGGGATGGCGAGCCGTTCGGGGAGATGCTCGTGCGAGTGCCAGTCCTCGAACTCGGCCTTGCGCTCGGGCGAGATGTCCCACCACATGGCGATCGCGGCACGGCCCAGTAGCGCCATCCCGTTCCCTGCGACGGGTCAGCCCGGCAGCCCGCTTGCCGGGCCGATGGAAGGCTGATTTCGACCCCTCAGCGAAATTCGCGCGGCCGAGACGTCGCCGCAATGCTGACCTTCGAGGCGGTCATTTGCCGAAGATATAGCTGACCGGCACCCAGGTGTAGCCATCGCCTTCTGCGCGAAGTTTCCCGATGCCCGGAGATGCAACGTGTGCCGCTGCCACGTAGTCACCGTGACTCGCCACGTCGGCAAAGACGGTCTGGCGCTGCTGCGCGGACTTCGTGGTGCTCCATTCCGTCTCGAACGTTGCTGCCGGCAGGGGAAACTGCAGCGCCGCCTTGGGCACGCACCAGCCGTGGCCCACGCGCAGCACGGTCGATGCGGTACGGATCGTAGCGAAAGCCGTCGCGCACCGCGTAGTACAGCGCCACCGCACGCGCGCGGTCGTCGGCGCCGACGGCGTGCTCTTCGG
>JADGRJ010000317.1 GCA_017881025.1 Rhizobacter sp. | reverse complement strand
GGGCAGTGGCGAGAAAGCGCAGGGCACGGATGCCGGGCAGGAAGAAGTAGGCGCCGCCGAGGACGGTGACGAACTGCGGCAAGCCGGCGAGGCGCTCGGCGGCGCCATCGGCGCGCGGCATCGAGAAGCCGTCGGTCGGCGTGCCGTCGGCCGCGGGCAGGCGCGTGCCGAGCAGCGGATCGCTTTCGTTCGGCAGGCCGTCGAAGTGCACGCCCATCGCCCACGCGTTCTGCACGAACTCGAACTGGCGCGCGATGTTGGCGCCGAGGCAGATGAAGTGCAGGCCCGTCTCGCCGGTGGCGGCCGGCCCGGCGAGCGCCTGCTCGGGCGAGACGCCGACGCCGTACTCGCGGCCGCGGCGCAGCAGGCGGTGAAACCGCGTCGATGCGACGAGGTCGTGGGCGAGCGCGTCGGCATCGAAGCCGAGCGTTCGCTTCGCCCACGAGACGATTCCCGGCGCGCCAAGCGGCAGGTCGGCGTTGCGCGGATTGCTGCGCCGCACGTGCGCGCCGAGCGGGCAGCGCAGGCCGTCGGGGTCGGAGCGATAGGTGAACGCGTTGAGGTCGCCGGGAGCGCCGCCGCCTTCGATCGCTTCATCGGCCGGGCCGACGAGCGGGACGCCATCGCGCCCGCGCCCGACCATGGCGCCGGCGATCCGCTCGCGCAGCCCGGGGTTGCCACCGGCGCAGCGGTCGACGAACTGCCAGAAGCCGTGCACGTCCTGGCGCAGCTGGCGCATGACCAGGTAGCTGCCGTTGCGGCCGAGGTCGGCGCGCGCCGGATCGTCCTCGGCGCGCGGCAGCCGCGTTCCCGCGAGCGCCGGATCGAGCAGCGGCCGGTCGGTGTAGCCGCCGTATTCGTTCGGATAGCCGAGCAGGTATTCGCCCAGGCAGCTCAGGTTCGAGTAGTCCTTGCGCTCGGCGTCGCGCGCCGGTCGCCGGCGCTCCCAGTCGAGCAGCGGCTGCGAGATCCCGTCCGTGAAGCCGAACGGCTCGATGCCGTCGAGGTCGCTGGTGGCGAGGCCGGCGAGCATGTCGAAGCCGCCTTCGCACTGCGCCTCGACCTTGCGCCGGAAGTCGGCCAGCTTGCCGGGCAGGGCATAGAGCAGCAGGAGCACGTGCGGCACGCGGCCGGCGCCGCCCCATTGCCATTGGCCCGGATCGTTCGCGCCGACGTCGCCGAGACGGCGCGCACGGTTCGCGTCGTTGCCCATGCCGGAAACGAAGTCGGCGGCGAAGCCGTCGACGATGGCGTCGGCCACGCCGAGGGCGCGCAGGCCTTCGCCAGTGAACGCGACCTGCAAGGCAGTCTCGGGCGGCGGCTCGATCGTCTCGGCCGTGCACACCGGCACCGCCGCGAGCCAGCGCCGCGCCGCGTCGCGGTCGCGCACGCGCAGGAGCAGGAACGACGCCTCGGTGTGATGCTTGTAGCCGAAGCGGACCAGTCCCTGGATGTCGCCGAGCTCGACCGGGAGTGCGGTGCTCATGGCAGTCCCTTCGCGTTGCACGCTTCGATAGTCGCCTTGCGGGCGGCGCGGCGGCTCATAGCAGCCCCAGCCAGGCCAGGGCCTGGGCATCGCTCATCGTCGCTTGCTGCAGGCCTTCGCGGATGCGATGGTTGCGATTGAGCTCGACCAGCGCGAGCCCGGGGTAGGCCTTGTACCAGACCTGCGTCGGCACCTGGTGGCGCCGCTGGTAGTACTTGAACTTCTGCTCGATGCGCGAGCCGCCGTGGACGAGCCAGCGCGTCCGCGGCCAGCCGACCCCGTTGCTGAACAGCAGGTTCAGCCCCCAGCCGACCTTGTTGATGAAGTCGTCCATGTAGCCCTGGTGGCTGCCGTCGTAGTTGCTGACGAAGACGACGCGGGTCTTGTCGTCGAAGAAGAACCAGTGCGCGAAGTGGATCGTCTGCACGCGTGCGAGGTAGCCGCGCGTGAAGATCTGGCGGCAGGCGAAGCTGGTCAGCACCAGCAGGACGGTCAGGAGCCAGCGTCGGAACAGGCCCGGCTTGACAGCGCCGATCGCGGTGTACTGGTTCGTGATCTCGCGATCCTCGAGCTCCTGCAACGCCTCGAGGTCGGCAGGGCGTGGCCGCGGGCAGAGCTCGGGGTCGCTCTCCTCGCGCCTGCGCAGGAGGAAGACGAAGAGCGGCGCGCCGACGATCAGCAAGGGCAGGGCGAGGATGCCGATCAGCGGCACCCCCACCAGGTTGGCGAGCTTGGCGAGCTGCCAGCCGAAGGGGGTCGGTGCGTCCGGCGTCAGCGCGAGCCGGCCGGCATCGACCTCGCTCTTGACCCAGGCGGCGAGCTCGCGGCGCACGCGCTCGCCCTCGCCCGGCGCGGCCAGTGGCCGGCGCGGAACGCGCGCCGCGAGGGCGCGTTGCAGCGCGCTTTCTTCGCGGATCTGGCGCACGCTGCGGCCGACCCAGTTGACGAAGCTCGCTGCCGACGGCTGCTCGCGCGCGCGCATCCAGGCGAGCAGCTCGGTCGCGTCGGTGAAGCCTTCGCAGTGCGCGAAGATGCGCGCCAGCCCCGGCCGGGCGCGCTCGGCCAGATCGGCGAGCACATCGTCGGCCGGCCCGTCGCAGTCGGCGAGGAAGACGAGGCAGGTCGGCAGGCGCATCGGTTCGACGCCATGCACCCGCAGGTCGGCCTGCAGGGCGTCGTCGAGCAGGACCAAGCGGGCGAAGTGGAGACGATCGAACTGCGCGAACGGAACGACGCCGTTGCGCGGATCGGCCATCCCGGGCTCGGTGTTCATCGAGTGCAAGAGCGCGCGCAGGGCCGGCTCCTTGCCGGCCGCGACCGGCGCGACCACCAGGAAGCGGTCCTGCGGCGTCATGCTCAGAACTTCAGGCAGAAGTCGATCAGCCGATCCTTGGCCCAGTACACCTTGCCGAGGTAGAAGCCCGGGCCGATGAGACGGATCTCGTCGCGCACGTAGTGGGCGAGGAGCGAGGTCTCGGAGTAGTCGAGGACGACGCATTCCTTGTTGTCGAGCCAGCTCGGTCCCTTGTAGACCTTGGCGAGGATCGCCTCGAAGCCGAATGCCAGGATGCGGTTCTTCAGCACGCCCTTCTCGGCGTCGAAGACCTTGCCCTGCCAGCCGAAATGATTGATGACCGTGGCGATCGGCATGCTGTACTTGGTTCCCGGGGCGATGATCGCCGTGCCCTCCGCCGATCCGTTCGGGATCGGGCCCGCGGGGCTGGCCCGAAACAGGTCGTCGAGCTCGGTTTGCGACATCGCCAGCAGCTGGTTGGCGTCGTAGGCCATGGGTCACTCCTTGCGGTTGCCCGCTGTCAAGAAGAGGGTGCCGGTGCGCGCTCGCGCGCCTGCGCGCGGGCGTCGTCCAGGATCGCATCGGCGGCCTTCTCGGCCACGATGTAGACGGCGGCGGCGATGAAGAAGCCGGGGATGCGCGGAAACACCGAAGCGTCGACGACGCGCAGGCCCTGCGTGCCGCGGACGCGCAATGCGCTGTCGAGCACCGCGCCGGCGTCGGCGGCGCTGCCGATCGCGCACGATCCCGCGGCATGGTGTCCCCAGGCGGTGTCGCGCACGTACTCGGCGATCGCTCCGTCGCTGTCGACTTCGGCTCCGGGCGCGAGCTCCTCGGCGATCACGCCGCTCGCGATCAGCGGCGCGGTCAGGCGGCGCACGAAGCGAACGCCCGCCACCACTGCGGCGAGATCGTCGCCGTCGCCGTCGCTGCCTTCCTCGAAGTAGTGGAAGTTGACGAGCGGCGGGTCGAGCGGGTCGGCCGAGCGCAGCCGCACGGTGCCGGCGCGGTTTTCGGTGTGGGCCTTGAGGATCGCCCAGGTCAGGAATTCGCCCGGGCCGCCGATCAGCGCGGAAAAGCCTGGCGAATAGCCCTCGAAGCGCGCCAGCAGCGCCATGAAGAAGAGGTCGGGCTCGGGCCGCTCGGGCGCCGAGCGGCCGATCAGCGCCATTGCCGCCCCGTTCGATCCGTACATGCCGGCGCGGCTCGCGCTCCAGCGCTGCCAGAGCGCGTCGCCGCGGGCGAAGGTCGCGCCGTCGAGGACCTGCCAGGGCCGGCGCATGCGGTGCGTCAGCGCCACTTCGTAGCGGTCCTGCAGGTGGCTGCCCACGCCCGGCAGGTCGACGCGCACGGCGATGCCGTGCTCGCGCAGGTGCGCGGCCGGGCCGATGCCCGAAAGCATCAGCAACTGCGGCGTGTTGAACGCGCCGCCGCAGAGAATCACCTCGCGCCGGCAGCGCACCTCGCGCGCCTCGCCGGCGTCGACACCGGCCTGCGCATGGGCGCGGTAGAGACGCCGGCCCTTGCGATAGGCGACGCCGCGCGC
>JADGRJ010000316.1 GCA_017881025.1 Rhizobacter sp. | reverse complement strand
CGGCGGCCGTAACTATAACGGTCCTAAGGTAGCGAAATTCCTTGTCGGGTAAGTTCCGACCTGCACGAATGGCGTAACGATGGCCACACTGTCTCCTCCAGAGACTCAGCGAAGTTGAAATGTTTGTGATGATGCAATCTCCCCGCGGAAAGACGGAAAGACCCCATGAACCTTTACTGTAGCTTTACATTGGACTTTGAACAGATCTGTGTAGGATAGGTGGGAGGCTTTGAAGCGGTGCCGCTAGGTGTCGTGGAGCCAACGTTGAAATACCACCCTGGTGTGTTTGAGGTTCTAACCTTGGCCCGTGATCCGGGTTGGGGACAGTGTATGGTGGGCAGTTTGACTGGGGCGGTCTCCTCCCAAAGCGTAACGGAGGAGTTCGAAGGTACGCTAGGCACGGTCGGAAATCGTGCTGATAGTGCATTGGCATAAGCGTGCTTGACTGCGAGACTGACAAGTCGAGCAGGTACGAAAGTAGGACAAAGTGATCCGGTGGTTCTGTATGGAAGGGCCATCGCTCAACGGATAAAAGGTACTCTGGGGATAACAGGCTGATACCGCCCAAGAGTTCATATCGACGGCGGTGTTTGGCACCTCGATGTCGGCTCATCTCATCCTGGGGCTGTAGCCGGTCCCAAGGGTATGGCTGTTCGCCATTTAAAGAGGTACGTGAGCTGGGTTTAAAACGTCGTGAGACAGTTTGGTCCCTATCTTCCGTGGGCGCTGCAAGATTGAGAGAGCCTGCTCCTAGTACGAGAGGACCGGAGTGGACGCACCTCTGGTGTATCGGTTGTCACGCCAGTGGCATCGCCGAGTAGCTATGTGCGGAAGAGATAACCGCTGAAAGCATCTAAGCGGGAAACTCGTCTCAAGATGAGTCTTGCCGGGGCCTCGAGCCCCCTGAAGAGTCGTTCTAGACCAGGACGTTGATAGGCTGGGTGTGGAAGCTGGGTAACCAGTTAAGCTAACCAGTACTAATTGCTCGTGCGGCTTGACCCTATAACTTTGACGACGCGAGTCGTCGAGGCGAGTCAAGCGCGTTTGAACCGTTCTTCGAATCGAAGGACGCGATCGAGAATCTGATTCCCGCGCAAGCGGTCGACTCTGCGAATTGGCCTACCGGCCGAAGTGCCGGGGGCGTCGGTTATGCCTGATGACCATAGCGAGGTGGTCCCACTCCTTCCCATCCCGAACAGGACAGTGAAACGCCTCTGCGCCGATGATATTGCGGGTTCCCGTGTGAAAGTAGGACATCGTCAGGCTATTAATACCTTGAAGGCCTCCGTCGAATAGACGGAGGCCTTTTTTATTGCCTTCACCGACCATGCTCGCGCGTCTCCAGCAGCTCATCGCAGCGACCTTGCTCGCCTTGACGCTCGCGGCGATCGCGATCGGCTCCGCGGGCGGATGGCCGTGGCTGGGCCCGGCCTTCGTGGCGCTGGCGCTCATCGGCTACGCCAGCGTCCTGGGGGTCGAGTTCGCCTGGTTGCGGTCTTCGTACGTCGTAGACGACACCGCGCGCCCGCGCCCGTCCGAGCTGCTTCGTGCCTGGGCCATCGAAGTCACCGCGGCGCCGCGCGTCTTCCTCTGGCGCCAGCCGTTCCGGTGGCGCACCGAGCCCGACCACCTGCCGGCGACGGCGCACGGCCGGCGCGGCGTTCTCTTGATCCACGGCTTCTTCTGCAACCGTGGCCTGTGGAATCGCTGGCTGGGTCGGCTTCGGCGCGAAGACGTCCCCTTCGTCGCCGTCACGCTCGAGCCGGTCTTTGGATCGATCGACGACTACCGGCAGACGATCGCCGTCGCGATGACCCGACTCCAGCAGGCGACCGGCCTCGCTCCCGTGATCGTCGCGCACAGCATGGGCGGTCTCGCGGCTCGCGCCTGGCTCGCTGCTCAGACCGCTGCGCCGCTCCATCGCCTCGTCACGATCGCTTCGCCGCATTCCGGCACCCGGCTCGGCGCACACGGGCGCGGCCTCAACATCAGCCAGATGCGCCTTGGCAGCGACTGGCTGGCACAGCTCGCGAATCGGGAATCCGCGGAGTCACGCGCGCGCTTCACGTGCTTCTGGAGTCATTGCGACAACATCGTCTTCCCGACCCGCAACGCGACCCTGCCCGGCGCCGACAACCGCCACCTCGCGGTGACGCCGCACGTGCAGATGGTCGACCACCCCGCGGTGTTCGAGGAGGTGCTTCGGATCGTCCGCGAGACAGCCTGAAATCTCGCCCGCTCATGAGGGGCGACGACGCCGCCGCTCGCCGGACTAGTCGGCGTCGAGCTCCATCACCAGCTTCAGCGCCGCCGCCGGCGACAGGTTGAGAAATGCCGCCACCTCCGCGATGTCGTCGGGGATCGCGGCGTTGTCCCAGCCTGCAGCAGCGTGCCGGGCCAGGCGGGACCCGAGGGCGACCGCGCGTGCCCCGCCCTGGGCCGCCTGCGGCTCCTGACTGGTCTCGGCAAGGAGCGTCGGCAGCCGCCACGCGGCGACCAGCGCCTGCTGAAGCTCGTCGAGCTCGATGCGCAGGACGCCTCGTTGGGCGACGCTCGAGCGCAGCGTCGGATCCGCGTCCTGCATCGCGCAGATGCGCAGCGCCAGCCGCGGCGCATGGCACCAGAGCAGCATCTCGGCGAATTCGTGCAGCAACGCGGCGGCGTGGACCGTCGCCGCGTGCGGATCGGTGCGGTGGATCGCGAAGGCGAGCGCGAAGCGGGCACCGCGATGCGCACGCCGCAGGACGCGCCGCAGGCCGGCCAGGGCCTCGGGCGAGCCGGCGAGCCGATCCTCGACGGCGACCGGCGCCGCGAAGGCGCGGAAGAACGGCGGGATGCCCATCATCACGAGCGCGGCGATGACGGTCTCGGGCGCGGTGACGACGCTGCGGCCGCGGTGATCCGACGCGTATGCGAGCACCTTCAGCGTCATGAGCGGATCGCCGCCGATCATTTCGCCGATGCTGTTCGCATCGGTGCGCTCTTCGTTCGCTCGCAACGCGTCGAGCGCCTCGAGGGTCTCGCGCAGGACGGGGATCTGGGCGCGACGGAAATGGCTCGTCCAGGCGGCAAGGTCCGCGAGCGGGCGCACCAGCTCGTCAGGCGGCTTCGTCGAGCTCGTCATCGACCCTCCGCGAACCGGCCTCGTGCCGGAGGACCGACGCCGCCGGCGCTCGCTCGAGCGCGCGCGGCCGGATCCCTCGTGCGCGTCACAGCGCCAGCACCCGGCCTTCCGACGCGGCGACGCGTCCGTCGAGAAGCGCCGAATAGGTCGACTGCACCGCTTCGCGGCCCGTCGCCGAGACGACCCGCAGCCAAGGCGCCTGCGGATCGGCGACGCGCTCGAGGAAGCCTTGCCATGCCGACGCAAGGCGCTGCTGCAGGCCGATCGCGCCCCATTCCGCGACACGCTTCTTGATCTGCGCCGGCGCGAAGAACAAGACCGGCCGCGGCCCTGGCAGCCCCTTGCCGCCGCCGAGCGCCTGCCAGTGCGTGCCGCCGACCGAGCAGCTGTACGCGAGCCGCTCGCCCCAGTGGCCGTGAACGGCCGCCCGCAACGCCGCGTCGCCACTCATGTCGACGTAGACCGCGCGCTCGCCCGCCGGCAGCGTCGTGACGTCGGCGTAGGCGACGACGTCGTCGTAGCAGCCGATGCCGCGCGTGAAGGCCAGGTTCGCCGGCGAGGTCAGGCCGACGACCTTCGGTATTCCGGGCTCGCCGCGGCGGCGCGCCAGGCAGAAGCCCAGTCCGTACGCGGTCTTGCTCGAGGCGCTAGAGACCAGCACCGTGGTTGCGCCGAAGAAGGCGTTGTCGGCGAGGAAGTCGTCGATCAGGAACGAGGTGATGAAGAGAGGCTGCAGCAGCGCCTTCAAGGGCTCGTGCTCGCTGCGGTACATCGGATCGCTGCTGCAGCGCAGGTAGCGGTTGTAGACCTCTGGAAGCTCGCGACGATGCGGCACACCGTCGAAGAAGCCTTCAGCGATGACGCGCACCGGCGCGAGAACGACCTCGTCGGCCATCGGCCAGTAGCCGTAGAAGCGCTCGCCGACGTCGACGCCGTCGACGCGCGATTCGCTCACGGTCGCGAAACCCCAGACCGGGATGCAGCCCGTCTCCGCCTCGCCGGTCGGGAAGAAATCCCAGTAGTGCATCGATTCGCCGAAGGCGCCGTAGGTGACGTTGTTCGCGGTGAGCGCGAACAGGTCGATGCGCAGGCGCGCCTCGCCGGGCGCGAGCGCGACCGGCGGCGTGTCGCGCCAGTGCGTGCGGCGCAGATCGCTGCGGCCGACGGCAAACATCGTCGTCATAGGATGATCGCCATCTTGCACTCGATCACGGCATC
>JADGRJ010000315.1 GCA_017881025.1 Rhizobacter sp. | reverse complement strand
ATCGAGACGGCGCAGAAGGCCGCCAAGCAAGCCGCTGAAGTCGCCGAAGCGAACTTCAACGCGATGTCCTCGACCGCCGTCCGCGTGACGAAGGGCAAGAAGGCCTGAGCTTTCCAGCCAGACGCAGCGCCGCGCGAGCGGCGCCGCACCCAAAAGCCCGGAGCGATCTGGGCTTTTTTTTTGCTTCCCGAAGGACGACTCGTAGCATTCATCACAATGTGAGATAGTTGCTGCATGACCGACTGGCTCGTCCTCGCCGCCGCGTTGCCGACCGCGCCGAGCGGGCTGCGGGTGCGGATCTGGCGCGCGCTCCGCGCCACCGGCTGCGCGACCTTGCGCGACGGCGTCTACATCCTGCCGGCGCAGGCCGCCACGGCGGCGGACCTGCGAACGATCCACCAGGCGATCCGGGACGGCGGCGCCGACGCGCACCTGCTCGAGCTGCAGGCACGCGACGCCGCGCAGGAGAAGGCGTTTCGCCGGCTGTTCGACCGGAGCGAGCAGTACGCGGACTTCGCGCGCTCGCTGAAGGACGCCCGCGCCACCGTGAAGACGAGCGCCGAGCCAGCGCTGCGCAAGCTGCTGCGCTCGCTCGACCAGCAACTGACGGCGCTCCGCTCGATCGATTTCTTTCCCGGCAAGGCGCAGGGAGGGGCCAGCCGGGGCTTCGACACCTTGCGCGTCGAGATCGGCCGCAGGCTCTCCCCCGGAGAGCCCGGCCGGAGCGCCGCCGAGCTGAAGCGCCTGCCGAAAGACGCGTTCCACGGCAAGACCTGGGCGACGCGCAAGCGCCCCTGGGTCGACCGGCTCGCGACGGCGTGGCTCGTGCGCCGCTGCCTCGACGCCAAGGCGCGGTTCCTCTGGCTCGACGATCCGAAGAAGTGCCCGAAGAGCGCCATCGGCTTCGACTTCGACGGCGCGCGCTTCACCCACGTCGGCGACCGCGTGACCTTCGAGGTCGTGGCGCACAGCTTCGGCCTCGACGACGACCCCGCCATCCAGCGCCTCGGCGAGCTGGTCCACTTCATCGACGTCGGCGGCATCCCGGTCGACCCCGCGGCCGGCGTCGAGACGGTGCTGCGCGGCCTGCAGGCGCGGCACGCCGACGACGACGCGCTCCTCGCCGCGGCTTGCGATGTCTTCGACGCGCTCCATGCGGCGCTTCGGCTGGCCGAATGACTGCGAACCCCTCGCCCGACGATGCGGCGCCGGCGCCGGTCAGCGCCGGCGAGGCGCTCGCCTACTGGCTCAAGCTCGGCTTCGTCAGCTTCGGCGGCCCGGCCGGGCAGATCGCCCTCATGCACGAGGACCTCGTCGTGCGCCGGCGCTGGATCTCGGAAAGCCGGTTCCTGCACGCGCTCAACTACTGCATGCTGCTGCCGGGTCCCGAGGCGCAGCAGCTCGCCACCTACATCGGCTGGCTCATGCACCGCACGTGGGGCGGCATCGTCGCCGGCGCGCTGTTCGTCCTGCCGTCGCTGCTGATCCTGATCGCCTTGTCGTGGGTCTACATGGCCTTCGGCAGCGTGCCGGCCGTGGCCGGCGTCTTCTACGGCATCAAGCCGGCCGTCACGGCGATCGTGATGTCGGCGGCGGTCCGGATCGGCCGCCGCACGCTCGGCAACGCGTGGCTCTGGGGAATCGCGGTCGCCGCCTTCGTCGCCATCTTCGCGTTCAATCTGCCGTTCCCGATGATCGTGCTGGCGGCGGGAATCGTCGGCTACGTCGGCGGGCGGGTCGCCCCCGACAGGTTCGCCGCGCGCTCGGCCCACGGCCCTGCGGCCCACGGCGGGCTGCCGGCGCTCATCGACGACGCCACGCCAACGCCGCCGCACGCACTCTTCACGTGGCCGCGACTGGCGCGCGTCCTGCTCGTCTGCGTCGGGCTGTGGCTCGCGGCCATCGGCGGCCTCGTCCTCGCCTTCGGCCGGGACGCGGTCCTGCCGCAGATGGCGTGGTTCTTCACCAAGGCCGCCCTGCTGACCTTCGGCGGCGCGTACGCGGTGCTGCCCTACGTCTTCCAGGGCGCCGTCGAGGAGCATCACTGGCTCAGCGCGGCGCAGATGATCGACGGCCTCGCGCTCGGCGAGACGACGCCGGGACCGCTGATCATGGTCGTCTCGTTCGTCGGCTTCGTCGGCGGCTGGAGCCGGGCGATCTTCGGCGCCGATTCGCCGTTCCTGTCGGGTGCGGTCGCGGCCGGGGTGGTCACGTTCTTCACCTTCCTGCCGTCGTTCATGTTCATCTTCCTCGGCGGCCCGTTCATCGAGTCGACGCACGGCAACCTGAAGTTCACGGCACCGCTCACCGCGATCACGGCGGCCGTCGTCGGCGTCATCGTCAACCTCGGCGTGTTCTTCGCCTTCCACGTGCTGTGGCCCGAAGGCGGCGGCGGTCGTTTCGAGTGGCCGGCCGCCGCGTTCGGCGCGGCCGCCGCGCTGGCGCTGTTCCGTTTCAAGGTCGGCGTCATTCCGGTCGTCCTGGTCTCGGGCCTCGTCGGCCTGGCCTGGACGCTGGCGGCGCCTTTCGTGATGCCCTGACGATTCGAGGAGAAGACATGGATGCCCGGATGCAAGAGCTCGCCGTCGACCCCGCCGCGGTGCGCGGCCTCTCGGAGAACCTGCTGCGCAGCCATCACCGCAACAACTACGGCGGCGCCGTCAAGCGGCTCAACGCGATCCGCGCGCAGCTGGCGGCATTGGACTTCGGTACCGCGCCTGGTTTTCAGTTGAACGGCCTCAAGCGCGAGGAGCTGATCGCCGCCAACTCGATGCGCCTGCACGAGCTCTACTTCGCCTCGCTCGGCGGCGACGGCACGACGATGGCGCCGGCGATGGCGCTCGCGCTCGACGCGAGCTTCGGCAGCGTCGAGCGCTGGCGCGCCGAGTTCGTGGCGATGGGCAAGGCGCTGGGCGGCGGCTCGGGCTGGGTCCTGCTGACCTTCCTGCCCGCCGACGGCACGCTGGTGAACGCCTGGTGCGCGGACCACACGCACTCGCTCGCCGGCGGCGTGCCGCTGCTCGCGCTCGACATGTACGAGCACGCCTATCACCTCGACTTCGGCGCCGCGGCCGGCTCGTACGTCGACGCCTTCATGGCCAACATCGACTGGACACCCGTGTACGAGCGCTACCAGGCCGCCGTCCACGGCGCGAGCGACGCGTTCGGCGTCGGCCAGGACGAGCTCGCGCAAGCGCTCGTCCTCGACGTCCGCCGGGCCGGCATGTTCGACAAGGCCGACACGCTGATCCCGGGCGCGCGCTGGCGCGACCCCACCGCCGTCGGCGCGTGGTCGGCGGACTTGCCTGCCGGCCAGGAGGTCGTCGTCTATTGCGTCTACGGCCACGAGGTGGGCCGCGCGACCGCGCTGCGGCTGCGCGCGCAGGGCATCGCGGCGCGCTTCCTGCGGGGCGGCATCGATGGCTGGAAGGCGGCAGGGCGGCCGCTCGAGGCGAAGGGGCGTCAGGAAGACTGACTCGCTCCCGACGCGCGCGTCACTCGCAGCCTCACGGTGCTCGCCGCCGTCAGAGCCGGCTCTTCGCGGCGAGCCGCTCGCGCAGCTCGGCGAGGTGGGCGATCGTCACGTCGCGGCCGGCCTTGATCGACTGGCGCCGGGTCGTGAAGTCGGCGCCCGAGACGCCGGCGAGAGAGGGCTGGAGGACGAGGTCGGCGTCGCGCAGCTCGTAGGCCTTCAGGCTCTTGCCCATGATCGCGAAGGTCTGCATCAGCATGCGCGCCGCGTCGCCGGTCGGGTTGCCTTCGGGCACCGCCGAGATGTCGACCGCGATCACGAACTCTGCCCCCATCTGGCGCGCGTGATGGACCGGGATCGGCGCCGAGAGGCCGCCGTCGACGTACTCGCGCTGGCCGATCTTCACCGGCTGGAACACGGCAGGCACCGCGCTCGACGCGCGCACCGCCGTGCCGGTGTCGCCGCGCCGGAACAGGATGCCTTCGCCGCTGTCGAGGTCGGTCGCGGCGATGCCGAGCGGGATGCGCATGTTCTCGATGTCGCGCCGGTTCGTCTTTTCGCGAACGAACTTCGCGAGCGCCTCGCCGCGGATCAGGCCGCGCCCCGGGTACGACCAGTCGGCGAACGCGGTCTCGTCCATGGCGTCGGCGATCGTCGCCAGCTCGCGGCCGTTTCGGCCCGACGCGAACAGGGCGGCGACGAGGCTGCCGGCCGACGTGCCGACGACGAGATCGGGCGCGAGGCCGTTCTCCTCGAGCGCCTGGATCACGCCGATGTGGGCGAAGCCGCGCGCGGCGCCGCCGCCGAGCGCCAGGCCGATTCGCGGCCGCCGCAGCGGCGGCGGGGGTGGCGCGGCCGCGACCGGCGGCGCCGCAGGCACCGGGGCGGGCGGCGCGGCGCCGA
>JADGRJ010000314.1 GCA_017881025.1 Rhizobacter sp. | reverse complement strand
GCCATTTGTTGGCCGCCGAGTCGCTCCGCCTGCTAGGGGCAATGCTTGATCGATCGGTTTGCCCCAGAGCGGCCGGTAGCCAACGACCGTGAGTGGCCGACAGCCGCCGTTTGAAGGATGCCTGCTCGACCTTGAGCGACACACGACCCTCGCAAGGCGGACGGGCGGCGGCACCTCGCGGGAGTGGGGTTCTGCGCGCCTGCCTTTCCTGCCACGCCCGCAGTGCCCCGAGGTAGCGCTCGCGTGCGGCTTCGAGCAGATCGAAGGCACACGGACTGGAGCTGCCGCCGCAACAGGCATCACCCTCCAGCGGCGTCGGCGGGGCCGGCGGGGATCGTCGTCAGGGGGGAGCGCGTGCATGTCGCATGTCCTCGTTCCCAACGCGTTCAAAGCGACGGCTTGCGCGTCCGTAGCCTCCAAGTGCTCCGCCAATCAACGAATCACGCGATCGGCACGGGCGAGCAGCGGCTGCGGAATGTCTACGCCGATAGCGCTGGCAGTTCTGAGATCAATGACAAGCTCGAAGAGAGTGGGCTGTTCGACCGGAGAGTCGGCCACCCACGCACCGCGCAGTAGACCTACGACTTGATCGAGAAAGCGTCGGTATGCCGGCTCAGGCAGCGGACCATGGGCGACCAAGACGCCAGCATCGGCCAAGGAGCCCCGCTCGAAGATTGCAGGCAGGCGCGCAGCCCGCGCTATCGTGCGTTCACAAAGCGCCGCTCCATCACGGCACACCTCGGAGCGCCGCCACGCCACGGAGTCGACCCATGGACATCACCCTGGACCAGGCCAACAAGATCATCGCCTTCGCGCTGCAGCGCGCCGCCGAGGCCGGCTACAAGCCGATGGCGGTGGTGGTGATCGACGCCTCGGGGCACACGAAGAGCGCGCAACGCCAGGACGGCGCAAGCATGTTCCGCATCGACATCGCCACCGGCAAGGCGTGGGCCTCGATCGCCATGGGCGCCGCCTCTCGCGTCCTGACTCAGCGCGCCAAGGATCTGCCGGCTTTCTTCGGTGCCCTGGCCGCCACCGGCAACGGCAAGTTCATCCCCCAGACCGGCGCGGTGCTGATCAAGGATGCACAGGGCCAGGTCATCGGCGCCGCGGGCGCCAGCGGTGGCACCGGCGATGAAGACGAGGCGATCTGCATCGCCGGCATCGAGGCGGCAGGGCTGCAGTCCGGCTGAGCCTAGCCGAGCGCGGGCGGCGGGCGGCCCGAGCGACGCCGCGGCAACCGGGCGCTCGCCTTGGATCGGCCGGCCAGCGCCCGATAGAGGCTAGAGCGGCTGCCGAAGCCGCTTCGCTCGGCGATGAGCGCATGGCTGGCGACGCCCTCGCCGAGCATCCGCCGCGCCGCCGCCGTGCGGCAGCCGACCAGGTAGGCGTGCGGCGTCGCGCCGTGCAGCAACGCGAAGTAGCGGACGAAGTGAAACGTCGACATGCAGGCCACCCGGGCCAGCGTCTCGAGCGGCAGCGGCCGGTCGTAGTGCGACTCGATGTAGTCGGTGGCCAGGCGCAGCCTTCGGCCCAGCTCGGCGCGCGTCGACGCCTTCGTCGCCGGCAGGCGCAGCGTGCTCTCGAACGCCGCGTGCTCGGCGCAGAGGAGATCGCCGACCAGGAGCACGGCCTGCTCGTCGAGCCAGTCCTGGCTGCGCTCGCCCGCCATCACGCTCTCGAAGATGAAGCGCATGCGCGGCGTGACGTGGCTGTCGTGACCGCGAAGATGCGGCGAGAACGACGCCGCCGTCGTGGCGTCGGCGGATCGCTCCATGCACTTCTCGAGGCCGAGCCGGCGCGCCGCGACGACCTCGTCGGCGAGGCCGCGACGCAGGAAGATCGAGAACGACGTCGTCTGGCGCTCGCTGTTCAGCGAGCTGCCGTATTCGTCGCCGTCGTTCAGCACGAGGTAGCTGCCCTCGCGGACGTGGATCTCGCGCCGGTCGAGGCGATAGACCTCGCGCCCGCCCCACGCCATCTTGACCGACAGCGGATGCATGACCCGGGGGTACTCGGCGAACCGCGTCACGCCGCAGAGGAGCGTGTTCTCCTTGGCCCATCGCGCCACGTAGTCGCGGCGAAACGCCGCGTTCTCCGGCGTTTCGGGCCGCGGCGGCAGGTCGGGAAGCTCGGTGAGGATCATGCGGGTCGATGCGCGCTGTGCCGTGGAGGGATGGTGACGCTTGTCACGGCCGTTTTTCTATCACGTCACGCCGGGGCGGTCGGCGCCGCGACCGAATTCGCAAGATCTGGAACGCGACCCCGGCCGCCGCCGCGGCAATTCGCAAGAGATGCAGCGGCCGCGCGACTAGTCTGCAGGCCTCGCGATCCCCGAGCTTCGAGCGTGTTGCCCATCTGCCTCATCGTCAGTGCCGACCCCGACCATGTGTCCGCGTTGCAACGCAGCCTCAAGGGCCACGGGGTCAAGCTCTACGGCGTCCCGGACCTGGCTTCGGTGCGGCCGCTGCTCGCGCAGTGGCGCTTCGACGCCGTCCTGTGCGATGCCGCCGGCAGCGCCGCCGCGGACGTCGACGACACGGTTCGATCGCTGCGGCGCGAGCAGCGCGCGCCGATCGTCGTCCTCGCGACGCCCGGCAGCGAGGAGAGCCTGATCGCCACGCTCGAAGCCGGCGCCGCCGAGCTCATCGCCAGGACGGCATCGCCACGCCTGATCGCCGTCAAGCTCCGGCGCCTCATCGACCTGGCCGCCGGCGCGAGCGACGCGGAGCCGCGCGCCGTGTCGCTCGGCGAATTGCGGCTCGACCCGCGGCGCGCCGAGGCCGTCTTCGGCGACCGGACGTTGCCGCTCACCGGCGGCGAGTTCGAGCTGCTGCTGTTGCTGGCCGCCCGGTCCGACAGCTTCGTCCACCGCGACACCATCATGCGCACGCTCGGGCGCGCGACCGCTGGCGGCGAATCGCGGCGCTGCGCCGACATGCACGTGTGCAGGATCCGGCGCAAGCTCAGGGAGGCGGGGGCTTCGTCGCTCGAACTGGAGACGGTCTATGGCCGCGGCTATGCGCTGCGGTTGCGCGACGACGGCGCGCGTCCAGGGTGATTCGCGGACGCGACCGCCGCGGCGATCGCTCGGTAGTCCGCTTTCGACCCCGTTCCCCCTCCGGGAAGGTCGAAAGCGGTCAGGTGGCGCCGGCCTGCTGTCGGCATCCTTGACCGCGCGACGCGAGCAACGCCCGGCGAGATTGCCCACCAGCTTCACGACAAGAGCGCCGACGAGCCCACGTTCGTTGCCGCACAGACCCTTGCCGGCCCTTGGGATAGTCTCAACGTCTCTACTTGTGTCTTGATGACCTTCCGCAGAAGGCTGCAGCGGGACACACCACGATCCAGGGCGCGCGTCGGCGGACCCGCCCGGTCAATGCGCAGTCCCAGGACCTGACGCTGCGACGGTTTCGAACGCACTGCGGAAAGGCCCGCAGAGTTCATCGCATTCAACGGGAGTTGTCATGAAGAACTTGTTTGCCGTGGCTGTAGGGACCGTGCCGCTGTTGGTCAACGGTACCGCATCGGCGCAGAGCGGGCCCATGATGAACGGTGGCATGTGGGGTGGCGGCTGGATGGGCGGATACGGCGGCTACTGGGTGCCCGTTCTGCTGGTCGTCGTGGTGGGCCTCGTGGCCTGGATCGTCATGCAGAAACGCAAGTGATGAAGGTCTTCTCAGGTGTCGCTTTGCGGTTCATCCTTTGGGCCGATGAGGTCAGCGCCATCGAGACCCAGGGGGATTCAATGAGACCGAGCCATCGCGCTACCGCGTGTTCTCCAGAACTCTGGCGAGCCTTCCGACCGTTCTGATGCTGCCCCTGCACTTCACCCGCAAGCAACTGCGCCGCACAGCCTGTGTGGCGCTGCTGGCGTGGGTGTTTGCATCGTTGTCCGGGGTGGCAAACGCTTGCCTGATTCAACCCGCCGCGCATGGTGCGGCCCCCTCCGGCCTTTCGAAGGGGGACCCGATAGCCAGGGCCGCCGCCGGCGTCGCGGCATGGGAACGCGAAGTCGAGCCTGCCCACCACCATGCTGACGACGAGGGGGGTAACCCGGCCAAGGACGGCGGCAAGGCGGGCTGCCTCAAATTCTGCGCCGACGAGTCTTCGGCGCTGACCAAGAGCGAAGCGTCGCACGCCGACCTTCCCGGCCCCGTCCTCGCGGCCAGCGTCCACTGGAAGCTGGCGATGGCTGTTGCGGCTGTCGCGCCTTGGCCGCCGGTCGAACGGCCTGCCACTGTCGGCCCGCCTCTTTTCCTTCGCTTGCTGCGGTTGACGATCTAGCGCGCTCGGCCAAGCCGTCGGGGCGATCCGCCGCCGACGCTTCGCCGGTGCATTGCCAGGCTGCGGCGTTCCCAGCCATCCAAGGGCATCCGCGCAGCTTGACTCGTTTCCCGACT
>JADGRJ010000313.1 GCA_017881025.1 Rhizobacter sp. | reverse complement strand
GGTTCGCGCGACCTCGTAGCCGGCGTCGCCGGGCAGCAGGACACTGCCGCGCAGCAGCGGGCGCAAGGCGTCGAGGCGTTCCTGGGCGATGCCGACCATGGCGCCTTGCGCGGTACGAAAGTTGATCATGGATACCCCTTTGAGAAGAGCCGGGAGGCGATCAGCGGTTGGGTGCTCGTCTCCGGGACACGGACAGAGCGACGGCGATTTGGCGCTTCTGGCCGGACGGAATGCGGGCAAGACCCCAGCGCTGATCTGGATATTGGGTGGTTTTCATCCACCCATTTGTGGACGCCGGTCATGCTGCCCCGCGCCGCGCGGCATCATCGCCCGATGGCCAAGGACCCGACGCTCGACGACCTGCGCCGCTACGCCGTCGCGCGCACGCTGTTCAAGCCGACCACGCTCGCGCGGGCGATCGACAAGCTCGGCTTCGTCCAGGCCGACCCGATCCGCGCACCGGCGCGCGCCCAGGACCTGACGCTGCGCCATCGCGTCGCCGGCTACCGCGCCGGTGAGCTCGAGCGGCGCTACCCGCGCCTGCCGGTCGACGAGGACTGCCTCGTCAACTACGGCTTCGTGCCGCGCCGCGTCCTCGCGCTGATGCACCCGCGCATCGCCGCCAAGCCGTGGGACGCGGCGACGCGCCGGCGCGCCGCGGCGCTGCTCGAGTTCATCCGCGCGCGCGGGCCGAGCCATCCGCGCGCGGTCGAGGAGCAGTTCGCGCACGGCCGCCGCACCAACGCCTGGGGCGGCTCGAGCAGCGCGACGACGCACCTGCTCGACGCGATGCACTACCGCGGCCTGCTCCGCGTCGCCCGGCGCCAGAGCGGCGTGCGTATCTACGAGTCCGTCGACCACGTCGCGGTCGACGCGAGCCCCGAGGCGCGCCAGGCGCGCGCCGCGGCGCTGCTCGATCTCGTCGTCGCCAAGTACGCGCCGCTGCCGGCGTCGAGCTTCGTGTACCTCGCGCGTCTGCTCGGCTACGGCGCGCCGCACCTGCGCGCAGAAACGCGCGCCGCGGTGGCGGCGGCGCGAGAACGCCTGGCGAGCGCGAAGATCGACGGCGTCACCTGGTACTGGCCGGCCGACGAGAACCCGCGCTCGGCGCGCCATCGCATCGACGAGAACGTGCGCCTGCTCGCGCCGTTCGATCCGATCGCCTGGGACCGGCGCCGCTTCGAACTGCTCTGGGGCTGGACCTATCGGTTCGAGGCGTACACGCCGGCCGACAAACGCAAGCTCGGCTACTACGCGCTGCCGCTGCTCTGGCATGAGCGCATCGTCGGCTGGGCCAATGCCGCCGTTCGCGACGGCGTGCTCGACATCGCCACCGGCTTCGCCGGTTCGCCGGAGAAGAGTCCCGCGTTTCGCCGCGCCTTCGCCGACGAGCGCGATCGGCTCGCCGAGTTCCTCGCGCTCTGAACGCGGCGATTCAGCCGGTGCCGATCGCCTTCTGACGCGTCGCGAGAAGGGCGGCGAGCCCGAGCACCGCGGCCGAGCAGGCGAAGCCGGCGCGCAAGCCGCCGAAGTGGTCGGCGATGAAGCCGACCGCGCTCGGCCCAACGATCTGCCCGGCCGCGAACACGATCGTGAACGCGGCGATCCCCGACGGCCATGCCGCCGGCGCGAGGTTGTGGCGGACGAGCGAGGTCGTCGAGGCGACCAGCGACAGGAAGACAGCGCCGAAGAGCAGCCCCGAGGCAAACACCGCCAGGGGCTGCACGCTCAGCACCGGCAGCAACGTGGCGACGGCGAGCAGCGCGTTGAGAAGGGCGAGCGCACCGCCGCCGCGCGCGCGCTGCAGCACCCCGGCCCAGAGCCACGACGAGGCGACGACCGCGGCGCCGAGCATGACGAAGAAGGCGATGACGACGGCGCCGGCGAGGTGCTCCTCGCGCAGCAGCGAGATGACGAACGTCATGTAGCCGATGTAGCCGAGCCCGAACAGCAGGTAGGAGGCGAGCGCCGGCGCGAACTCGCGCCAGCGAAAGTGCGGGCGCGAGTCACTGGCGGCGGCCTTCGTGGCGGCCTCGGCGAGGCGGCGCGTCGCCGCGGCGGCGACGGCCATCGCGATCAGGGCCAGCCCCGCCAGGCCGATCCAGGCGCCTTGCCAGGCGTGCGCGACGGCGCGCTCGGCCAGCGCCGGAACGAGCAGCGCCGAGGCGACGATGCCGGCCCCGGTGCCGCCGTAGTAGATGCCGAGGACGAGCCCCGCGCTCGCCGCAGGCCGCACCTCGGCAACGACCGGCGCGATGATCAGCCGAGCCGCGAGCAGGCCGCCGGAGACGAAGGTCGCGGCGCTGCCGACGCCGGTGACGAAGCGCAGCACGTACAGCGCCGCGTCGGCAACGACGAGGCCATGACCGAGCAAGGCGAGCGCGGTCACGGCGATGCCGCCCAGGAACACGCCGCGCGCGCCGAAGCGACGCAAGCCGGCCGGCGCGGCGAGCGCACCGGCGAAGTAGCCCGCGGCGTTGACGGTGTTCATCGCCCCCGCGGTGAAGTAGCTCCAGCCGAGATCGGCGCGCATCGGCGGCAGCAGCAGCGCGTAGGCGAAGCGCGCCAGGCCGAGCGAGACCGCCGAGCCCAGGGCGAGCGCGGCGGCGACGACGAGCGTCGGCAGCGGCCTGGCGTCGCTCATGCGCCGCGCGCGGCGAGCAGGGCCTCGGCGACCTCGACGAAGCCGCGGCCGCGGTCGAAGGCGGTCACGTACGCGGGCCACTGCTGCAGCTGCTCGGCGAAGTCGGCGATGTTGGCGACCCCGACCGAGAGCGGAAAGCTCGCGAACATCAGCTCGTCGTTGGTCGAGTCGCCGACGTAGAGCCATTCGGCGCGCTCGGCGCCGAGGTCGCGGCCGAGCAGGCGGTCGACGACCCAGGTCGCGCCCGTCAGCTTGGTGTGCGCGCCGAACCAGCCGTTGACGTGGATCGAGCTGACGGTCGCGTTCATGCCTTCGCTCTTCATGAGCGCAACGACTTCGCCGATTCGCGCCGGATCGAGGTGCGTGAACTCGGCGTGGTCGACGGCGATGTCGGTGACGCGACCCGTGCTGTCCTGCGCCAGCGTCGCGCCCGGGATCTCGGCGACGATTCGCGCGGCGACGGCGCGCAGGCGCTCGGCGTTGGCGCGACGCACCGGCTCCGGGTCGACGTAGTCGATGCGGACCTCATCGCCGTCGCGGACCAGGGCCACGGAGCCGTTCTCGGCGACGACGGCGGCGAGCGGCGTCTGCTCGGCGACGGCGCGGCTCCAGCCCATCGGCCTGCCGGTGACCGCGATCACCGGCAATCCGGCTTCGCGCAGCGCGGCGAGCGCGGCGACGACGCCCATCGGGATCGCGCCGTCGGTCGTCAGCGTGTCGTCGATGTCGGTGAGGACGCCGCGAACGCCGGCGAGGCGCCGCGGCTCGCAGCGCGACCACGGCGCGACGGAAGGCGGAATCACGCGGCGATGATAAGAGTGCCGGACGACGGGACCGGCGGCGCCGCGCTAGAATCGCAGCGCTGTCCAAGGAGCGTTGCAAGGCGGGACCCACGGGTCCGAGTCCCAGGCTTGGCACAGTTCGACATGCAACCGCGCTCACCCGCACGATGGTCTTCGTGGGTGAGTTCCGCCTCCCTTCCGACGTCCGTCCTGCGGGTTCCTCATTCGAGATGGAGCCTTTGAGATGAACGCCGTTCTGAAGCCGACCGCCACCGCCCGGCACATCGTCGCCGACCTCGCCCTCGCCGCCTGGGGGCGCAAGGAAATCCGCATCGCCGAGACCGAGATGCCCGGCCTGATGGCGATCCGCGAGGAGTTCGCGAAGACCCAGCCGCTGAAGGGCGCGCGCATCGCCGGATCGCTGCACATGACGATCCAGACCGCCGTCCTGGTCGAGACGCTGCAGGCGCTCGGCGCCGACGTGCGCTGGGCCTCGTGCAACATCTTCTCGACCCAGGACCACGCCGCCGCCGCGCTCGCCGCGCAGGGCACGCCCGTCTTCGCCTACAAGGGCGAGACGCTCTCGGACTACTGGGACTACACGCACCGCATCTTCGAATTCGCCGCCAAGGGAGCGAAGGGCGAAGGCCCGAACATGATCCTCGACGACGGCGGCGACGCGACGCTGCTGATGCACCTCGGCAAGCGCGCCGAGAAGGACCTCTCGGTCATCGCCAAGCCGACGAGCGAAGAGGAGACCTGCCTCTACGCCGCGATCAAGGCCAAGCTCGCGGAAGATGCGACCTGGTATTCGCGGAAGAGCGCCGAGATCATCGGCGTGACCGAGGAAACGACCACCGGCGTGCACCGCCTGAAGGAGATGAGCGCCAAGGGCTCGCTGCTGTTCCGCGCCATCAACGTCAACGACTCGGTCACCAAGAGCAAGTTCGACAACCTCTACGGCTGCCGCGAATCGC
>JADGRJ010000312.1 GCA_017881025.1 Rhizobacter sp. | reverse complement strand
GCGACGACGGCGACGAGCAGCGCCTTGATCCGCGCCTCGATCGGCGCGGGCTTCCTGAACTTGGTGAAGAACTCGACGAACGCGGCGCGTCCGGTCGGCACGTTCGGGTTGTGCTGGATGTACGACTCGGCCATGTACTTGTCGGCCAACTCCATGTGCGCGCCCTCGAAGACCTCGCGCCAGAAGTCGTAGACGAAGCGCTTGTTCGCCGCGAGCTTCGCGTCGGCGCTGGCGAGGAGCTTCTCCTGATCGGCGCTCGCCTGCACCGCGACTTGGGCCGAGGCGATCGAGCAGGCGAGCGCATACGCGAGCACGAGCGGGACGAAGACATTCTTCACGGCGATCTCCAAGGGAGCGGTCGGTGTTCGGGCGACGCGTCGTTCAACGCGGCAAGGAGTTCACTTCCTTTTCCCACTTCGCGATCAGCCGGCGCCGCTCGGCGCTGGCGCCGTACTTCGCGTAGTCGTAGCTGATGAACCTGATCGACTTGAAGTCGGGCACGTGCGGATCGATCGGCGTCGCCTTGTTCGACGGCAGCTGGTACTGCTTGGTCGCGGCGCCGAATTGCTGCGCCTGCGCCGTCAGCGCCCACTCGTAGAACTTCTTCGCCTGCTCGAGGTTGCGGGCGCCCTTAACGATGCTCATCGAGCCGATCTCGGCGCCCGTGCCTTCGGACGGCGTCACGGTCTCGACCGGAAAGCCCTGGAGCTTTTCGCCCGGGCCATCGTGCACGAAGCTGATCGAGACCGCGGTCTCGCCGCGCGCCACGGCCTTGATCGGCCCGGTGCCGGAGCGCGTGTACTGGCCGACGTTCTTGTGCAGCGCCTTCAGGTACTCGAAGGCCTTGTCCTCGCCCATCAGCTGCACCAGCGTCGCGACCATCGTGTACGCGGTGCCGCTCGACGCCGGATTGGCGACCTGGATGTCGCCCTTGTAGATGGGCTTGAGCAAGTCGGCCCAGCTGCGCGGCACCGGCAGCTTCTTCTTGGCGAGGAGCTCGGTGTTGTAGCCGAAGCCGAGCGGGCCGGAATAGATGCCGACGGTCTTGTAGCCCGACTGCCTGGCCTGCTGCTGCGCCCACTCGTGCAGCTGCGGCAGGGTCGGCGACTTGTATTCCAGGGTCAGGTCGCTCTCGGCCGCCTGCAGGTGCGGATCGCCCGTGCCGCCGAACCAGACGTCGGTCTTCGGATTCGCCTTCTCGGCGATCAGCTGGGCCAGCGCCTCGCCTGAGCCCTTCAGCGACATGTTCACCTTGATGCCCGTGGTCTTGGCGAAGACGGTCTGGATCACGTTGCACCAGTCGGCCTGCACCGAGCAGATCACGTTGACCTGGCCCGGCTGCGATTGCGCCATGACCGAGCCGGTGAAGGCCAGGCCGGCGATGCACAGGACATGGCGCCGCGTTGTCATCATGCGTTGTCTCCCTGAGCCGACGTCGCGCGGCCTTTGTAGACCCGGTCGGGTCGACGCGTCATCGTATCCTCTCCCCCATGGCGTTCGACCTCGTTCTCTTCGGCGGCACCGGCGACCTGGCGTGGCGAAAGCTGATGCCGGCGCTGTTCCAGGCCTGGCGCCACGGCAAGCTGCCGGAAGGCGGCCGCATCCTCGCGGTCTCGCGCCAGGATCTTTCCGACGAGACCTATCGCACCTGGCTGAAGGAGCGCTTCGCCGAGGTCGAGGACGCCAAGCGGCCGAGCGACGAGGAGTTCGGCCGCTTCGCCGCGCTGCTGCACTACCTGCGCCTCGACCTGTCGAAGGCCGACGACTACCAGCGTCTTGCCGCGTGGCTCGCGTCGAGCACCGGCCGCGCCAGCAAGGCCGATGTCGTCGTCATGTTCCTGGCGACGAGCCCCGATCTGTTCCCGGTCGTCTGCGCCCAGCTCGGCCAGGCCGGACTGAACGGCCCGAACGTGCGCGTCGTGCTCGAGAAGCCGCTCGGCCACGACCTCGCCAGCGCGCAGCAGATCAACCGCGTCGTGCGCTCGGTGTTCGCCGAGGAGCAGGCCTATCGCATCGACCACTACCTCGGCAAGCCGGCGGTGCAGAACCTCACGGCGCTGCGCTTCGGCAACGTCCTGTTCGAGCCGCTCTGGCGGCGCGAGTGCATCGCCAACATCCAGATCACGCTCGCCGAGACCATCGGCGTCGGCACGCGCGGCGACTTCTACAGCCGCACCGGCGCGCTGCGCGACATGATCCAGAACCACGCGCTGCAGCTGCTGACGATGGTGGCGATGGAGCCGCCGTCGCGCAACGTCGCCGACGCGATCCGCGACGAGAAGCTGAAGGTGCTGCGCTCGCTCAAGCGCTTCACGCCCGAGAGCGTCGGCCGCGACGTCGTGCGCGGCCAGTACCGTGCCGGCAACGCCGACGGCAAGGCGACGGCGGGCTTGCTCGAGGAAGCGAACGTGCCGCCGGGCAGCACGACCGAGACCTTCGTCGCCTTGCGCACGGAAGTACAGAACTGGCGCTGGGCCGGCGTGCCGTTCTACCTGCGCACCGGCAAGCGCCTGGCCGCGCGCGACGCGCAGATCGTCGTCAACTTCAGGGCGACGCCGCACGCCATCTTCCCGGGCCAGAACCGGGCCAACAAGCTGGTCATCAAGCTCCAGCCCGAAGACGGCCTCGAGCTGCACCTGCTCGCGGCCAAGGGCGCGGGCCAGTCGGAGGCGCTCACGCCGGTCTCGCTCGACCTCGACTTCGACAAGGCCTTCGCCGAGAACCGCGTCGGCGCCTACGAGCGGCTGCTGCTCGACGTCATCGCCGGCCGCCTGAATCTCTTCGTCCGCAGCGACGAGCAGGAAGAGGCGTGGGGCTGGGTCGAGCCGGTGCTGAAGGCCTGGCGCGACGACGACACCGGGCCGCGTCCGTACCTGGCCGGCACCTGGGGTCCGGCGGCGGCGAGCGCGCTGGTCGCGCGCGACGGCTTCGCCTGGTCGGAAGAGGAATAGGCCGGCTCGGCGATGGCTGCATTCGCTCGCTACCCGAGCCTCGCCGACCGGGCGGTGCTCGTCACCGGCGGTGCCAGCGGCATCGGTGCGACGCTGGTCGAGGAGTTCGTGGCGCAGGGCGCTCGCGTCGGCTTCATCGACATCGACCGCGCCGCCGGCGACGCGCTCGTCGCGAAGCACGCGCAAGCCGATCGACCGCCCCGCTTCGCCACCGCCGATCTGTGCGACATCGCGGCGCTCGATGCCGCGATCGACGCGCTGCGCGGTCATCTGGGCCCGATCGCCGTGCTGATGAACAACGCCGCCAACGATCAGCGCCACGCGATCGAAGCGACCACGCCCGAGAGCTGGGATGCCGGCATCGCGGTGAATCTCAAGCACCAGTTCTTCGCCGCCCGCAACGTCGCCGCCGACATGAAGGCCGCGGGCGGCGGCTCGATCGTCAACTTCGGCTCGATCAGCTGGATGCTGAAGCAGGGCGGGATGCCGGTCTACACGACGTCGAAGGCGGCGGTCCAGGGCCTGACGCGCAGCCTGGCGCGCGACCTCGGCCCGTTCAACATCCGGGTCAACACCCTGGTGCCGGGCTGGGTGATGACCGATAAGCAACTCCGCGACCGACTCGACGACGAGGGCCGTGCGGCGATCGCCAGAGGCCAGTGCCTGACGCAGCCGCTGCTGCCCGAACACATCGCGCACATGGCGCTCTTCCTGGCCGCCGACGACAGCGCGATGTGCACCGCGCAGGACTTCGTCGTCGATGGCGGCTGGACCTGATCCCGAACAAAAAAGCAAGACCTGCCCGACGCAGGCGTCGATCCCCGAAGACTCATCATCGCAACGAAAGAGGAGACACACATGACCATCCAACGACGAACCGTCGTCGCCGCCATCGCCGCCGCCGGTGTACCGCTGCCGCTTCTGGCGCAGGGCAAGATCGTGCTCGGCTTTGCCCAGATCGGCGCCGAAAGCGAATGGCGAACGGCCAACACCGAATCGATCAAGTCCTCGGCCAAGGAGGCAGGCATCGAGCTGAAGTTCTCCGACGCGCAGCAGAAGCAGGAAAACCAGATCAAGGCGCTGCGCTCCTTCATCGCTCAGAAGGTCGACGTGATCGCGTTCTCGCCGGTGGTCGAATCCGGCTGGGGCACGGTGCTGCGCGAGGCCAAGGCGGCGAAGATCCCGGTGATCCTGTCCGACCGCGCGGTCGACGAGAAGGACGACAGCCTGTGGGTCACCTTCATGGGCTCGGACTTCGTCGAGGAAGGCCGCCGCGCCGGCCGCTGGCTGGTCGAGAAGACCAAGGGCACGAGCGGCGACGTGAACATCGTCGAGCTCCAGGGCACCGTCGGCTCGGCGCCGGCGATCGACCGCAAGAAGGGCTTCGAGGAAATCATCAAGGCCGACCCGAAGTTCAAGATCATCCGCTCGCAGACCGGCGACTTCACCCGTG
>JADGRJ010000087.1 GCA_017881025.1 Rhizobacter sp. | reverse complement strand
CGCGACGAAGCGATGCACCTCGTCGGCTTCACGCCGACCACGCCGGAAGGCGATGCGGCCCTGGCGCAGCTGTCCGGGACCGCGATCGACCGCTTCCAGTTCGGGCAGCGGCTCGTCGCCGGCGAAACCGTGCTGGTGACCGACACCGAGGACGAAGCCCAGTCGGCGGCGGCAGCGCGCGAGGTCGCGCGGGCCCGCGGCTTTCGCAGCATGGTGCTCACGCCGCTGCGGCGCGACAAGGTCTCGATCGGCATGCTCAGCGTCACCCGGCGCGATCCCGGACAGTTTACGGCGCACCAGATCGAGCTCCTGCAGACCTTCGCCGACCAGGCGGTGATTGCGATCGAGAACGTGCGCCTGTTCAACGAGACGCAGGAGGCGTTGCAGCAGCAGAAGGCGTCGGCCGAAGTGCTCGCCGTCATCAGCAGCTCGGTGGCCGACACCCAACCGGTGTTCGACAAGATCCTCGACAGCTGCAAGCACCTGTTCGGCGGCGACGAGCTCGACGTGCTGCTGGTCGATGCGCAGAACCAGCTGCAGGTCGCCGCCTACGTCGGCAACGCGCGCGACGCGGTGATGGCGACCTTCCCCGCGCCGGTGGCCGGATCGGCGCCTGGTCGCGCCATCACCGAGCGCCGCGTCGCCCACTACGTCGACGTTCTCAACGATCCCGACACGCCGCCGGTGCTGCGCCGCATGGGCAAGGTCGCGGGCTACCACTCGGTCGCGTTCGCGCCGATGCTGTGGGAAGACCGCGGCATCGGCGTCGTCGGCGTGGCGCGCGCCCGCGGCGCGTTCAGCGACAAGGAGCTCGCGCTGCTGCAGACCTTCGCCGACCAGGCGGTGATCGCGATCCAGAACGCGCGCCTGTTCAACGAGACCAAGGAGGCGCTCGAGCAGCAGACCGCCACAAGCGAAGTGCTGAAGGCGATCAGCCGCTCGACCTTCGATCTGAGCGCCGTGCTCGAGGTCTTGATCGAGAATGCGACGCGCCTCGCCGGCGCCCACCAGGGCTTCGTGTTTCGCTTCGACGGCGAGTTCGCGCGCATGGCGTTCTCGTACAACGCGCGGCCCGCGTATACGGCGCTGATCGAAGCCAACCCGATTTCGCCCGGTCGCGGCAGCTTGGTCGGCCGCACGTTGCTGGAACGCCGGCCGGTGCACATTCCAGACGTTCTGGCGGACCAGGAGTTCACCTGGAGCGAGGCCCAGCGCCTGGGTGGATTTCGCTCCATGCTCGGCGTACCGATGCTGCGCGAGGGCAGCATCATCGGCGTGATTGCCGTGTGGTCTGACGCGGTCAGGCCGTTTACCGAGAGGCAGATCGGACTCGTATCGACCTTCGCCGACCAGGCCGTCATCGCGATCGAGAACGTGCGCCTGTTCAACGAGACCAAGGACGCGCTCGAGCAGCAGACGGCGACGGCCGAGATCCTGCGCGTCATCAGCGGCTCGGTGACCGACACCCAGCCCGTGTTCGACGCCATCGTGCAAAGCTGCCGGCGCCTGTTCGGCGGCAAGGCGGTACACCTGGCGATGCCGCGCGGCGACATGATCGAGGACGTTGCCTTCGCCTCCGACTCGCAGGCGCCAAAGGGCGTCGGCTTCCTCAAGCCCTGGCCGCTCGACCGCGGCAGCGGCGCCGGTACCTGCATTCTCGACGGGCGCGTGATCTCCGTGGCCGACACGGTCGAGGGCGCCAAGCAGTTCCCGCGCATGCCCGACCTGGCGATCGCGCTCGGCTACCGCTCGTGCCTGTTCGTGCCGCTGCTGCGCGACGGCAAGGCGCTCGGCTCGCTCACCATCCTGCGCGAGACGACCGGCGAGTTCGACGACAAGGAGATCGCGCTCGCCCAGACCTTCGCCGACCAGGCGGTGATCGCGATCGAGAACGCGCGGCTGTTCGACGAGACGCAGAAGGCGCTCGAGCGGCAGACGGCGACCTCCGAGGTCCTGAAGGTCATCAGCAGCTCGCCGACCGACGTGCAGCCGGTGCTCGATGCCCTCGCCGAGCGCGCCGGAATGCTCTGCCACGCGGAGGGCAGCCGGGTCTGGCTCACCTTCGGCGACAAGCTGCGGGCGATGACCCACTATGGCAGCGCCTACGTCGCCGAATCGCTCGGTGAGGAGCTGCCGATCGAGCGCACCTCGGTCGTCGGTCGCGCCGTCATCGAAGGCCGCCCGGTCCATGTCGAGGACATCGTGCCGCTCATCGACAGCGAGTATCCCGACGTGCGCGGGCTCCAGGCCAGGAACGGGTTCCGCAGCGTCCTCGCCGTGCCGATGGTCCAGGAGGGCCGATCGATCGGCGTGATCGCGCTGCTGCGCTTCAAGGTGCAGCCGTTCGCGCCGGCAGAGATCACCCTGCTGCAGACCTTCGCCGACCAGGCGGTGATCGCGATCCAGAACACGCGCCTCTTCAACGAGACGCAGGAGGCGCTCGCCCACCAGACCGCCACCGCCGACATCCTGCGCGTTATCAGCGAATCGCCGACCGACGTGCAGCCGGTGTTCGAGGCGATCGTGAGCAGCGGCGTGCGCCTCTTTCCAGGCGCCGCGGTCGCGGTCAGCCGGCCCGTCGGTGGCGAGGTGCGCTGCGTCGCCATCGCCGAGGACGATCGCGAGCGCGCGGAACGATGGCGCGACGTCTTCCCGTTTCCCCTGTCGCGCGACTACATCCACGGCGCGGCGCTCCTCGATTGCCGCGTCGTCGACATCGCCGACGTGCTGGAGGAGGGCGGGCAATTCGGCGCCGGCAAGCGCTATCTCGCGCCGGTGGGCTACCGCGCCATGACCGTCGTGCCGATGGTACGCGGCGCAGTGGCGATCGGCGCCATCGCCGTCGTCCGCACCGCGCCCGGCCTCCTTGCCGACAAGCAACTCGCGCTGCTCCAGACCTTCGCCGACCAGGCGGTGATCGCGATCGAGAACGTGCGCCTCTTCAACGAGACCCAGGAGGCGCTCGAACGCCAGACGGCGACGGCCGAGATCCTGAAGGTGATCGCCGCCTCGCCCTCGGACGTGCAGCCGGTGTTCGACGCGATCGTGCGCAACGCGGTCGCGATCTGCGACGGCATGTTCGCCAGCGTGTTCCGCTACGACGGCGAGCTGCTGCACTGGGCCGCCAGCCACAAGCTCGCGCCGGCCGCCGTCGAGATGCTGCGCGCGATCTATCCGATTCGCCCCGATCGCTCGCAGATTTCGGGCCGGGTCGTGCTGACCGGGTCGGGCGTGCACACCGCCGATGCCATGGCCGACACCGACTACGACCAGCGCTTCGCCATCGCCGGCGGCTGGCGCTGCATGCTCGGCGCGCCGATGTTGCGCGAAGGCGTGCCGCTCGGCGTCATCGTCGTCGGCTGGCGCGACGCGGGCGCGGTCTCGGCGCATCACGAGGAGCTGCTGCGCACCTTCGCCGACCAGGCGGTGATCGCGATCGAGAACGTCCGCCTCTTCAACGAGACCCAGGAGGCGCTCGACCAGCTGGGCGCCTCGGCCGAGGTGCTGAGCGTGATCGGCAGCTCGGTGTCGGACACGGCGCCGGTGTTCGAGAAGATCCTCGACAGCTGCGAGAAGCTGTTCGCCACCGACCAGCTGTGCATCTTCGTCGTCGACGACGACGAGATGGTCCGCTCGGTCGCCTGGCGCGGCCCGTTTGCCAGCGACGCCGGCCGCAACGAGGTGCCGCTCGCCGAAAGCATCACCGGCCGCGTCATCCGCGAGCGGCGCCCGTTCCACATCGCCGACGTCGCCGCCACGCCCGGGTTGACGCCGGGCCTGCGCGAGCGGATCGGCCGGCTCGGCAACGTCTCCGCGGTGTATGCGCCGATGCTATGGGAAGACGGCGGCATCGGCTCGATCGTCCTCATGCGCCAGCCGCCGAAGCCGTTCGACGACAAGGAGCTCACGCTGCTGCAGACCTTCGCCGACCAGGCAGCGATCGCGATCCAGAACGCGCGCCTGTTCAAGGAGGCGCAGGAGGCACGTGCCGCGGCCGAGGCGGCCAACGAAGCCAAGAGCTCGTTCCTGGCGACCATGAGCCACGAGATCCGAACGCCGATGAACGCGGTGATCGGCATGAGCGGCCTGCTGCTCGACACGCCGCTCACGGACGAGCAGCGCGACTTCGCCGGAACGATCCGCGACTCGGGCGATGCCCTGCTGACGATCATCAACGACATCCTCGACTTCTCCAAGATCGAGGCCGGACGGATGGACATCGACGCGCATCCCTTCGACCTGCGCGAATGCATCGAGTCGGCGCTCGACCTCGTCGCCGCGCGCGCCGCCGAAAAGCGCCTCGACATCGCCTACCAGTTCGAGGGCGAGGTGCCGCCCGCCGTGACCGGCGACGTCACCCGGCTGCGCCAGATCCTGCTCAACCTGCTCAGCAACGCCGTCAAGTTCACCGATATCGGCGAGGTCGTGCTGACCGTGTCGGCGCGTGGCGACGAGCTGCACTTCACGGTGCGCGACACCGGCATCGGCCTGAGCGACGCCGGCAAGAGCCGCCTGTTCCAGAAGTTCAGCCAGGCCGACAGCAGCACGACGCGCAAGTACGGCGGCACGGGCCTCGGCCTGGCGATCAGCAAGCTGCTCGCGGAGCTGATGGGTGGATCGATGTGGGCCGAGAGCCGCGGCCTCGGCCATGGCTCGACCTTCCACTTCACCATGCGCGCGCCGCCGGCCGAGCTGCCCGCTGGGACGCGGCGCGACTTCCTCGGCGTGCAACCGGGGCTGCAGGGCAAGCGGGTCCTGGTCGTCGACGATAACGCCACCAATCGCCGCATCCTCGCGCTGCAGATGGCCAAGTGGGGCATGCGTGTCGCCGACTGCGAGGACCCCGCGCGCGCGATCGCGATGCTCGCGAGCGATCGCTTCGACCTGGCCATCGTCGACATGCACATGCCCGGCATGGACGGCAGCGCGCTCGCGGAGCGCATCCGCGCCGCCGGGCACGCGCTGCCGCTGGTGCTCTTCAGCTCGCTCGGCCGGCGCGAGGAGTCAGACAGCCTCTTCGCCGCGACGCTCGCCAAGCCCTTGCACCAGAGCCAGCTGTTCGACACGCTCGTGACGCTGCTCGTCCACGACGCCGCGCCGAAGGCCGCGCACGCGGTCGCCAAGCCGAAGATCGACGCCACGCTGGCCGGGCGCCACCCGCTGCGCATCCTTCTCGCCGAAGACAACGTCGTGAACCAGAAGCTGGCGCTGCGGCTGCTGCAGCAGATGGGCTACCGCGCCGACCTCGCTTCCAACGGCGTCGAAGCCATCCAGTCGATCGAACGCCAGCCCTACGACGTGGTGCTGATGGACGTGCAGATGCCGGAGATGGACGGGCTCGAGGCGAGCCGGCGCATCACGGCGCGATGGCCGAACGGCAAGCGCCCACGCATCGTCGCGATGACGGCCAACGCGATGCAGGGCGACCGCGATGCGTGCCTGGCCGCGGGCATGGACGACTACGTGGTCAAGCCGATCCGGGTCGAGGCGCTGGTCGAGGCGCTGCTGCAGGTGAAGTCCGGCCATGCGCGCTGACCGGCCGCCGCTCGAGCGCTTGCTCGACATCGGCCTGCGCATGAACGCGCTGCGCCGCGCCGACAAGCTGCCCGCATTCCTGATCGACGAAGCTGCCGCGCTCACGGGCGCGCGCCGCGTGCTGCTGGTGCTCGACAGCCCCGCGGGGTTCGAGCTCGCCGGCGGCCGCTTGCCACGTGGCGAGAACAGGCAGACGCTGCTGCGGGCCGTGACGCCGTGGCTCCATGAAGCGCGCCGGACGCGTTCGGCGAGCCTGCGTCACGGTCCCGAAGGCGCCGCAGCGATCGACCAGCGTTCATGCCTGATCGCGCCGCTGATCGCGAGCGACGAGTGGCTCGGCTATCTCTATGCCGACGTCGACGGTGCGTTCGGTCGCTTCGACGATGCCGACCGCGACCTGCTGGCGTTGCTCGCGGGACAGGCCGCCGTGGCGTTGGCCCACATGCGCTTCACCGCGCGCCTCGAAGCCGAGGTGACCGAGCGCACGGCCGAGGCGCGCAGCGCCCGCGCGCAGGCGGACCGGCGCGCGGGCGAGCTCGCGGTGATCCACGGCATCCAGCGGGGTGCGGCGGAGAAGCTGAGCTTCCAGGCCATCGTCGACCGGGTCGGCGACAAGTTGCGCGAGCTGTTCGGCACCGGCGATATCCACATCGTCTGGTCCGACCGGCAAGGTTTCTTGCAGACGCCGTACGCGTACCAGCACGGCGAGCGGGTGCAGATCGCGCCGGTCCGCGCCAACCTCGACGGGCTGGTCTACAAGACGCTCGCCGCAGGCCGCCCGGTGGTCGCGAACAACGCGGCCGAGATGGCGGCGTTCGGCCTGAAGCGCATCGCCGGCACCGACCAGAGCCTGGCGACCGCCATAGTGCCGTTCTTCTCCGTGGAGCGGCTGCTCGGGGTCGTCTCGCTGCAGAACTTCGAGCGCGAAGGCGCTTTCGGCGAGGCCGAGGTGAGCCTGCTCCAGACCATCGTCACCGGCCTGGGCGTGGCGCTCGAGAACGTGCGGCTGTTCGACGAGACCGAGGACGCGCTGAAGCGGCAGACTGCCACGGCGGAGATCCTGGCCGTGATCAGTGAATCGCCCACCGACGTGATACCGGTATTCCAGGCCATCGCCGAGCGCGCGCGTGTGCTGTGCCGCGCGGAAGTCGGAATGACGTCACGGTTGGCCGACGGCAACTTCCATTTGCTCGGGATCGACGGCGCCTCGCCGGAGGCGGAGCGGATTCTGCGCGCCCGGTTTCCCGTGAAGCTGGAAGACGCACCGCCCCAGGCGCTCCGGGCCATCGTCGAGCGTGCGCCGGTGCAGATTCCCGATGTCGAAGCCGACCCGACCTATCGCTTCAAGGAGGGCGCCAGGCAAGTCGGATTCCGCAGCATCATGTCGGTTCCACTGCTCCTCGATGGTCAGGCGATCGGCACCATCGCCGTGGCTCGCTCGACGCCGGGACTCTTTCCCGATGCGGCCGTGGAATTGCTCCAGACCTTCGCGCGCCAGGCCGTGATCGCGATCGAGAACGTGCGCCTCTTCAACGAGACCAAGGGGGCGCTCGAGCGCCAGACCGCCACGGCCGAGGTGCTGCAGGTCATCAGCCAGTCGGTGGCCGACACGGCACCGGTGTTCGAGAAGATCATCCAGAGCTGCGAGAAGCTCTTCGGCGTGGACTATGCGAACGTGGCGCTGATCCGCGACGACGGGTTGATGCACCTGATCCAGGATTCGTCGGTTCGGTCGAACGACGAGATGCAGGACGCCAAGGCGCGAATTCAATCGAACTTCCCGCGGCCGGTACGCAACTCGATCCACGGCTACGCCATCCACAAGGGCCGGGTGCTGCACTTCCCGGACGTGATGCACGGCCCCGACGTGCCGAAGGGACTGCGCGCGGAAGCGGTGGCGGAGGGCGTCAACTATGCCGCCATGTTCGCGCCGATGTTCTGGGAGGGCCAGGGCATCGGCACGATCGGGGTGCACCGCATCCCGCCCGCGCCGTTCAGCGACAACGACATCGGCCTGTTGAAAACCTTCGCCGACCAGGCGGTGATCGCGATCCAGAACGCGCGGTTGTTCAACGAGACGCAGCAGGCGCTGGAGAAGCAGACCGCCACCAGCGAGATCCTGCGTGCCATCTCGCGCTCGCCCACCAGCACCGCGCCGGTGTTCCAGGCGATCGCCGAGCGCGCGATGGGGCTGTGTCGCGCCGAGTACGGCTTTGTCTTCACCTTCGATGGCGAGTGGATCCGCATGGGCTGCAGCGTCGGCATTTCCGATGCTTACCTCCAGGGCATCGCGTCGTATTTCCCGATGCGGCCCGGCGGTCACTCGGTGACGGCGCAAACGATTGCCACCGGTGCGGTGGTCAACGTGGCCGACGTGCTCGCGCTGGCAGGCAACCAGTTGGCAGATGCCGCGCGCACCGCCAACTTCCGCGCCGCGCTGGGCGTGCCGATGCTTCGCGAAGGCCAGTGCATCGGCGCCATCGTCGTCGGCCGCGCCGCGGTGGGCGAGTTCGGCGGTCAGGAGGTGGAGCTGCTGACCACCTTCGCCGACCAGGCCGTGATCGCGATCGAGAACGTGCGGCTGTTCAACGAGACCAAGGAAGCGCTGGAGCAGCAGACCGCCACGGCCGAGGTGCTCGAGGTGATCAGCAATTCGGTGGCCGACGCGCAACCGGTGTTCGACAAGATCCTCGACAGTTGTCAGCGGCTGATCGACTGCTCGGACCTGGCGGTGATGACGGTCGACGCACAGTCGATGGTCCACCTCGGCTCGGTGCGCGGCGATGGCGGTCGCCAGTTCCAGAAGTTCCGGCCCAGCCCGGTCGAACAGACGGTGATCGCAGAAGCCATGCGCGAGCAGCGCGTGATGAGCTACCCGGACACGCTGCACGGCGACGCTGTGCCCGAGGTGATCCGCCGCATGGCGGCCAAGATCGGCAACTTCTCGCTCGCCATCGCGCCGATGGTCTGGCAGGGTCGCGGCGTCGGTGCCTTGTTCGTCGCCCGAGTCGGCCTCCAGGCATTCACCCTCAAGGAGCTGGCTCTGCTCGAGATGTTCGCCGACCAGGCAGCGATCGCGATCCAAAACGCCGCGCTGTTCCACGAAGCGCAGGCAGCGCGCGCCGCGGCCGAGTCCGCCAACGACGCCAAGAGCTCGTTCCTCGCCACCATGAGCCACGAGATCAGGACGCCGATGAACGCGGTGATCGGCATGAGCGGCCTGCTCCTCGACACGCCGATGAACGACGAGCAGCGCGACTACGCCGCGACCATCCGCGACTCCGGCGATGCCCTGCTCACGATCATCAACGACATCCTCGACTTCTCGAAGATCGAGGCGGGCCGGATGGACATCGAGTCGCATCCGTTCGACCTGCGCGACTGCGTCGAGTCGGCGCTCGACCTCGTGAGCACGCGCGCGACCGAGAAGCACCTCGACACAGCGTACCTGTTCGAAGGCGACGTGCCCGTCGCGATCAGCGCCGACCTGACGCGGCTGCGCCAGATCCTCCTCAACCTGCTCGCCAACGCGGTGAAGTTCACCGGGAGCGGCGAGGTCGTGCTGACGGTGACGAGCGCGCCGCTCGCGGCCGGTCGGGTCGGCCTCACGTTCGCGGTGCGCGACACCGGCATCGGCCTCACGGCCGAGGGCCTGTCGCGCCTTTTCCAGTCGTTCTCGCAGGCCGACAGCAGCACGACGCGCAAGTACGGCGGGACGGGACTCGGCCTGGCCATCAGCAGGCGCCTGGCGGAGCTCATGGGCGGGCGCATGTGGGCCGAGAGCGACGGCCCAGGACGAGGATCGACGTTCATGTTCACCATCGAGGCGCCGGTCGCCGAGTTGGCGCCGACGCGGCGCCGCGACTTCGTCGGCGCCCAGCCCGAGCTGCAGGGCAAGCGCGTCCTGATCGTCGACGACAACGCGACCAACCGGCGCATCCTGTCGCTGCAGGCGGCCAAGTGGGGCATGGTCGCGCGCGACACCGAGTCGCCGCGCGAGGCGTTCGGCTGGCTCTCGGGCGAGGCGTCGAAGCGCGAGTCGTTCGACCTGGCGATCCTCGACATGCACATGCCGGAGATGGACGGCCTCGACCTCGCACGCCGCATCCGGGCGGTCGACGCGAACCTGCCACTCGTCCTCTTCAGCTCGCTCGGCCGGCGCGAGGCGGGCGACGTCGGGTCGCTGTTCAGCGCCTACCTCGCCAAGCCGGTGCGCCAGTCGCAGCTGTTCGATACGCTCGTCGGCCTGCTCGCGCACGACGCCGTCGCCAGCCCGGTGGTCGCGAAGGCGGCGACCTCGAAGCTCGACCCCGGCATGGCGGCGCGCCATCCGCTGCGCATCCTCCTGGCCGAGGACAATGTCGTGAACCAGAAGCTGGCGCTGCGCCTCTTGCACCAGATGGGCTATCGCGCCGACCTGGCGTCGAACGGCATCGAGGCGGTGGAGTCGGTCGAGCGCCAGGCCTACGATGTCGTGCTGATGGATGTGCAGATGCCCGAGCTCGACGGCCTCGACGCGACGCGCCGGATCCGCGCGCAGCAGCCGGCGCACGACGGCTTGCGCATCGTCGCGATGACGGCCAACGCGATGCAGGGCGACCGGGAGATGTGCATGGAGGCAGGGATGGACGACTACCTCACCAAGCCGATCCGCGTCGAGCGGCTGGTCGAGGCGCTGAACGCCGTGCGTGCGCGCGAGCTCCGCTGACATGGCCGCACCGCTCATCGACGCGGCGACCTTCGCCGAGCTCCAGGCCAGCGCCGGCGCCGATTTTGTCGGCGAGCTGATCGACACCTTCTTCGAGGAAGCGCCGACCATGCTCGCGGAGCTGAGACGCACGCTTGCCGCCGGCGAGGTCGAGGCGTTCCGACGCGCCGCGCACTCGCTCAAGTCGAACGCGAACACCTTCGGCGCGCTCGCGCTCGGCGCCATGGCGCGCGAGCTCGAGCTCGGCGGCCTCGACGCGGGCAAGGCGCCCGATGCGCTCGACCGCCTCGACAAGGAATACCGGCGCGTCGTCGCCGCTCTCTCGGAGCTGCGCCATGGCTGACCTGCGCCACGGCCCGGCGCGCCTGCTCGTCGCCGATGACAACAAGGTCAATCGCCTGTTGCTGACGCGCAGCCTCGAGCTGCAGGGCCACACGGTTGCCTCGGCGCCGAACGGCCGGGTCGCCCTCGAGATGCTGCGCGACGGCGGCTTCGACCTCCTGCTGCTCGACATGGAGATGCCGGAGATGAACGGATTCGAGGTGCTCGAGCAGCTTGCCGACGACCGCGCCCTGCGCGACCTGCCGGTGATCGTGACCTCGTCGCTCGAGGGCCTCGGCAACGTCGTCCGCTGCATCGAGCTCGGCGCCGAGGACTACCTCGCCAAGCCCGTCAACGCCGTGCTCCTGAAGGCGCGCATCGGCGCCAGCCTCGAGAAGAAGCGCCTGCGCGACCAGCTGAAGGAGCTGGTGCGGCGCTTCGCCACCTCCGAGGTGGCGCAGGACCTGCAGCAGTCGGGCTTCGCGCTCGCCGGCCGGCGCGTCCGTGGCTCGGTCATGTTCTGCGACATCCGCGACTTCACGGCGCTGGTCGAATCGCAGCCGCCGGAAGAGACGATCGAGCTGCTCAACACCTTCTATACCCTGATGTTCGATGCGATCAGCGGCAACGGCGGCGTCGTCAACCAGATGATCGGCGACGGCCTGATGGCGATCTTCGGCGCGCCGCTGCCGCTGGCCGACCACGCCGGCGCGGCGGTGCGCGCGGCGCTCGAGATGGTCGAGCTGATCGATCTGCTCGGCAACGAGCGCAGGGAAGCGGGCCGGGCGCCGATCCGCGTCGGCATCGGCGTCGCCACCGGCGAGATGGTCGCCGGCTACACCGGCACGCAGCAGCGCGCTACCTACACCTGCATCGGCGACACCGTGAACCTCGCGGCGCGGCTGGAGCAACACACCAAGGTCGCGCTGCGCGCGATCCTCGTCGATGCCGAGACCTGCGCCGAGCTCGGCGACCGCATCGCCACCGAGCGGCTCGGGCCGGTGGCCTTTCGCGGCAAGGCGCTGCCGGTCGAGGTGTTCGCGGTGCCGTGCGGCGGGGCAGCCGGCGCCGAAGCGCGCGGCACCTAGCGCGCGCTGGCGCCGGTCAGGACGCCGGCCGCACGAGCCTGAGCGGGAACTTGGCCTGACCGAGGTTGGCGTGCACCTTGCCGTTGCCGAAGTTCACCAGCCAGGCATTGAGGTCGTCGTCGCTGCCGGGGCGAGAGGCCCAGAAAGGCGCCGACGGCGTCTGCGGAAACGCCTGCGGATCGATGCGCGGCTTCTTCCTCGCCATGTCGACGAGGGTGACGAGCTCGTCGCGAGTGGGAATTCGCCAGGCCTTGCCGTCGCCTTTCGCGCCGCTCGCGGCCGCCCGCTTCGCCGGCCCGTACATGTACTTGGCGAGCTTGCCGGCGCACGCCTTGCCGTCCCAGCGCATGCCTTCGGCGCAGCGGCGCCAGGTGAGCCGCGTCGTCGAGTCGGTGACCTCCTGGCCATCGGCGGAGATCGCGAAGCGCCCCTGGGCGTGGCCGGCGAAGGCGGCGAAGGCGAGCAGCGAGAGCGCCGCGATGCGAGGGCCGAAGGCGGCCGCACGTGACAGTGTCATGGAATCTCCCTTGTCAGCGCCGATGAGCGTGCGCCGGCCGCAAAGCTGGGCGATTATAGAAATGAAGTCGCGCCGCGAGGTGCGCCACCGGACGTACGTCGGATTGCGGATGGACACCCCATGTCGTCCCCGGCGATGCTCGGCGTCGCTCACACGCCGGGAGAACGGGATGGCCATCGACGAAGCGAAGCTGAACGATTTCATGGGCCGGTTCGTCGGCGACCTCGGCGCCGTGATGCACGCGGCGACGGTCGTCGTCGGCGACCAGCTCGGCCTGTACAAGGCGCTGGCCGAGAAGCCGCAGAGCGCCGAGGCGCTCGCCCAGCGCACCGAGACCGACGCGCGCTACCTGCGCGAGTGGCTGTCGTGCCAGGCGGCGAGCGGATATGTCCAGTACGACCCGGCGAGCGACACCTTCAGCCTCAGCGAGGAGCAGGCGTTCGCCCTGGCCGTCGAGGGCAGCCCGGCGTTCATCCCGGGCGCGTTCCAGGTCGCGGTGGCGCAGTTCAAGGCGATCCCCAAGATGATGCAGGCGTTTCGCACCGGCCTGGGCCTCGGCTGGCACGAGCACGACGTGGCGCTCTTCCACGGCACCGAGCGCTTCTTCCGACCCGGCTATGCGGCGCACCTGGTGTCGAGCTGGATCCCGTCGCTCGACGGCATGGAAAAGCGGCTGAAGGCCGGGGCGAGCGTCGCCGACGTCGGCTGCGGCCACGGTGCCTCGACGCTGATCATGGCCGAGGCCTACCCGGCGTCGACCTTCGTCGGCTTCGACTATCACGAGCCGTCGATCGCCCATGCGCGCGCCGCGGCGAAGAAGGCGGGCGTCGCCGACCGCGTCAGCTTCGAGGTCGCGAGCGCGAAGAGCTATCCCGGCAGCGCCTACGACCTGGTGACGATGTTCGACTGCCTGCACGACATGGGCGATCCGGCCGGCGCCGCCGCGCACGTGCGCCAGAGCCTGCGCAAGGACGGCCGCTGGATGATCGTCGAGCCGTTCGCCAACGACCGGCTCGAGGACAACCTCAACCCGGTCGGCCGGATCTTCTACGCCGCCTCGACCTTCATCTGCACGCCGGCATCGCGGTCGCAGGAAGTCGGCCGCTGCCTCGGCGCGCAGGCGGGCGAGAAGCGTCTGCGCGGCGTCGTCGGCGAGGGCGGCTTCACCGGCTTTCGTCGCGCCGCCGAGACGCCGTTCAACCTGATCTTCGAAGCGACGCCCTGACCCTTCGCCGCGCCGCGAGGCGGCGGGCTATCCTTGCGCGCGGGGGAGCACGGGCGCATGGACACGGACATTCTGGTCATCGGCGCCGGGCCCGCCGGGCTGGCGGCGGCGGCGACGCTGAAGGACAAGGGCCGCCGGCCGCTGGTGATCGAGAAGGCGGCGCACGTGGGCGCGTCGTGGCGCAACCACTACGAGCGGCTCCATCTGCACACCGTGAAGGCGCTGTCGGCGCTGCCTGGCCTTCCTTTCGCGAACCACCTGCCGCGCTACGTGCCGCGCCAAGGGGTCGTCGACTACCTTGCCGCGTACGCGGCGCGCGCCGGCATCGAGCCGTGCTTCGGCGAGGAAGCGACGGCGATCGTCCGCGAGGAGGGTGGCCGCTGGCGCACCTCGACCCGATCCGGGCGGAGCTTCGGCTCGAACGCCGTCGTCGTCACGACCGGCGCCAACAACCACCCCTTCGCGCCGAAGATCGACGGCGAGGAGAGCTTCGGCGAAACAGGCCGGCTCGTGCACAGCCGCGACTACCGCAACGCCGCGCCCTTCGCGGGCGAGCGCGTGCTCGTCGTCGGCATGGGCAACACCGGCGCCGAGATCGCCCTCGATCTCGCCGAGCACGGCGTCGCCGTCGCGCTCTCGGTGCGCTCGCCGGTCAACATCGTCCATCGCGACGTCCTCGGCCGGCCGACGCAGCAGACCTCGATCATGCTGTCGCGCCTGCCCAACGCGCTCGGCGACGCGCTGGCGCGCTTCCTCTGCGACGTCACGGTCGGCGACATCGGCCGCTACGGCCTGCAGCGCTCGCCCGTGTCGCCGCTGCGCCAGCTGCGCGAGCACGGCCGCACTCCGGTCATCGACGTCGGCACGCTGGCGCGAATCAGGTCGGGCGAGATCGCCGTCTTCCCGGGGCTCCGCCGCCTCGTTCCCGGCGGCGCCGAGTTCGTCGACGGGCGCAGGGCGAAGTTCGACGCGATCGTCCTCGCCACCGGCTACCGAGCCGGCGTCGCGTCGCTCTTCCCGGGCAGCACGGTGCCGGTCGACGAGAGCGGCCTGCCGACCCAGCTCGCCGGCACCGGGGAGCTCGAGGGCGTCTACTTCATCGGCTTCGACCTGCGCCAGGCCGGCGGCCTGCTCCGCGCGATCGCCCAGCAGGCGGTCGCCGTGGCCGA
>JADGRJ010000311.1 GCA_017881025.1 Rhizobacter sp. | reverse complement strand
CAGCGCCCCGCCGGCCGCTTCGATCCGCTTCGCGACGCGCGCCGACGCGCTGGGCATCGCCGAGATGTCGCGCGATTTCATCGAGCACGGCCTCGGCTGGAGCTGGACACGCGAGCGCATCCTGAGGAGCCTGCGCCATCGCGACACCAACGCCATCGTCGCCGTCCGCGAGGCCGACCGCGCCGGCTTCGGCATCATGAAGTACGGCGACGAGGAGGCGCATCTGCTGCTCCTCGCCGTCAAGCCTTCGCATCGGCGCTGCGGCGTCGGCAGCGCGATGGTCGAGTGGCTCGAGCGATCGGCCGAGGTCGCCGGTGTCGGTCGCATCACCCTCGAGGCGCGCGCCAGCAACGACGCCGCGCGCGCGTTCTACCGCCATCACGGCTACGCGCAGGCGCAGCTGCTGCCGGGCTACTACGGCGGCCGCGAGACGAGCGTGCGGATGGTCAAGGACTTCGGCCTGTCGCGGACGGGAGCGCTGTGACGACGAAGCTCGGCGCGGCTCTTTTTGTCGCGCTCTGCGGTGCCGGCGCGGCCGACGCGCAGGTGGCGGCGATCGACGCGAAGCCGTTGCCGCCCGCCACCAGGCGCGTTCCCGCGAGCGCCGACGAATGCGCGGTCTGGCGCCGCGAGCTGGCGTTCGCGCGCTCGGTCGAGAGCCACGACGCGCGCGCGTTCGCGTCCCACCTGCACGCCGGAACGGTGTTCAACGCCGGCACCGCCGACGCCGACCGCGGCCGCGACGATGTGGCGAAGAGTTGGGCCGAGATCGTCGAGGGCAAGACCATCGCCTTGCGCTGGCGGCCGGGGATCGTCCAGATCGGCGGCGAACCCGGCATCGCCGTCTCGCGCGGGCCCTACATCCTGCAGCGGATGCAGGCCGGCGCGCCCGTCTATCGCGTCGGCATGTACCAGACGATCTGGGTGCGCGACGGGCGCGACGGTGTCTGGCGGGTTCTCTTCGACGGCAGCGCGACGACGGGCCAGGCGATCGACGACCGCGCCGCGGCCGAGCGCTGGGTTGAAGAGCAGGTCATGTCCGACTGCGCGTCGTAGCGACGCGAATTGCGACCTAGGCGCTGATCACGCCGCTCTTGAACATGCCGCGATCGGCGCTGCCGACGGCGGAATAGAGCGGCAGGCTGTCGCCCGGCAGGAGGACGTCGATGGCGCGGTCGAGCGCCGCGGTGGCGCGGGCGAGCGATTCGCGTTGCGCCGCGACCTGGCCGCTCGCGGTGGCGAGGCGATGGCGCAGCGCCGGCGGCAGCGGGCCGCTCTTGGCGGCGTCGGAAAACTGGCTGACGGCGCTCGCCAGGGCGCGGTGCAGCTCGGCCGCGTGGAGATCGATGCCGGCCGGATCGCGCGCGCGCAGCGCGTTGCCGAGGGCGACGAGCCGGGTTTCGACCGCGGACAGGCGCGCTTCGAGCTCCGGCGAATGGGTGGCGGGAGCCTCGAGCGCAGCCATCAGCCCTTCACCTTGGTGAGGAGCTCCTGCGCGTTGGCGATCAGCTTGTCGGCGATCGCTTCGGGGTTGATCTTGAACGAGCCGTCGGCGACCTGTGCGGCGATCCGGGCCACCTTCTCGGCATCGAACTCGCCCGAGGCGCCGCCCGAGAGCAGCGTCGACGCGGTGCTCGAGAGGGCGACCGTCGCGCTGGCATCGACCTGCGCGGCGCCGGTGGCGTGAACGCCAGCGGTCGCCTTCGCGGCCTCGGCCGACGCGGCTGGCGTGCCGGCGGCGGCAGCGGCCGGCAGCGGCTTGTCAGCGGGATGTCCGATCTTCATGGGGCTCTCCAGGGGGCGCCGGCGGGACCGGAGCCTTTCATCATGGACGGACTATCGGCCCGGCCAGCGACGACTTTAGAGATTTCTGCCGTGCCCCCCTGTTCCCGGGGGAGGTCGCTCACAGTGTCAGCTCCAGGCGGCGCTCGCCGGCGGGAACCCCGGTGACGACGCGGCCGTTCTCGGTCCGGACCTTCGCCGGCTGCCCTTCGATGCCGTTGGTCAGCGCCTGGCCGACGCCTTCCAGCGCGAAGCCCTCGCCGACGGCGACGACCTTGACGGTTTCGCCGGCGGCGAACCATTGGCGCGACTTGATGTGCGCCTGGCGTACCGCCTGACCGGGGCGAAGCGCCTGGGCGAGGGTGCGGCCGACGACGAGCTTCGGGTCGAGGAAGACGGGCGTGAACTCCTCGGCGAGGTCGACCTCGGCCTCGGCGAGGTCGGCCTCGGCGATCACGCTGCCCGCAGCCGCGCCGGCGGGGACGACAAGGGCGCGGCCCCAGACCTTGACGACGATCGGCAGGTAGACGTTCCAGGCGGTCCGGCCTTCCTTGCAGCGCAGGCCAATGCGGCTCTTGCCCCAGAGGCGAACGTTGGGCGGCAGGTAGGGCTCAATGCGCTCGCACGGCGCCAGGTGCAGGCGTGGATCGAGCTGGCCGACGACGACCTCGACGCGCGCCGCGCCCGGCGTCGCCGCCTTGTCGAGAGCGAGCGAGCGGACCTGGTCGACGAGGCCGGCGCCCAGCGCCGCGTCCTCTGCGTTGGCGGGGAGCACGGCGGCGAGCAGGCCGCAGACGACGAGAAAACCCCACGCCAGGCGACGGGGCGCGACGCGCGCGAGCGGAGCAAGCAGGGCGATCGACAGCATGCAGGCACTGTAGAAGCGGCGCCGTCGGTCGAGGGGGCGAACAGGCCGGAAAAGGCCGCGCTATTCGCGCTTATGTTCGGCGGACCCGCTCCGGACAATGCCTTCACGTCGACGAGGGACCCGACCCGGGCCGTGCGCCGACCCCGACCCACGAGGCTCGCGATGCTCAATCGATTGACCGACTCGCTCGACTTCCAAGGCCAGGCGCTGCAGCTGCGTTCGGAGCGCCAGCGCCTGATCGCCAGCAACATCGCCAACGCCGACACGCCGGGCTACATCGCCCGCGACATGGATTTCGCCAAGACGCTGAAGGCGGCCACCGGGGCCTTGCCGGCGGCGGGCGCGCTGGCGACGAGCCACGCCGGACACATCGGCGCCGGCGCGGCCGGGGCGGGCGGCGCCACGGCCGCCGGCGAGCTGCTCTACGCGACGCCGGCGCAGACCAACCTCGACCGCAACACCGTCGACATGGACCGCGAGCGCGCCAGCTTCGCCGACAACGCGATCAAGTACGAGGCGACGCTGCGCTTCATCAACAGCAACGTGCGGACGTCGCTGTCGGCGATCACCGGCCAGTAAGCAAGGAACGCATATGAGCATGCTGTCGATCTTCAACGTCTCGGGCAGCGCCGCGAGCGCGCAGAGCCAGCGCCTCAACGTCGTCGCCTCGAACCTGGCCAACGCCGACACCGTCGCCGGGCCGAACGGCAAGGCCTACAAGGCGCGCCAGGTCACTTTCCAGACCGAGCTGATGGGGCAGACGGCGAACGACCCGACCGCGGCCGGCGTTCGCGTCAGCACGATCAGCGAGGACCAGACGCCGGGCCGGCGCGTCCACGACCCCAAGCACCCGAGCGCCGACGCCGAGGGCTACGTCACCTACAGCAACGTCAACGCGGTCGAGGAGATGGTCAACATGATCTCGGCCTCGCGCTCGTACCAGAACAACCTCGAAGTGATGAATACCGCCAAGTCGCTGCTGCTGAAGACGATCCAGCTCGGCAGCTGACACCTCAGCCCGACATCGCACCGGAGAACGACATGGCCGTCAGCGCACCCACTTCGACCACGAGCGACGTCAGCGTCACCTCGACGCCCGCTGTCGCGAGCACGAACGACGCCACCGTCACCTCGGACCGCTTCCTGAAGCTGCTGGTCGCGCAGATGCAGAACCAGGATCCGCTCAACCCGATGGACAACGCCCAGGTGACGAGCCAGATGGCGCAGATCAACACCGTCACCGGAATCGACAAGCTCAACGCGACGGTGCAGGGCCTGTCGACGCAGTTCATGCAGCTGCAGGCGGTGCAGGGCGCATCGCTGGTCGGCCGCGACGTGATCGTCGCCGGCAACAAGCTCAGCATCGACGCGACCGCCGGCGTCGGCCAGGGCGGCTTCGAGCTCGCCAGCGCCGCCGACGCGGTCAAGGTCGAGATCCTCGCCCCGAGCGGCGCCGTCGTGCAGACGCTCAATCTCGGCGCCGAAGGCGCCGGCGTGCACAGCTTCAACTGGCCCTCGGGCGCGGCGACGAGCGGCAGCGGCCTGACCTTTCGCGTCAGCGCCACGACGGGCGGCGTCGCGACGCCGGCGACGGCGCTCATGCGCGACCGCGTCGACGCGATCAGCACGTCGGGGACCACCTTCAACCTCGAGCTCGAGAGCTCGGGAACAGTCCCCTACAGCGCCGTCAAGGCCTTCAACTAGTCCTTTCCCCGCGGCGGCGACGCCGTGTCCACAGAAAGAGAACACGCCATGGGCTTCCAGC
>JADGRJ010000310.1 GCA_017881025.1 Rhizobacter sp. | reverse complement strand
GAACACAACAACGAGCCGCGAATCAGCCGCGCCTGAAGGACAGGCTAGAAGCGCGTCCGCAACCCGATACCAAACTCTGTCTGGCTTGGCGACCCGTTGGTCGGACCGAATTTGTAGCCGTCCTTGAGCTTCAGGTAGTCGGCGGCGAAATAAACCTCGGTGATCTTGTCAAAGTGATAGAAGACCGATCCGTAGAGCGTGCCGCGGCTGCCCGTCGCGGTCGCCTTCGCGGAGCTCGCATTCGCGAACGCATTGAGAACGTTGCCGGCACCGTTCACGGCCGCGTTGTTCGCCTTCATGTTTTGGTAACCGAGCTCATAGTCGAGCGGGCCATCGGGTGCAAAGCGGCCCGATACCGTGTAGGCCGTGTCCTTTCGGTTGCCGAGCGCGCCCTGCTCTGCCGTATAGCGGTAGACCCCGGCGTTCAGCCGCACCGGCCCGATGGTGTAGTTGCCGCCAACCGAATAGGAGCGATCGGAGAGATGGGCGACCTTGGCTGCGGTCGCGAAGCCGGCGACGTTGAAGGGACCTCCCGCATAAGCCAGCGTCACCGTTTCCGTAGTTCCGTTGGAAAAGTCGCCCGGGATGCCGCCGAACTGGTATTCCAGGCCAGTCACCAAGCCATTGTCGAACGCCTTCTTCCAGACCACTCCGTTGTCGACCCGCGTGCCAGTGGCACTGCCAGCGTAGAAGATGAGCTGCTTGAAGTTGTTGTTGTTGGTGTAGCCGCCTTCTTCCGTCGAAGGCTTGGCCGGGCCGTACGGATCGCCGTAGATCGCCGACGCCGCAGGGTCGCGGGCGATCGCGTTCTGGCGCCCGAGGGTGAGTTTGCCGACGGCCTTGCTCTCGACGCCAACCCAGGCATCGCGATTGAAGAGAACGCCCGCCGTATCCATGGCGCCGGTCTGGCTCTCGAACTCGCTCTCGAGCCGGAAGATGACGTTCAAGCCGCTGTCGCCCATCGCGCGGGCACCGGTTATGCCCCAGCGATTGCCGCTGAACCAGGAGACCCGCGGCGTCGTCACGCTGTTGCCTGCCGCATCGGCGTGGTTGATGTGGACGTACGAGACGTCGATCAGCCCGTACAGCGTCACGTTGCCGGTGGGCCAGGTGTAGCTGAGGCCCTCGCCCTGCTTGAAGCTCACACCGGCCGGCACGCCCGACTTGGCATCGGCCGACGCCGCCGGCGCTGCCGCCTGTTGCTGCTGGACGCTGTTGAGCTTGTCCTCGAGCGCGTCGAGTCGCGCCTTCTGTGCTGCCGCGGCCTGCTTTTGCGCAGCGATCTCGGCCTTGAGGTCAGAGAGCTCGTCGGCCGCCGCCGGCATCGACATCGAACCCATCGCAAACATCGCGGCGCACAGCGCAGTCTTCTTCATCTGGCTCTCCCTCTGTGGCGGAATCCGCCGTGTAAATATGGCTGTCAAGGCAGCGCGAGCCGGAGCGCGCGCCCGTGGATGCGGCAGGGAGAGCGCCGTCGAGGACGACCGCACGCTCCGTGGCACGGGGGCAGAGTCTTCATGTCCAACCTTTCACGCCGCTTTACTTCGAGACCGCACTGTCCTATGGAATACCCTGACGGTCGCCGTCGCCCGAGCGCCGGCAATGACGCTCCAATCGACGAAACCCGTCATCGTCCATGCGCGTTCTGCTCGTCGAAGACAGTCTTAAGCTTGCTACGTGGCTCTGCAAAGCGCTGCAGCAGCACAACTTCAACGTCGATCGGGTTCACGACGGCGCTGAGGCCGATTCGCTGCTTCGCACGGAGGCCTACGACGCGGTCATCCTCGACTTGGGACTTCCTTCGCTCGATGGCGTCTCGGTGCTGCAACGGATGCGGGCGCGCGGCAGCGCGACGCCGGTGATCATCCTGACCGCGCGTGGTGATCTCGAGGACCGCGTGATCGGGCTCAACCTCGGCGCCGACGACTATCTCGCGAAGCCTTTCGAGCTCGAGGAGCTCGAAGCTCGCTTGCACGCCGTCATCCGACGTGCGCACGGCGTGAGCACGCCGACGGTGCGCCTGGGTCCGCTCGAATACGAAAGCAGCGGCCGGCTCTTCAGGGTGAATGGCCAGCGCCTGCAGCTTCGTCCCAAGGAGCACGCCGTCCTCGAGGTGCTGCTGATGCGAATGGGCAAGGTCGTCAGCAAGGCGCTGCTTTACGAACGCGTGTTCTCGATGGAAGCGACGACTGGCCCGGACGTCGTCGAGATTTACATCCACCGCTTGCGAAAGCATCTCATCGACACGGGCGTATCGATCGTCACGCTGCGTGGCCTCGGCTATGTCCTTGAAGCCGACTGACAGCCTCCGGCAGCAGCTCCTTCGCTGGTTGCTGATCCCCCTCTCCGCTCTTCTCATCGCCAACGCGTGGTTCAGCAATCGGGCCGCCGTCGCGACCGCCGACCAGGCGTTCGATCGGCTCCTGCTCGCGTCGGCCGAAGCGATCGCCGACGCCATCGACGTACGCGACGGCAAGCTGCTGGTCGACCTGCCTTACGCCGCGCTTCAGCTCCTCGAGTCGAACATCCAGGAGCGAATCTTCTATCGCGTCATCGGTCCCGAGGGCAGAACGCTGACCGGGTACGAGGACCTGCCGATGCCCAAGCAAGCGTTTTCTCCCGAGCAGGAATGGACGCCCTACGCCGCCAACTATCTTGGGGAAAGCATCTACCTGGTGGCCTTGAACAAGCAGCTGTACGGCGCCGGCCTGGCAGAGCCGGTGGTCGTCATCGTCGCCGAGACGGGAGAGGCTCGCCACGCTCTATCGCAGCAGATCCTGGTCCAGGGGATCGCACGGCAAAGCGGCCTCATCGTCGCGGCCGGTGTACTCGTGTGGTTTGGCCTTCTGCGGGGACTCAGGCCGCTCAAGCGACTTCGCGATAGCCTGCTGGCGCGCTCGCCCGCGGACCTGAGCCCCATCGATCCTTCGATCGTTCAGTCGGAAGTCCGGCCGCTGATCGAGGCCATGAACGAGCATACGGCGCGCATCGGCCGGCTCCTGGCAAGCAGGCAGCGCTTCGTCGCCGACGCGTCGCATCAGCTTCGCACTCCCCTGTCGGAAATGCGTACGCAGATCGACTTCGTCCTGCGCCAGCGCCGGCCCGAGCTCCTTCGACAAGCGCTCGAGGAAGTCCACGGCGACATCGATCGCCTTGCGCGGCTCATTGCGCAGCTGTCGCTCCACGCGCGCTCGGAACCCGATGTATATCCCGATCAACGCAACGCGTTGGTCGACCTCACCAGCATCGCTCGGTCATGTTCTCTCGAGCTGGCGCCGGCGGCGAGGGGGAAGACGACCGACCTCAGCTTCGAGGACTCCGGTTCGTGCTACGTCATCGGCAACGAGTTGCTGCTGCACGAGCTCATCGCGAACCTCCTCGACAACGCCATCTCGCACGGCGGCGTCAACGGTAGGGTTGAGGTGCGCGTCGCGCGGCATGCCGACCGGGTCGTTCTAGAAGTGGAAGACGACGGGCCAGGAATCCCGCCGACCGAGCGCGAGCGGGTCTTCGACCGCTTCTATCGCGCGCCTGGTTCTGCCCCCGGGGGCTCCGGACTCGGTCTGTCGATCGTTCGCGACATCTGCACATCACATCACGCGCTGATCGAGCTCGCCACCTCGCCGCCTGGCCGCGGCCTCTGTGCGCGCGTTTCGTTCGCCGCCGCGACAGCGGAGCCGCTGCGGGCGGAGTCTGCTACTTGAGCACCCCGGCATCGCGCTGCCAGCGCCGCAGGAACTCGGCCTGCTTGGATCGATCCTGGAACACTAGCAGGGCCGGCCCGACCGCGATCGCTTTCAGCGTCGAGCCGAGCGTCTTGCGCAACGTCGAGGCGGTGAACTCGCCGGCGACGTCGCTGCGAATCGAAAACAGCTCGGAACGCGTCGACAGGACCGTCTGCCCGCGCCGCGACAGCAGGTAGTCCAGCCAGAGCCGAGCCGCATTCGGGTGCGTGGCGGTCTTGGAGACGATCGCGATGCGCGACATGACCAGGGTGTAGTCGCTCGGCATGACGACGCCGATCGAGGGATCCCGGCGCGCGCGGGTCAGGGCGTACGAGCCGATCAGGTTGTAGCCGAGATAGTCCTTGCCGGCGGCGATGCGTTGAACCATCACCGAGGTGCTCGTCTCCAGCTCGACGGCCTGCGCCCCGAGCGCCTTGACCAAGTCCCAGAACGCCGGCTGCATGCGGCTGTCCTGGGTCGCGAAGAGGAAGCCGACGGCCGACTTCTCGATGTCGTAGGTGATGACGTTGCCGGCGTACTTTTCTCGCTGGGTGGTGATCAGGCGCAAGAACTCGGCATGGGTGTGCGGCACCTCGTCGGCTGCGACGAATCGCGTGCTGTAAACGAAGACGGCCGGCTCGAACGTCGTGCCGAACGCCTCGTCACGCCAGACCGCCCACTCCGGCAAGGAGGCCGCC
>JADGRJ010000309.1 GCA_017881025.1 Rhizobacter sp. | reverse complement strand
TCGGCCAGACCTTGACATAGGTTTCGCTGGCTTGCGGCGTTGCGAAGCAGCCTGTCATGCCGATGGCCTGGTTGTCTTGCCACGCGCCGATCCTCGCTCCTTCAACGCTGCACCGCGCGATCAAATCGCGTGAACGCCAGCAGTCACCGGCCGAGCCGACCGGTCTCAGGTCCGTGATCCATTTCGATGCGAGGTCAACCATCGTGGTCTCCGAGACCACAGTCACAGCGAGAGCTGTGCAGTTCGCCGGCTCGTGGCACCGAAAACTATGCGCAGAAACGACAGCGCCTCTCGTGCCGTTCTCATAGGGAAACTTGTACTGTTGCGGCTTGGTGGTGCGCATAGTTGCGACCTGCGCATAGGGGTCGCTATGCAAAGCTTGGCATAGCGACCCGTTCCTGCCATTCGACTCGCGCAATTCGCCGCCGGAAAGCGGTCGGTGGTTCGGCACCGTTAGCTTCTGGCCGATCCCCGCCCGAGGGGAAGAAGAGTCATCGGGGAGTGAAGCGACGCCGTCCTGAACGCGACCGGCGCGCAGAACCCGTGGCAGACTCCCGGCCGCCCCAATGCCGGGTAGGCCAAGGCACCTTGCATGAGCCCCTCCGAAGTCTTCCTGGTCGCGATGTTGATCATCTTCACCGCGCCCTATCTGATTTGGCGACTGGGCCGCACGGAGTACTTCGCGCCGCTCGTCGTCGTTCAGATCGTCACCGGCATCGCGCTCGGCCCTGGCGTGCTGGGCAAGGTGTTTCCTGACTACTATCGATTCGTCTTCACCGCTCCGGTCGTCCAGTCCATTAGCTCCATCGCCCAATGGGCGGTGATGGTCTTCGTGTGGATCGCCGGCATCGAGCTCGATCTACGCAAGGCGTGGGTGCATCGCGGCGAGAGCGGCGTCACTGCGGGCCTTGCCCTCGGCGCACCGCTTTTGCTCGGCAGCCTGGCCGCGATGGGGATGCTTTCGTTCCCCGGCTGGGTCGGTTCCAGGGCAATGACATGGCAGTTCGTGCTCGGCATTGGCATGGCCTGCGCGGTGACGGCGCTGCCGATCCTGATCCTCCTGATGGAAAAGATCGCGATCCTGCGCCAGCCCATCGGCCAACGAATCCTGCGCTATGCCAGCGTCGACGACATTGCGATCTGGGGCGTGCTGGCGCTGATCCTCATGGATTGGGATCGCGTCGGCAGACAAGTCGCCTTCCTGGTCGCATTCGCAGTAGCGAGCGCGTTGTTCCGCTGGCTGATGGTGCGCGTTCTCGAGCGCGATCGCTGGTACGTCGGCCTGATTTGGCTCGCGCTCTGTGGGCTAGGCGCCGACTGGTCGGGCCTGCACTACATGGTGGGTGCGTTCATCGCCGGCGCCGTGATGGACTCCGACTGGTTCGACCGGAGGCAGATGGACTGGCTGCGCCACAACGTGCTGTTGGTGATGATGCCGGTGTTCTTCCTGAGCACTGGGCTGCGCACGAACTGGCAGGTGGGCGGCGGCGCGGTGTTCATCGCGGCAGCGGTGCTGCTCGTGGCTTCGGTCAGTGGAAAGCTGCTCGGAACACTTCTCGCCGCCAAGTTGCTGAATTGGCAGCGTGGCGAAGGCGCGCTGATCGGCTGGCTGCTTCAGACGAAGGCGCTGATCATGATCATCTTCGCCAACGTGCTGCTCGACAAGGCAATCATTACCAACGAAGCCTTCACGGCATTGCTGCTGATGGCGGTAGCGAGCACCATGCTGACGGTGCCCGTCGTCACCCCGATGCTCGCGCGGATGCGGGAGATCGTCTTCAAGGACAAGTGACGCGGAGCGCGCCTGTACCGTCGTCACTTGGAAGTGCAGGTTTCCCAAAGGCGCCGCTCGTGAGCGGCAGCTTGTGGCCGGGAGTGTGAAACTCACCAAGGTTGCTGAAAGCTGCCCTTGGCCAGTGAGGTTCCAGCATCGAAAGACAGCTGACCGGCGCAGCTGTGGACGCGCAGTCCCGGCCACGAGCTGCCCTTAGGTCCAGAGGCGCGAGCGACAGTTCATAGGCTGACAAGAGTCGATGGCGTCGGTGACCGAATGGCAGCAGTCCGCCCCATTCCAGCCATTCGAGCGTAGACGGCCCTGAGTTGGCGGCACTGGGCTTCGCCCGTGCTGATTGCATTTCTTGCGTTGGTTCACGACGAGAGAGAGTCGGATGAAGAGACGTGACGTGGTCCTTGTTCCGGTTGCCGCTGGCGCTTGCATGCAGGCTTGGACGTAAGCGCCGGGGCGCATCTACGGGCGTCCGTCACACTCTCGACGCTCTGGCCGATGTACGCATTCCCAGGCGGGAATGTACGCATGACTAGCGCCCCCCGGCATGGACACAGTAGGACACCGTCACGCCCCCTTGTTGGAGTTGCCGCGCGCGGTGGTAATCCAATCTAGGAGACGTAGATGAAGTTGATCTTCATGGCCCTAATGTCGTCACTGTTGGCATTCTTGGGCGGATGCGCCAGCGTGCAGGCTCCGCAGATCAAGCAGGCCAACGTCAACGGTGTCACGCTCGTCTATCAGGAACAGGGGGATGGCGCGCCCGTGGTTTTCATTCACGGTTGCTGCACAGACTACCGCGCCTGGGATGCGGAACGTCAAGCCATCGCGCCGCACTATCGCTTCATCGGTCTCAACATGCGTTATTTCGGGACGGCCCCATGGCCCGATGGTGATTCAAAATACTCGCAGCAGACGGACGCAGACGATATAGCCGCCTTCATTCGTGGCTTGAACGCCGGCCCGGTGGACCTCGTCGGCTGGTCATACAGCGGTCCGATCGTCATGTTGGTGGTGTTGCAGCATCCGGAGCTTGTGCACAGCCTGACCATACATGAGCCAGGTTCCGTAACCTACGTTACCGACCCCGCGATCGCCAAGACCGCGGGCGAGGATCGCGTGGCCGCGTTGGGGCCTGCGATCGCGGCAGCGAAGGCCGGCGACTTCGCAGGTGCGGCTCGGCTTACGCCGATCGGGGTCAACCATCAGCCTGATTTCTGGGAGACCACGACGCCGGAGATTCGTACGATGTTCCTCGACAATGCGCGCACTTGGACGCTTGCTCTTGCGGCACCGCCGCAACCACCGATCACATGCGAGATGCTTCATCAGATCAAGATGCCGGTCTTGATCACCGTCGGCGCAGACACACGGTCTTACTTCCACATTGCGGCGGAGGGAGCGGCCAGTTGCATTCCAGGCGTCCAGTTTGTAACCATACCTGGCCGCCATTTGGCGATCGCTCAGCAGCCCGAGGCGTTCAATGCGGCGCTGCTGCAACTACTTGCAAAGGCAGGTTCACAACCGAAGCCCTGATCGGCACAAGGCAAGCTGGGTTTTCGGGCCGAATGGCAGGTTCTGATCTGTGCAGTCGTTCGCGCCGCTATAGCGAATGACCGCACCCGCTGCAGTGCCGACGGCCAGGGTGTTGACGCGAAGGTCAGCAGAGGGTCGAGGGCGGGTCTACGTGATCCCGATCTCGATGCCGCAGACCTGCCGGTCGAAGCTGGCCCGCCAGACAGCGGCCGTCCGGGTAGACCTGGTCCCGGCCATCAGCGGGTGCTCATGACCGTCCGGTTCCGGCGCCCGTATCCATGTCTCGCCCTCGCTGCGGACAACCCGCACTGCTAGCTCCGCCCGGAACGTCGACTGCGCGGTTGCAACTTGGCTATCTCGGCCACCTGCTGCTTGAGCAATATGAGCAAGGATCGGGCGTGCTCGACGGACAGGCGAAGGCAACTGGTGGCCGACTGGTCGTTCCGCCCCGGCCGAGGCAGCACCAGCACGTCGATGCCGAGCTCGATCATGCCCTTGTCGTGCCTTGTCGACTCCAGGCGATCTACTTCAATGTCGAAGGTCTTCACGCGCATTATTCCGCGATGGGGCGACGCCGGATTGAACTCCTGCATTGAACGCAAGTGCAGGTCATGGTTTGCGTCTCAACCCGCGCGCTAGACGAAAGGACTGAATCGTCCCAATCAGAGCAAGCGCGACACCGACGATCGTCAGGATAAGGTCCCGACTGCCCGCACGCGGCGAGCTTGTCAGATGGAAGACTCCCAGCCCGACCATGGCAAGTCCTGCCGCAGCAATCAATGCGAGCAATACCACCCCCGGCAGATCATTCGCCGGGTAGAAGTAGATGTGTCGTGCTGTTCGCGCGCCACGTCTCCAGAACGACACCAGACGGCTCCTAGTCAACTGGCAACGCAGGTCATGTGCTCATCTTAGCCGCGCGGTTGTAGGTGCGCGCCGACGCCCGATCCCATCCCCGAGGCCAGGGTGCATTCCTGCTACGAGGCCGGCCGCGACGATTGGTGGGATCTTTGCGCGACGGAGTCGATGGTTTCGGACGGCAGCTCAGGGTCGACTGCGGGCCCTCCCGCTTCAGATCGCCTTGGTTGAAACCTGCCGTTCGCGT
>JADGRJ010000086.1 GCA_017881025.1 Rhizobacter sp. | reverse complement strand
GCAGATGATGATCCGCGGGCTGGGGCGCAAGATGGACCGCGGATGGACCATCTTGATGAACTGCTTCAACATCTGCTCGGTGACGGTGAAGTCGGCGATGACGCCGTCCTTCATCGGCCTGATGGCCTCGATGTTGCCGGGCACCTTGCCGAGCATCGCCTTGGCTTCGGCGCCGACGGCCTGGATGGTCTTCTTGCCGTGGGGCCCGCCTTCGTGGCGGATGGCGACGACGGAGGGCTCGTCGAGCACGATCCCCTTGCCGCGCACGTAGATCAGCGTGTTGGCGGTGCCGAGGTCGATCGCGAGGTCCGTCGAGAAATAGCGACGAAAGGATCCGAACATGGGGTCAGGTGAGGGCGTCCCGGAAGGGCTTCGAAAGAAGAAGGAATCGGATGACGCCGAGCCCTTCGCAGCGGCGATGAGGGCCGTGAATTAACCGGGGATAATAACTCATGGCTCTCGCGCTTTCGATCGCGGCGCGGCCGATTTCGCCCTGATCTCACGGCGCATTGCGTCTCTTATTTCTCGATGGCCCTGACCCCTTCCGACGTGCGTCGCATCGCCGAGCTCGCGCGCCTCGACCTCGGCGCCGACGAGCAGGCGAGGATGCTCGAGCAGCTCAACAGCTTCTTTCGCATCGTCGAGCAGATGAGCGCGGTCGAGACGAGCGGCGTCGAGCCGCTCTACACGCCGTTGGCGGCGGTGCAGGAAGCGCACCTGCGCCTGCGCGACGACGAGGTCACCGAGGTCGTCGACCGCGACGCCAACCAGCAAAGCGCGCCGGCGACGCGCGACGGCCTCTATCTCGTGCCGAAGGTCATCGAGTGAGCGGCGCGCCGCACGAGCTCGGCGTCGCCGCGCTGGCGCGCGCCCTGGCGGCGCGCGAGCTGTCGAGCGTCGAGACCACGACTTGCCTGCTCGATCGCTTCGCCGGCCACGAGCGCCTCGGCACCGCGCTGACGATCGACGCCGAGGGTGCGCTGGCGCAGGCGGCCGAGGCCGACCGGCGCCGCGCCGCCGGCGCGAGCGGGCCGCTGCTCGGCATCCCGATCGCCCACAAGGACATCTTCGTCACCCGCGCCCACGCGACGACCGCCGGCTCGCGCATGCTCGCCGGCTACCGGAGCCCGTTCGACGCCACCGTCGTCGCCCGCCTCGCCGACGCCGGCACGGTGACGCTCGGCAAGCTCAACTGCGACGAGTTCGCGATGGGCTCGAGCACCGAGAACTCGGCCTACCACGTCACCCGCAATCCCTGGGACGAGAGCCGCGTTCCCGGCGGCTCGTCGGGCGGTTCGGCAGCGGCGGTGGCGGCGCGGCTCCTGCCGGCGGCGACCGGCACCGACACCGGCGGCTCGATCCGCCAGCCGGCGAGCTTTTGCGGCATCACCGGCATCAAGCCGACCTACGGGGTCTGCTCGCGCTACGGCATGATCGCGTTCGCGTCGAGCCTCGACCAGGCCGGCGTGCTGGCGCGCAGCGCCGAGGACTGCGCCCTCGTCCTCGGCGCCATGAGCGGCTTCGACCCGCGCGATTCGACCAGCGCCGAGCGGCCGCCGCAGGATTTCCACGCCGAGCTCGCCAAGGCGCGCGCAGGCGCCTCGTCCGCCAAGCCGCTGCAGGGGCTGCGCGTCGGCCTGCCCAAGGAGTTCTTCCCGGCGGCGCTGGCGAGCGACGTCGAGAGCACGCTGCGTGCCGCGCTGGCCGAGGTGGCGCGCCTCGGCGCGACCCTCGTCGACGTTCATCTGCCGCGAACCGAGCTGTCGATCCCGGTCTACTACCTGATCGCGCCGGCGGAAGCGTCGTCGAACCTGTCGCGCTTCGACGGCGTCCGCTATGGCCACCGCGCCGAGCACTACGAGGACCTGCAATCGCTCTACCGCACGAGCCGCAGCGAAGGCTTCGGCCCCGAGGTCAAGCGCCGGATCATGATCGGCACCTACGTCCTCTCGCACGGCTACTACGACGCGTACTACCTGCAGGCGCAGAAGCTGCGCCGGATGATCGCCGACGACTTCCAGGCGTGCTTCCGCCATTGCGACGTCATCGCCGGCCCGGTCGCGCCGACCGTCGCCTGGCCGCTCGGCGCCCAGAGCGACGATCCGGTCGCCAACTACCTCGCCGACATCTTCACGCTGCCGGCAAGCCTGGCCGGGCTGCCCGGGATGAGCATCCCGGCCGGATTCGGCGCCGCCGGCATGCCGGTCGGCCTGCAGCTGGTCGGCAACTACTTCGCCGAAGGGACATTGCTGCACGCGGCGCACGCGTTCCAGCGCGCGACCGACTGGCACGCTCGCACGCCGCCGCCCGGCGGGGCCGGCCGGTGAACAGCGAATCGGCGCGCCGGGCGGCGCTCGTGCGCGGCTTCGAGGTCGTGATCGGCATCGAGACGCACGCCCAGCTGTCGACGCGCTCGAAGATCTTCAGCGGCGCGTCGACCGCGTTCGGCGCGGCGCCGAACACGCAGGCGTCGGCGGTCGACCTCGCCCTGCCCGGCACGCTGCCGGTCGCCAACCGCGGCGCCGTCGAGCGGGCGATCCGCTTCGGCCTGGCCGTCGGCGCGACGATCGCGCCAGTCTCGATCTTCGCGCGCAAGAACTACTTCTACCCCGACCTGCCCAAGGGCTACCAGATCAGTCAGTACGAGACGCCGGTCGTCCAGGGCGGCGCGGTCGACTTCTTCGTCGGCGACGTCGCCCACCGCGTCCAGCTGACGCGCGCCCACCTCGAGGAAGACGCCGGCAAGTCGCTGCACGGCGTCGGCCGCGACGGCGAGCCGGGCGCCGGCGGGCCGCTCGACTTCCAGGGCGACTGGTCGGGAATCGACTTGAACCGGGCCGGCACGCCGCTGCTCGAGATCGTCACCGAGCCGGACATGCGCTCGAGCACCGAGGCGGTCGAGTACGCGCGCGCCCTGCACACGCTCGTCGTCTGGCTCGGCATCTGCGACGGCAACATGCAGGAAGGGAGCTTTCGCTGCGACGCCAATGTCTCGGTGCGGCGGCCGGGCGCACCGCTCGGGACGCGGCGCGAGATCAAGAACCTGAACAGCTTTCGCTTCATGCAGCAGGCGATCGACTACGAGGTGCAGTGGCAGATCGACCTCATCGAGGACGGCGGCAGCGTGCAGCAGGCGACCGTGCTGTTCGACGCCGAGCACGGCGAGACGCGGGCGATGCGAAGCAAGGAAGACGCGCACGACTACCGCTACTTCCCCGACCCTGATCTGCCGCCACTGGCGATCGGCGTCGACTGGATCGAGCGGGTTCGCACGGCGATGCCCGAGCTGCCGCGCGAACGCGCCGCTCGCTTCCAGAGCGAGTACTCGCTAGGCGCTTACGACGCTTCCATGATGACGCAGAGCTTGAAGATCGCCGAGTACTTCGAGGCGACCGCGGTCGCCAGCGGCGAGCCCAAGCTGGGCGCCAACTGGATCATGGGCGAGATCTCGCGGCGCCTGAACGCCGCCGGGCTCGACGACATCCCGCTGCCGCCCGGGACCCTCGCCGCGCTCATCGTGCGCATCGCCGATCGAACGATCTCGAATGCCGCCGCGCGCCAGCTCCTCGATTCGCTCTGGGAAGGCGGCGGTGGTGACGTCGACGCGCTGATCGACGCCAGGGGCCTGCGTCAGATGCGCGACGCTGGCGAGCTCGACCGGATCGTCGACGAGGTGATCGCCACCAACCCGAAGTCGGTCGCGGAGTTCCGCGCCGGCAAGGACAAGGCGTTCAACGCCCTCGTCGGCCAGGCGATGAAGGCGAGCCGCGGCAAGGCCGATCCGGCCGACGTCAGCGCGCTGCTGAGGAAAAAGCTGGCCTGAGGCCGGCTCGCATGCCTACTTGACGGTCGTCTTGCCCGTAGCGTCGGGCGTCCGCGCGGTGACCGCCGCCGGCGGTGGCGTCGTCGGCAGGGCGACCGCCGCCTGCTGCGTCCCGGGCAGCGGCCCGAGCGATCCCGGCGGCGCACCGGCCCAGAGCTTGCGAAGCCGCGCCAGCTCGACCTCGTAGGTGGCGTTGATCCGGGCCACCTCGGACTGCTGGTTCTGCACGAGCGCCTTTTGCGCCGCGAGCGACGCTTCGTTGGCGTCGAGCGCCGACTTCAGCTTGCTCGGCAGCTGCTTGCCGAGGTAGAACTCGGCCTCGTCGAGCAGGGGCTTGCGCTCCTTGTTCAGCAACACGATGCGCGCTTCCAGGTTCTTGACCGACGTTCGGAACTCGTCCAGCGCCTTGTCGCGCGCCTTGCGATGCGCCGCTTCGTTCGGATAGAGCTGCATCAGGTTGCGGTCTGCGCGGATCTCCTGCTTGATCCGTGCCTCCTGGATCTCGCGCGTGAGATCAGCCGCCTCCTTCTTCTCGCGCTCTTCGACCGTCAGGGTCGGCGGAACTTCGCGGTTGACCGAGCCGTCGCCGTTGAGCAGGTACTGCATGCGGTCGGAGCATTCCGCGATGGGCCGGTCGCGCGTGAGCTTCTTGCCGCCGATGTCGCATCGGTAGATCTTGGGCTTGTCCGTCTCGGCGGCTGCCGCCGGCAGGGCGCCCGCCAACAGCATCGCAGCAGCCGCGATCCAGAGGCCGAGGATCCTCCGCCCGAGCTCAGACGCCATAGCGCTCGCGATAACGAGCAACTGCATCGGCGTGGTGGGCGAGCATCGGGTCGGCATGGGAAGTCAGGAACTCCATCAGGTCGGCAACGGTGGCGACCGGGATCACAGGCATGGCGTAGTCGCGTTCGAAATCTTCAACGGCGGACCGTTCGGACAAGTTCTCTCCCGAGCCGCCGCGTTCCATCCGGTCGAGCGCGATCAGGACAGCGACCGGCTCGGCTCCCTCGCGGCGAAGCAACTCCACCGACTCACGCTTGGAAGCGCCATCGGTGATCACATCATCGACGATGACGGTGCGGCCCCGCAACGGTGCGCCGACGACGAGTCCGCCTTCACCGTGATCTTTTGCTTCCTTCCGGTTGTAAGCGAACGGAACCGCGCGGCCGCGCCGGCCGAATTCGATCGCGACGGCGGCGGCCAGCGTGATGCCCTTGTAGGCCGGACCGAACAGCATGTCGAATTCGAGGTCCGAAGCGGCGAGGCGTCGTGCATAGAATTCGCCGAGGCGCAAAAGCTTGACGCCGTCGTCGAACAGCCCCGAGTTGAAGAAGTACGGCGACAGCCGCCCCGCCTTGGTCTTGAACTCGCCGAACCGCAGCACCCCGGCCTCCAGCGCGAACTGCACGAACTCGCGCGCGATGGTGGTGTCGTCGGAGTCGGAGCTGGTCATGCAGGAAAGCGCGTGTTCCGCCTCGTCTCGCTCAACCTGAACGGCATCCGCTCGGCGGCGGCGAAGGGGTTCGAGGCCTGGGCCGAAGGCGTCGGCGCCGATTGTATGGGCGTGCAGGAGATCAAGGCCCAGGCCGACATCGTCAAGGGCCGCTTCGACAAGGTCGCCGGCATGAAGGGGCGCTTTCACTTCGCCGAGAAGAAGGGCTACAGCGGCGTCGGCCTCTACAGCAGAAAGCGCCCGAGCGCGGTCCGCCTCGGCTTCGGCGACGCCGAGTTCGACGCCGAAGGGCGCTACGTCGAATGCCGCTTCGACCGCGCCGGCCGGCGCGGCCTGCCGCGCCTGAGCGTCGTCAGCTGCTACTTTCCGAGCGGCTCGGCGGGCGAGCACCGGCAGGCGGCGAAGTTCCGCTTCCTCGCCCTGATGGCGCCCTACCTGCACGCGCTCGCGAGCGAGCGCGAGGTGATCCTGGTCGGCGACATCAACATCGCGCACAAGGAGATCGACCTCAAGAACTGGCGCGGCAACCGCAAGAACAGCGGCTTCCTCCCCGAGGAACGCGCCTGGATGACGCGCCTGTTCGAGGAGCTCGGCTTCGTCGACGTGTTCCGCACGCTCAACCCGCACCCGGAGCAGTACACCTGGTGGAGCAACCGCGGCCAGGCGCGCGCCAGGAACGTCGGCTGGCGCCTCGACTACCACCTGGCGACGCCCGCCGTCGCCTCGCTGGCGTCGCGCGAGTACATCTACCTCGAGCAGCGCTTCAGCGACCATGCGCCGCTGGTGATCGACTACGACTTCACCCTGTGAGCGCGACAAGGCGCGCGAATTGCTCCACGGAGGGGCGAGACTCGCGATCCGCGCACCGAACCCGAGAACCGACATGACCCTCGAAGCGATCGAACACGAGACCGGACCGGCACCGCGCGCCTCGGTGATCATCCTGCACGGCCTGGGCGCCGACGGCAACGACTTCGTCCCGGTCGCGCACGAGCTGGACCTCACTGCGGTCGGTCCGGTCCGCTTCGTCTTCCCGCACGCGCCGACCCGGCCGGTGACGATCAACGGCGGCTACGTGATGCGCGCCTGGTACGACATCCTCGGCCTCGACTCGCACCTGCAGCGCGAAGACGAGGCCGGCCTGCGCGAGTCGCAGGCGTTGGTCGAGGCGCTGATCACGCGCGAGAAGGCGCGCGGCGTTCCTGCCGGCCGCATCGTCCTCGCCGGCTTCAGCCAAGGCTGCGCGATGACGCTGATGACGGGGCTCCGCCACGACGAGCGCCTCGCCGGGCTGGTCGGCCTGTCGGGCTACCTGCCGCTGGCCGCCAAGGCCGAGGCCGAGCGCCATGCCGCCAACCGCGACACGCCGATCTTCCTCGCCCACGGCACGAGCGATCCGATGATCCCGATCGCCCGCGGGCGCCAGTCGCGCGACGCGCTGGTCGCGCTCGGCCACCCGGTCGAGTGGCACGAGTACCCGATGCCGCATTCGATATGCGCGGCGGAGATCGCCGACCTCGATCGCTGGCTGCTGGGCGTGCTCGCCTAGCGCCTCAGCGCGGCGCGACCACGCTCAGCAGCGCACCGTCGACCGACGACGCGGCGGCAGCGGGTCGGATCGCGTCCGACGACGCCGCGAGGGCCGCCGGCGCGACATCGAGCGCCGGAAACGTGCCCAGCACGGCACCTGCCTCCAGCACTGCCGAAGCCATCGCCGCGGCCATGATCAGCACGACGAACACGGCGTCGTAGATGAACGAGCGGAACCTGACCTTGCGCATGATGTTTCCCCAATAACGTCGGTGGCGCCTTGCCTCCGACGCCGGTCACTGTAGGGAACGATGGCGGCGACGTTCTGCGTCGCAATGCGCAACGAGCGTGCGCCATATTCACGGAGTCACCAGGCGGTCGGCAACTTCCTGACGATGACGATCCGCCCGTCGTCCTGGCCGATGTAGCCGCCGGTGCCGAGGTCCTTGAAGATCCGGCTCACCATTTCGCGCGAGGAGCCGATCCGGTCGGCGATGCCCTGCTGGGTCAGCCGTTCGCGCAGGCGCCGCTGCCCGTCCGGGCCCGGATCCGACAGGTCGGTGAGGAGCCTGACGACCCGGGCGTAGACGTCCTCGAGGGCGAGGCTCTTGACGCTCTCGGTCGCCTGGCGCACTGAGCGGATGAGCTTTCGGATCAGGTGCGAAGCGAAATCCGGGTGCGCCGCGATGAACTCGCGCAGGCTCGAGCCGCTCACGACCGAGCACGTCGTCGGCTCGAGTGTCATGACCGAGGCGCTGCGCACGCCGCCGTCGAGGGAAAGCTCGCCGATGTACTCGCCGACGCCATGGATGGCGATGACGACTTCCTTGCCTTCCGGGTTGGTCGAATAGACCTTGACCCGGCCGCTGAGGAGGATGTACAGCGAGTCGCTCGGATCGCCCTCGTTGATCAGGATCGCATGCGCGGGGTAGCGCTTGATCCCGCCCTTGCCCGCGATCTCGCGCAGCAGTGCGTCGTCGAGCATGTCGGAGGTTGGCGTCGGCGCTGACACGATGCGATTGTGGAGCGATGTGAATATTGCACACGACGCGCTCGTCTTCTTCACCTCCCATGAGAACGCCCGCTTCGTAACCTCGGCGCATGACCTCTCTCATCGACATCCGGGAAGGAAGCGCCATGACACCCCTCGGGCACCGAAGCTCCTCGTTCCCCCCAGGCTTGCTGCCGAGCCACAGCGTCCCTCCGCCGATCTGGCAATGGCTCGCCGGCGCCCTCGACGAGCTCGACTACGGCATCGTCCTGCTCTTCGAGGGCATGAACATCGTCCACATCAACGACGCAGCGCAGGTCGAGCTCGACGATCTGCACCCGTTGCAGCTCCTCGGCAACGAGCTTCGCGCCCGGCTGGCCCGCGATGTCGCGCCGCTCCACGAGGCGGTGACGTCGGCGGCGACGCGCGGCATGCGCAAGCTGCTGACGCTGGGCGAGGAGACGCATCGCACCAGCGTCTCGGTCGTGCCGCTCGAGGCCGCCGACGACGGCCCGCGCGCGGTTCTCATCGTCCTCGGCAAGCGCGAGATGTGCGAATCGCTGTCGGTCCAGGGATTCGCGCGGATCCACCGCCTCACGGGCGCCGAGGTCCGCGTCCTGAAGGAGCTTTGCAACGGCGTGCCGCCCGCCCAGATCGCGGTGCTCCTGGGCGTCGCGATCTCGACGGTGCGCAGCCAGATCGGCAGCATGCGTGCCAAGACCGGCGCGGAAAGCATTCGCGCCCTGGTGCGCCAGGTCGCAGTGCTGCCTCCCGTCAAAGGCGTGCTGCGCCGTCACGCGGCAATGCCGATCTCCGGCTGGTTCGCGCCGCGCCTGAGCCTCGCCTGAAGGGCCGCCTGTCAGCGGCTACGGCGGCGCGAACCGCTGCGCCGGCTTCTCGGCCCGCGCGTACAGCCCCTCGACCTTCGCCAGGTTCGCCTTGATATCGGCGATCCGCGTCGGCCCCGAAGGGTGGGTGCTGAGCATCTCGACCGGCGCGCGCTGGTTGGCGGCAGCCATCTTCTGCCAGAGCGTCACGCCGGCGCGCGGGTCGTAGCCCGAGCGGGCCGCGAGCTCGAGGCCGATCAGGTCGGCCTCGCTCTCGTCGTCGCGGCTGAACTTCCAGGTCGCGAGTTGGCGGCCGGCGTCGGCGAGCAGGCGGCCGCCGTTGCCGAGGCCCAGGATCGCCGAGCCGATCTCGACCGCGCCGCGCGTCGCCAGGCTCTTGCCCATCTGCTCGCGCGCGTGCTCGCGCAAGGCGTGCGCCATCTCGTGGCCCATCACCATCGCGACCTCGTCGTCGCCGAGCTTGAGCCGGTCGAGGATGCCGTAGTGAAAGGCGATCTTGCCGCCCGGCATGCAGAAGGCGTTGATCTGCGGGCTGCCGATCAGGTTGACCTCCCACTGCCAGTGGCGCGCGCGCGGGTTCCATTCATACGTGAACGGGATGATCTGCGCCGCGATCGCGCGCAGGCGGCTCAGCTGCGGGTGATCCTTCGGTGCCAGGTTGCGGCGGCTCGCGGTCTGCTGCATCAGGGCCAGGTACTGGCGCGTCGCCGCGCGCTCGATCTGCTCGGCCGGCACCGCCTTGGCGAACACCGACGGCGGTCCGACGTCGACGCCCTCGCGGCCGAACGCGGCGGCCGCGAAGGCGGCCCCGCCGGCGCCGAGGAGACGGACGAACAGACGCCGATCGGCGCGAAACCGTCCCGGCGCCGGCACGCCGCCGGCGCAATGGCAATGTCCTCGCTCGTCGAGCTTCGGTTCGGTCACGGCCTCGCTTCAGTCACGTCCATCGGCATCGTCCGGATCGTGCTCGAGCAGATCGATCGGCCGCCGCAACAGCGCCAGCAGGACCAGCGCCGGCACGGCGGCGACGATCGAGGCGAGGAAGAACGCGGGCCAACCGATCGATTGCGCGAGAACGCCCGCGAGCGGCCCGACCCAGACCCGGCCGATCGACGCGAACGCGCTCAGCAGCGCGAACTGAGTCGCGCTGAAGCGGCGGTTGCACAAGCTCATCAGGAAGGCGACGAACGCCGCCGTGCCCATGCCGCTGGTGATGTTCTCGCTGGCGATCGCCATCAGGAGGCCACCGTCGACCGGCGTCGGCTCGGCGAGCTTGACGAAGCCCCAGTCGAACGCCGGAACGACGAGGCCGGGCAGCGCGTCGCGGCCGTGCAGCGCGAGCCACCAGAAGCCGAGGTTGCCGAGCATCTGCAGGATGCCGAACAGCATCAGCGAGCGCCACAGGCCGAGCCGGATCATGAGCGCGCCGCCGACCAGCGCGCCGGCGATCGTCAGCCAGAGGCCGATCACCTTGTTGACGACGCCGACCTCGGCCGTGCTGTAGTGCATCGCCTGGAGCAGGAACGGCGTCAGCAACGAGCCGGCGAACGCGTCGCCGAGCTTGTAGAGGACGATGAAGGCGAGGAAGGGCAGCGCGCCGGCCTGCGCGAAGTAGCTCGCGAGGCTGCCGAGGAAGGTCTCGAAGCGCGCCCTGCGCGCCGCCCAGGCGACCAGCGGCAGCGTCACGGCGATGCCGGCGAAGAGCGCGACCAGGTCGGCCCAGCGCTCGGGCAGCGGCGCGGCGATTCCCTGCGCCGCGAGCAGCGGCGCGACCCCCGCTCGCGCCCACGGCGCGAAGGCGTAGCGCGTCACGACGAACCCGGCGCCGACCGCGGCGGCGACAGCGAGAAAGCCGAGGACGTCGTTCCTCGCGACGCTCGACGGCTTCGGCGCGCCGACCAGGCGCGGCACGAGCAGCGCCGAGAAGACGGCGGCGCCGACCATGAAGAGCGCCATCGCCCGGTAGACCTCGGGCCAGCTCCAGCCGCCGCCCTGGCGCGGGTCGACCCAGATGAAGGCGATGCCGCCCGAGAGGATCATCGCCAGGCGGTAGCCGAGCACCGTCAGCGACGAGCCGAAGCCGCGCTCGGCCGCGGGCAGCAGGTCGGTCCGGTAGGCGTCGACGACGACGTCCTGCGACGCCGAGAGCCATGCGACCAGGCCGGCGATGAGCGCGAACGCGCCGAGCGCCGACGCGGGCGGCGTCGCCGCCATCCAGAACAGCGCGCCGGCGAGCGCGAGCTGGGTGAGGACGAGCCAGCTGCGGCGCCGGCCGAGCCACGGCGGCTCGAAGCGGTCCATCAGCGGCGCCCACAGGAACTTGAACGTGTACGGCAGGCCGACCAGGCTGAGGAAGCCGATCGTCGCGATGTCGACGCCGTCGGCGGTGAGCCACGCCTGCATCGCCTGGCCGGTGAGCGCGAGCGGCAGGCCCGAGGCGAAGCCGAGGACGGTGACCGCGGCGAGGCGGTGCAGCGCCTTCAGGTCCAGGCGCGAGGCGGGCGACGGGTGGCGTTGCGGATCCAGGATTCGATGATAGGTGGCGCTTCGCGCCGGCCCGCGCCGGCGCCGGCGCGGCCGAGCATCGACAATCGCGAATGGCCCGAACTTCGCGCGCCGCGCCCCCGTCCTTCAGCGCCGACGATTTCCGCGCCGCGCTCGCGATGTTCGCGACCGGCGTGACGATCGTGACCGCGCGCACCGCCGACGGCGAGCCGATCGGCCTCACCGCCAACTCCTTCAACTCGGTCTCGATCGATCCGCCGCTCGTCCTCTGGAGCCTGTCGCGCCAGGCCGGCTCGATGCCGGCGTTCGCGCACGGCTCGCACTACGCGATCAACATCCTCGCCGCCGACCAGCGCGCGCTCGCCGAGCGCTTCGCGAGCAAGGACGTCGCCCGCTTCGACGGCGTCGCCTTTCGCCCGGGCGCGAGCGGCGTGCCGCTCCTCGACGGCGCGGCAGCGGCGTTCGAGTGCTTCAACCGCAGCCGCTACGAGGAAGGCGACCACGTCATCTTCGTCGGCGAGGTCGAGTCGTGCACGCGCCGCCCGGGCGCCAGCCCGCTCATCTTTCACGGCGGGCGCTACTTCTCCGAGCTGCCGCTGTAGCTAAGCTACAGCGGCAGCCTTGCTGCTCAGGATTGCTCCCTCCCCGCTTCGCTCCCCTCCCTCCGCGAGGGAGGGGCCGGGCCCGCTGGGCCCGATGGGCGAGCGGTCGTCCGGACAACTCAGGGATGGTGACCAGGCGGCGCCCGCGACTGCCGGCGCATCATCGCCTGTCCGCCAGCGGCCACGCGCACGACTTGCGCGACAAGCACCGCCGATCCACCCGACGACAGGAGAGAGAGAACATGGTCAGACGTCAACTCGCCCGGCTCGCTGCCGGCTTGCTCGGCCTCGCGGCGGCGCTGCTGTGCGCGCCCGCGTCGGCGCAGTCGAAGGTGGTCTGGAAGGCCTCCGACGTGCATCCGCTCGGCTATCCGACGGTCGAGGCGATCGTTCGCATGGGCAAGAAACTCGAGGCGCAGACCAACGGGCGCATCTCGATCCAGATGTATCCCTCGATGCAGCTCGGCGGCGAGAAGGAAATGATCGAGCAGGCGCAGGTCGGCGCGCTGCAGATCGCCCGCATCTCGGTCGGCGCGATGGGCCCGGTCGTCGACGACCTCAACGTCTTCAACCTGCCGTTCATCTTCCGCGACGAGGCGCACATGAGGAAGGTGATCGACGGCCCGATCGGCGCCGAGCTGCTCGACAAGATCAACTCGAACCCGGCGTCGCGGATCGTCGCCCTCGGCTGGATGGACGCCGGCGTGCGCAACGTCTACGGCAAGAAGCCGGTGCCGACCCCGGCCGACCTGAAGGGCCAGAAGATCCGCATGATGGGCAACCCGATCTTCGTCGAGACGATGAACGCGATGGGCGGCAGCGGCGTCGCGATGGGCTTCAACGAGCTCTACAGCGCGCTCGAGACCGGCGTCGTCGACGGTGCCGAGAACAACCCGCCGACGCTGCTGGCGCAGAACCACTACCTCATCAGCAAGGTCTACACCCTGACCGGCCACCTCATCATTCCCGAGATCTTCATCTTCTCGAAGCGCACCTGGGACGGCCTCACGCCCGACGATCAGGCGATGCTCAAGAAACTCTCGCGCGAAGCGCAGTTCGAGCAGAGGAAGCTCTGGGACGAGAAGACCATCACCGCCGAGGCCGACCTCAAGGCCAAGGGCGTGAGCTTCGTCCCGGCCGACAAGCCAGCGTTCTACAAGGCGACCCAGCCGATCCGCGACAAATACGGCGTCAAGTACGCCGCCCTGCTGAAGCGAATCGAAGAGACCAAGTAGCCGCATGAAGGCCGCCTACGCGGCCGCCATGGAGCGGCTCTACCTGGCGTGCATCGTCGTCTCGGCGACCGCGCTGGTGGCGATCACGCTGGTCATCCCCTACGGCGTGTTCATGCGCTACGTCATGAACTCGGCGTCGAGCTGGCCGGAGCCGTTCTCGGTGCTGGCGATGGTGCTGTTCTCGTTCGTCGGCGGCGCCGCGGCGTACCGCGCCAACGTCCACATCTGCGTGCAGATGCTGACCGACGCGGTCGCGCCGGCGGCGCGCAAGGCACTGCTCACCCTCGCCGACCTTGCCATGGTCGCGACGGCGCTCTTCATGCTGATCTACGGCACGCAGCTCGTGCGCGTCACCTGGAACCAGACGATCGCGGAGTTCCCGACGCTCTCGGTCGGCATCACCTACCTGCCGATCCCGCTCGGCGGCCTGTTCACGCTGCTCTTCATCGTCGAGCGGCTATGGCTCGGCATGCCGCCGCTGACCTCGGTGATGTATCGCGACCAACCGCTCGCCGAGTGACGCCGCCATGATCGACATCGCCATCCTGCTCGGCTCCTTCGTGCTGCTGTGCATGATCGGCATGCCGGTCGCCTACACGCTCGGCCTCGCCGCGATCCTCGGCGCGCTCTGGATCGACGTGCCGCTCGAGGCGGTGATGATCCAGGTCTCGAGCGGCGTCAACAGCTTCTCGCTGCTCGCGATCCCGTTCTTCGTCCTCGCCGGCGCGATCATGGCCGAGGGCGGGATGGCGGTGCGCCTGGTCAACCTGGCGCGCATCTTCGTCGGCGCAGTGCGCGGCGGCCTGGCGCTCGTCAACGTCATCGCCTCGACCTTCTTCAGCGGCGTCTCGGGATCGTCGGTCGCCGACACCGCGTCGATCGGCTCGGTGCTGATCCCGCAGATGGTCAAGCAGGGCTACCCCAAGGTCTTCGCCACCAACGTGACGATCTGCGGCTCGGTGCAGGCGGTGCTGATCCCGCCGTCGCACAACGCCGTCCTCTATTCGCTCGCCGCCGGCGGGACGATCTCGGTCGCGTCGCTCTTTCTCGCCGGCGTGCTGCCGGGCCTCCTTTTCGGCGCCTGCGTCATGAGCCTGTGCCTGCTCCTCTCGTATCGGCGCGGCTACCCGAAGGGCGAGCCGGTGACGCTGCGCCAGGCCGGCAAGATCGCGGTCGAGGCGCTGTGGGGACTGGTCACCGTCGTCATCATCCTCGGCGGCATCCTGAGCGGCGTCTTCACGCCGACCGAGTCGGCGGCGGTCGCGTGCCTCTACGCGTTCTGCATCACGATGTTCGTCTACCGCGACTACCGCTGGGCCGAGCTGCCGATGCTGCTCCACCGCGTCACCAAGATGGTCGCGATGGTGATGATGCTGATCGGCTTTTCCGCCGCCTTCGGCTACATGATGGCGTTGATGCAGGTGCCGGCGCGGGCGACCCAGTTCTTCCTGAGCGTCGCCAGCAACAAGTACGAGCTGCTGATGATGATCAACATCCTGCTGATCGCGCTCGGCACCTTCATGGACATGGCGCCGATGATCCTGATCTGCACGCCCATCCTCTTGCCGGTGATCCTCAAGTTCGGCATCGACCCGGTCCACTTCGGCATGATCCTGCTCGTCAATTCGGGCATCGGCCTGATCACGCCGCCGGTCGGACCGACGCTCTTCGTT
>JADGRJ010000308.1 GCA_017881025.1 Rhizobacter sp. | reverse complement strand
TGCCGAGCCGTCAAGCGAGCGCGCGCGACCACCGCTCGCTGAGCGGCGTCGCCGGCTTGGCGCGCGTGCGCGCCGCGAGCAGCGCGCGGCCGGCGCCGCGGTCGACGCCCTGCGCGGCGGCGGCGAGCAGCGTCAGCTCGATGACGTCGCGCTGCGCGTGGCTGCCGCCGATGCGGGCGAGCCGGTCGCGCAGCGGCGCGATCGCCGCGGTAGCGTCGCCGTGGCGGCCGGCGCCGAACGCGAGCAGGCCGCGCAGGAGCGGCGCCCCGAGCTCGCGCGAGACGTCGCGGTTCCAGCCGGGGCGGCGCTCGGCGCCGTCGATCGAGAGCGCGACCCAGTCGCGCGCCTGCGCCGTCGCGCCGGCACCGATCAGGGCCATCGTCGCGTGCGTGTCGTTGAACACCGACCGGCCCGCGGTCGCCGCGTCGAGCGGCCAGCCGGCGACGAGCGCCTGCCAGCGATCGCCGACGTCGGCGCCGAGCAGGTGCAGGCGCCAGAGCATCGATGCGGCATCGACGCGCTGCAAGGTGATCTCGATCCGGCTCGCGTCGAGGTAGGCGTCGAAAACGCGCAGCGCCGTCGCGGTGTCGAGCCCTTCGAGCGCGAACAGCGCCTCGTGCCAGCCGAGGTGGCCGGCGAAGCCGTTCGGCTCGGCGCCGCCTTCCGGGCTGCCGTCGCCCTCGCGCGCGCCCCAGTGCCGGCGCCACTCGCCCATCCAGCGCGCGCCCTCCTCGTGGCGGCCCTGCATCTCCATCACGTGGGCCACGGCATGGATCGCCCACGGCACGCGCGCAGCGCCGGCGAGCGCGCGCCGGCCGGTCGCCTCGGCCTCGGCGTAACGCCCCGACTCCTCGAGGCCGAAGGCGTGCAGGGCGAGGACGTAGGGATGGAGCACGTCGTCGTCGGGCCACGACGGCAGGACTGCGTCGACATGGTCGTGAAGCCCCGCTGCGTCGCCGCGGTAGAAGTCGAACAGGTGCGCCCACTGCAAGGCGAGCGCGTCGCGCGGATGGATGCGCAGGATCTCGCCCCAGGCCGCGCCGGCGCCGGCCCAGTCGCCGGTGACGAGTCGCTGCAACGCGGCGAGGTGGCCGCGCTCGCGCTCGTTGTCGTGATCGACGAGCGACGCGGCCGCGTCGAGCAGCGCCGTCGCCTCGGCGACGAGCGACGGCTCGGTGAGGCTGAGCAGAAAGCCCGCCTTCATCAGGCGCGGCAGCGGCCATCCCGGGTCGGCGCCGATCGCCGCGTCGAGGTCGTCGATCGGCGTGCCGTAGAACGACATCATTCGCCAGAGCGCGTGCTCGCTGGCGTCGAGCGCGGCCGCGGACTCGGTCGAGACCGGATTGCCGCGCGGGTCGCGCCGCGTCATCGCTCGCTCAGGGCGCCGGCGGCTCGGGCCACGGCGCCGGCGCGGGCCGCATCGCTTCCCACGCGCGCGCCATCTGCAGCACGCCGAGGTCGTCGTGGCGGCGGCCGACGATCTGCAGGCCGATCGGCAGGCCGGCGGCGGTCTGGCCGCAGTCGATGCTCGCCGCAGGCTGCTCGCTCATGTTGAAGGCGAGCGTGAAGGCGATGTGCTCGAACGGCCGCTCCGGATCGTCGGTCGGGCTCGGCAGCTCAGCCGCGTAAGCGACGATCGGCGAGGTCGGCGAGAGGACGACGTCGTATGGCCGGCAGGCGGCAACGGCGGCGTCGCGCATCGCCGCCATCTGGCTGTAGCCGCGGAAGACGCGCTCGCCCGACAGCGTCGCGCCGCGCTTCGCCCAGGCGACGATGAACGGCAGGATGCGGGCGCGGCGCTCCTCGCGCAGCGCCGAGATGTCGAGCCAGGCGCGCATGCGCCAGAAGTCGTCCATGCCGTCGAACATCGTCCGCGTCATGAACGGCGCGATGCGCTCGACGCGCGCGCCGGCGGCCTCGAACTGCTTCGCCGCGGCCTCGACGGCGGCGGCGACCTCGGCATCGACCGGCAGGCCGACGCCGGCGTCCATCATCAGGCCGATGCGCAGGCCGGCGACGTCGCGCTCGAGGCGCTGCCAGTCGATCGATTGCGTCGGCAGGCTCGTCGTGTCGCGATCGTCGGGCTGCGCGAGAACGCCCATCATCAGCGCCGCGTCGGCGACGGTGCGAGACATCGGCCCGGCGACGCGGCCGGCGTACGGCGGGTCGATCGGGATTCGGCCGAGGCTCGGCTTCAAGGTGAAGATTCCGCACCATCCCGCCGGCAATCGCAGCGAGCCACCGATGTCGGTGCCGAGGTGGAGCGGCCCGTAGCCGGCGGCGACGCCGGCGGCCGCGCCCGCGCTGCTGCCGCCCGGGTTCCTGGCCAGGTCCCACGGGTTCTTCGTCAGGCCGTGGAAGCTCGACAGTCCCGACGACAGCATCCCGTAGTCGGGCATAGTGGTCTTGCCGAGGACCACCGCACCGGCTTCGCGCAGCCGCGCCGCCGGCGGCGCGTCGCGCAGCGCTGGCACCAGCTCGGTCGCCGCCGTGCCGAGCGGCACCGGCGTCCCGGTGGTGGCGATGTTCTCCTTGATCATCGCCGGAACGCCTTCGAGCGCGCCGACGTTCTCGCCCGCGCTGACGTGGCGGAGCCAGCGCGCTTCCGAGACGCGCGCCGACGCGAGCGCGGCGTCGGCGTCGAGCGCGTAGGTCGCGTGCAGGTGCGGCTCCCAGGCGGCGATGCGGTCGAGCACGGCGCGCGTCACCTCGACCGGCGAGAGCGAGCGCTCGCGATAGCGGGCGATCAGCTCGGTCGCCGAGAGCTCGTGCAGACGGGTCATCGCTGCGGGCGGTGCGCGATGCGCGCCGCGCCTACTGCCAGGTGAGCGCGCCGAGGTCGTTGGCGAAGATCGGCGAGCTGCTCCACAGGCCCTTCAGCCGCTTGTTGGCGACCGCGAACTGCGGCAGCTGGAACAGGTAGGCGTTGACGCTGTCGGCGGCGAGCTGGCGCTGGATGTCGCCGAGGATCTTGAGGCGCGTCTTCTGGTCGGCCGTCGTGTTGTAGGCAGTGAGCAGGTCGCGGTAGGCCTTCGAGTCGTAGCCGTAGTAGTAGCTCGTGTCGCCGTAGCGGTCGAAGTCGAGCGGCTCGACGTGGCTGATCACGGTCAGGTCGAAGTTGCCCTTGAACGCGCCCGAGAGCCACTGCGCCCACTCGACGTTCTCGATCTTGGCGACGACGCCGACCTTGGCGAGCTGCGAGGCGATGATCTCGCCGCCCTTTCGCGCGTAGGCCGGCGGCGGCAGCGTCAGCGTCACGTTGAGCGGCGTCGTCACGCCGGCTTCCTTGAGCAGCGCCTTCGCCTTCTCCGGGTCGTACGGGTTGACGCCGGTGAGGTCGACATAGCCGGCGTCGCTCGGCACCATGTGGCTGCCGATCGGCACGCCGAAGCCTTCCTGGGCGCCGTCGATGATCGCCTTGCGGTCGATCGCCGCGGCGAGGGCGCGGCGCACGCGAACGTCGTCGAAGGGCTTCTTCTTGTTGTTGATCGTCATGATCGTCTTGCCTTCGGTGCCGCCGACGTTCACCGAGAAGCGCGGATCGCCCTGGAACTGCTTGAGCGACTCGAGCGCGCCGTAGCGCGGCATGCCGTCGATGTCGCCGGCGAGCAGCGCCGCGACCTGCGCCGCCGGGTCGTTGATGAAGCGGAAAGTCACCTTCTTCATCGCTACCTTGCCAGAGTCGCGGAACTGGTCGTTCTTGACCAGCGTGATCGACGAGCCCTTGGCCCACGCGTCGAACTTGAACGGGCCGGTACCGATCGGCTTGGTCGCCGTCGTCGGCGCGCTCTTCGGGTCGAGGATCACCGCGGTGTTCTCGCCCATGCGGAACAGGAAGTTGCCGTCGGCGTTGTTGAGGACGACGATCACCGTAGACGGATCGGGGGTGTCGATGCGGCTGATGTTGTCGAACACCGCCTTCTTCGCCTTGTTGGTCGAGCCCGGCGCCTTGGCGCGCTCGAAGCTGAACTTGACGTCGCTGGCGTCGAACGCCTCGCCGTCGTGGAACTTCACGCCCTTCCTGAGCTTGAAGGTGTAGACCTTGCCGTCGGGGTCGGTCGACCAGCTCTCGGCGAGGAGCGGCGTGATCTTGCCGTCCATGTTGATCTTGGTCAGGCCCTCGAGCACGCTCAGGTGGACGACCTCGCCGATCGCCGCCGCCGGTGCGACGGTCGGGTCGAGCCCCGGCGCCGGCTCGAGCACCATGCCGAGGACGACGCTGTCCTTCTTCGCTTGCGCGGCCGCCTGCTGCGGCACCGCGAACGCGAATGCGGCCGCGAGCAGTGCCAGGGTGCGGGCCCAGGGGGCGAGGATCGAACGGTGCGAGGTCATGGCGGCTCCGGGATCGGGACAGGGGAGGCGGGACAGGGGAGGCGCCACTTTACGGGATGGCGCGGCGGACTCGCTTGCCGGACTTGGCGGCGCCGGACTTGCCGGAGTGG
>JADGRJ010000307.1 GCA_017881025.1 Rhizobacter sp. | reverse complement strand
GAAGATGCGATTCATGGCGGGCTCGATGGACGGAGTCGACGGGAGATCGACGACTGACAGGTTGGCACGGACGTCGAGGCGTCGCTTGATCCGGCGCAAATTGCCAAGCGGCGACCCGCGCTGCTAAGCATTCAAGGGCGATCCACCGCAGCGCGGAGATTCATGAGCGACGCGCGGATCTGCCGCCGCCAGGTCGTCAGCTCGCACTGCCGCAATCCGACCCAGGGGCGACGGCTCAGTACATCTCGGGGTTCGACTCGGGCAACGAGTGGGCCGCCTTCTTCGGGGCGTTGGCGATCATGCAGTCGGTCGTGAGCAGCAGGCTGGCGATCGACGCCGCGTTCTGCAGCGCGAGGCGCGTCACCTTCGCCGGATCGATCACGCCCATCTCGATCAGGTCGCCGTACTGGCGTGTCGCCGCGTTGTAACCGAAGCTTTGCTGCTTCGACTCGTCCACCTTGTTCAGCACGACCGACGCGTCGTCGGCGGCGTTGCTGACGATGCGGCGCAGCGGCTCCTCGAGCGCGCGCAGGACGATCTTCACGCCCGACGCGTGGTCGATGTTCGGCGAGGCGAGCGTCGCCAGAACCCCGCGCGAGCGCAGCAGGGCCACGCCGCCGCCGGGCACGATGCCTTCCTCGACGGCCGCGCGGGTCGCGTGCAGGGCGTCCTCGACGCGGAGCTTGCGTTCCTTCAGCTCGGTCTCGGTCGCCGCGCCGACCTTGACCAGAGCGACGCCTCCGGAAAGCTTGGCGATCCGCTCGTCGAGCTGCTTGCGGTCGTACTCGCTCGTCTCCGCCTCGCGCTCCTTGCGGATCGCGGCGATGCGGTCGCGGATCGCCGCGGCGTCGCCGGCGCCGCCGATGATCGTCGTGCTGTCCTTGCCGACCTCGATGCGGCGCGCGTGGCCGAGGCTCTCGGGCTTCGCCTTGGCGAGGCTCAGGCCGAGCTCGGCGGAGATCACGGTCGCCCCGGTCAGCACCGCCAGGTCCTGCAGCATCGCCTTTCTGCGGTCGCCGAAGCCTGGCGCCTTGACGGCGCATGTCTTGACGACGCCGCGCACGGTGTTGACGACCAGCGTCGCCAGCGCGTCGGCGTCGATGTCTTCGGCGATGACGAGCAGCGGCGAGCCGGCCTGCGCCGCCGCCTCGAGCAGCGGCACCAGGTCCTTGACGGTCGAGAGCTTCTCGTCGCACAGGACGATCGCCGCATTCTCGAGCACCGCTGCCTGCTTCTCGGCGTTGTTGACGAAATAGGGCGATAGGTAGCCGCGGTCGAACTGCAGGCCCTCGACGACCTCGAGCTCGCTGACGAGGCCCGAGCCGTCCTCGATCGTGACCGCGCCTTCGCGACCGACCTTGTCCATCGCGCGCGCGATCAGGTCGCCGATCGAACGGTCGTTGTTGGCCGAAATCGCGGCGACGTGGGCGATCTCCTGCGAGGTCGTCGACGGCTGGGCGATCCGCTTCAGTTCGGCGACGACGGCCTCGACAGCCGCGTCGATCCCGCGCTTCAGGTCCATCGGGTTCATTCCGGCAGCGAGGTACCTGAGACCTTCCTCGATCATCGAATGAGCGAGCACGGTCGCCGTCGTCGTGCCGTCGCCGGCCATCTCGCTGGTGCGCGCCGCGACTTCGCGCAGCAGCTGCGCCCCCATGTTCTCGAACCGATCCTCGAGCTCGATCGAGCGGGCGACGACAACGCCCGAGTTGACGATCTGCGGCGGCCCGAACTCGTTGTCGAGAATCACCGTGCGGCCGCGCGGACCCAGCGTCACCTTGACGGCGTCGGCGAGGACACCGATGCCGCGCCTGATCTTGTCGCGCGCTTCTTCGCGAAAGAGGAGCTGCTTGACCGTCATGACCGTGCCTTTGCAATAGCAACCTGCCAAAGGTAGTCCTGGCGCGCGGCGCGGAGTTGATTCAGCGCAAGACGGGTCCGTAAGCTGCGCGACCGGAAGTCGGTGGCGAAGGACGTTTGGATGTTGAGTTGCTGGGTTCGTCGCGCCGAGTCCGGGGGCAGGCTGTAGTCGAGCGCCGCGTGTGAGCGTTCTGCGTCGCAGAAGGCCAGGAAGGCCGGCAGCCAAGCGGTCCGTTGCACACCGTCGCGCGTGCTGATCCCGGCAGCATCGGCCGCCGGGATCGAGCATCCGCCTAAAGACTTCTGTGACTGTCGATCAGCTGTCGATCAGCTTCGGGTCCCACGCGTAGACCCTCTGGCGCTGCTCGCCGAGGCCGGCGATGCCGAGGCGCATCTCGTCGCCGGGCTTCAGGTACACCGGCGTCGGCTTCATTCCCATCGCGACGCCGGGCGGCGTTCCGGTGGTGATGAGGTCGCCCGGCCAGAGCGTCATGAAGCGGCTGCAGTAGGCGACGAGCTCGGCGACGCCGAAGATCATCGTCCCGGTCGTGCCGTTCTGGCGCCGCTGGCCGTTGACGTCGAGCCACATCGCGAGCGCCTGGGGGTCCTTCACCTCGTCGGCGCTGACCATCCACGGGCCGACCGGGCCGAAGGTGTCGCAGCCCTTGCCCTTGTCCCAGGTGCCGCCGCGCTCGAGCTGGTACTCGCGCTCGGAGACGTCGTTGACGACGCAGTAGCCGGCGACGTGCTTGAGCGCGTCGGCCTTGTCGACGTAGCGCGCCATCGTGCCGATGACGACGCCGAGCTCGACCTCCCAGTCGGTCTTCTTCGAGCCCTGCGGGATGACGACGGCGTCGTTGCAGCCGACCAGCGCGCTGGTGGGCTTCATGAAGATGATCGGCTCCTTCGGGATCGGCGAGCCGGTCTCGGCGGCGTGGTCCGAGTAGTTGAGGCCGATGCAGATGAACTTGGCGCAGCCGCTCCATGGCGGCGCGATCCGGCCCGGGTTGGCCACGGCCGGCAGCTTGCTCGCGTCGAGCTCGGCGAGGCGCTTCAGGTTTTCCGGCCGCAGCGTCTGCGCGGTGATGTCGGGAACGACCGCCGACAAGTCGCGCACCGTGCCTTGCGCGTCGACGAGCGCCGGTTTCTCCGCGCCCTTGGCGCCGTATCGCATCAGCTTCATTGCTCTTCCTCGATGGCGGGGGATGAAGTTTAGGCCCGGTTGCCCGAGCGGGCACCCGGCGGCGCCGTGCGCCCGGCGTCAGTTCGACCAGCCGCCGTCGATGACCTGCGTCGTTCCGGTCGTGAACGCCGACTCGTCGCTCGCGAGGTAGACCGCGAGGGCGGCGATCTCGGCCGTCGTGCCGAGCCGTCCCATCGGCTGGCGCGCGACGAAGGCGGCCTCGACCTGCGCGAGCGTCTGGCCGCTCGCCTTCGCCTGCGCTTCGATGCGCTGGCGCAGCGACGGCGACTCGACGGTGCCCGGGCAGATCGCGTTGCAGCGCACGCCCTGGGTGATGAAGTCGGCGGCGATCGACTTCGTCATGCCGATCACCGCCGCCTTGGTCGCCGTGTAGACGAAGCGGTTCGGCACGCCCTTGATGCTCGATGCCGCCGAGGCGACGTTGATGATCGAGCCGCCGCCCGCCTTCAGCATCGGCGGCAGCAGGGCGCGGATCAGGCGGTACATCGCGCGCACGTTGAGGTCGAACGAGAAGTCGAACGCCAGCTCGTCGCACTCGAGGATCGTTCCGGCGTGGACGTAGCCGGCGCCGTTGAAGAGAACGTTGACGGTGCTCTTGGCGTTCGCCTCGATGCTCGCGGCGAGCACCGCGCTCGCGTCGGTGACGTCGAGGCGGCGCGTTTCGCAGCCGGTGGCGCGCGCGAGGTCGGCGAGCAGCTCGTCGTTGATGTCGGTGGCGATGACGCGCGCGCCTTCGCGGACGAAGGCTTCGGCGGTGGCGCGGCCGATGCCCTGGCCGGCGGCCGTGATGAAGGCCGTCTTGCCGGCGAGTCGATCGGTCATGGGGAGGTCTCCGCGGCGGTGGGGTGGGGCGGTACGCGACGCTGGCCTCGACCGGACGGGTAAAGAATAGTTTCGCCGCGGTTGCGCCGTCAACACCGGGTTTGCCCCTCGCGCCGCCTTGCACGAGAGAAGGCACCGGGATTGCTCTGAAACATGCGACGTCGCGACCGACCGCCGCTGGTCGTTCGCGCGCTGCGGCATGCTCGCCGTCTTGTTAGCCTTCGCGGCCCCCACCGCCGACCGCCCCGCATGGACCAACCGCCGACCGACGCTCGACCCCTTCCGCCGCCGGCGCCGCCGCGGCGCGCGCTGTCGGCAGGTCGGCGCGGCCTCGGCGCGGTGATCGCCGTCGCCGCGCTGATCGGTCTCGCCGCGCTCGCCTGGTACCTGATCCATCGGTCGCCCGAAAGCCCGGGCGGGGCGGGCGGCGCCGCCTCAGCCGCGTCGGGCGCCTCGGGCGCGGAGCGCAACGCGGCCGGCGGCGGCGGTCCGGGCGGCCCCGGCGCCGGCGGCGGCCGCGGCGGCCGCGGTGCAGCGCCCAGCACGGTCGGCGTCGCTGTCGCGACGCGTGCCGACCTG